>DASQHA010000085.1:0-29437 GCA_035632335.1 Terriglobales bacterium
GCCCCGCTCGTGTGCCGGTGTTCGTGCTGCTGTCGCACGAGCGGGACGCTCGCGCCTACATTGAGCGGTCCATGGTTGGTCGCAGATTCCGGTATACTTTGCCAACTCTAACTGGTGGAGATTGCGCCATGTCTAAGTTCCGTTTGTTATTTGCACTGGTAATTCTGTCTTTCGCCAGCCTGGCATCCGCCGACACCGTGGTTTTGCGGAGCGGGACCAGCTACCTCGGCCGGCTGCAGGGCGGCGCCATCACCTTCGCGGATGCGCAAGGCGTCAAATATGAATTCCCCGAGCGCGACGTGCAGTCGCTGATCTTCGGTCCCTCGGGCGATGTCGTAACGCTGCGAAGCGGCAAGAGCTATTCCGGCCACTTTACCGGGGCGAACCCCGTCGCCTTTCAGGATGCGCAGGGAATCCAGTACCAGTTCCCGCTCAGCGACCTGGACGCCATCATCTTCAACCACGCCGGAACCATGCCCGCGTCCAGCGGCGCGAAGGTAATTCCCGCCGGTTCCGACCTCTCCGTCCGCACCAACGAAACCATTGATTCGACAAACGCCTATCAGGGCCAAACCTATTCCGCCATGATCACGGAAGACGTGCTGGACACCGCCGGCGCGGTCGCGATTCCCGCGGGATCGGCGGCCCAGCTGTTGGTCCGCAATACTTCCACCGGCGGCCTTGTGCACAGTCCGGAACTGGTCCTCGATTTGTACTCTGTCACGCTGGATAAGAAGCAGTACACGGTGGTCACCTCGGACGTGGACGAATCCAACCGCAAAGGGGTGGGCGCGAATCGCCGCACGGCGGAATTCCTGGGCGGCGGCTCCGCCCTGGGCGCGCTGATGGGAGGGTTGTTCGGCGGCGGCAAAGGCGCCGGCATCGGAGCGCTCGCCGGCGCCGGCGGTGGGGTTGTCAGCCAGGTCTTCACCCGGGGAAAAGAAGTCAAGGTCCCGGCGGAGAGCACTCTGAGATTTCGCCTGGAAAAGCCGCTGGTCTTGCAGGCCGCTTCCTGACAATGCTTCAGGTCCAATGTAAGGCCATGCTCTTCGATCTGGACGGCGTCCTGATCGACTCCACCCGCGCCGTCGCCCGGGTCTGGCGTCGCTGGGCGGTCGAGCACGGCTTTGACCCCGACCAGGTGGTGATGCGGGCCCACGGACGTCCCAGCCTCACCACCGTCCGCGAATACCTGCCCAACGCCGATCACGCCGCCGAGAACCGCGAAGTTGAGCGACGCGAGATGGAAGACCTGGAGGGTGTAGTGCTCCTTCCCGGTTCCGCGCGGCTGCTGGCTGAATTGCCCCCGGACCGCTGGACCATCGTGACGTCCTGCACCCGGCCCCTGGCCGAGACGCGGCTCCGCGCAGCCGGCCTGCCGGTCCCCGAACGCATGGTGACTTCGAACGACATCGCGCAGGGGAAGCCGCACCCCGAGCCGTATCTGAAAGGCGCTTCTGTACTCGGATTTTCCGCCGCCGACTGTGTCGTAGTGGAAGATGTGCCGGCGGGCATACGTGCCGGCAAGGCATCCGGAGCCAGGGTCATCGCCTTTCGCACCACGGTGAAAGACCCCGAACTCGTGGCCGCCGGAGCCGATTGGGTCCTGAACAACTGCGGCGACATTTCCGTCGCGAAGCAAGCTTCAGATCTCACGCTGGATCTCAATCCATCACGAACCACGTAGGGGCAGATGTCCTCATCTGCCCGGCGGAGCGAAGCTCCGCTATTTCTCGCCGAATACAAGGCCTTCTCGAGCTGCGCTCGACCTGGGCAGCCGAGGACATCGCCCCTGCGTGGTTCGTGGCGATCTCCCTCTGGCGGTGGGATAATGGCGGCAAGGAGACCTCCCATGACTGATCCCAAGCCTGCATTCACCCGCCGCGAGTTTCTCGAAACCGCCGCCGGAGTCACCGTGGCGGGCAGCCTGTTACCGCGCGTCTGGGCCGCCGAAATCAAAAACGGTATTCCCTATCGCACGCTGGGCAACACGGGCGAGAACGTGTCCTGCATCGGCCTCGGCGGATACCACATCGGCATGCAGAGCGACGAGCAGGAAAGCATCCGCATCATTCGCACCGCGCTCGACGAAGGCATCAATTTCCTCGACAACTGCTGGGACTATAACGGCGGCGCCAGTGAAGTCCGCATGGGCAAAGCCCTGCGCGATGGATACCGCAAGAAAGCCTTCCTGATGACCAAGCTTGACGCCCGCACCCGCAAAGGCGCGGCCAGCCAGATTGACGAGTCGTTGCGCCGCTTGCAGACCGACACCATCGACCTTCTGCAATTCCACGAGGTGATCCGCGACGACGATCCCGAACGCATCTTCGCTCCCAACGGCGGCATGGAGGCGGTTGTCGAAGCCAAACAAAAAGGCAAAGTCCGCTACATCGGTTTCACCGGACACAAGAGCCCGGAATTTCACCTCAAGATGCTGAACACCGCCTTCGCCCACAATTTCACGCTGAACTCCGTGCAGATGCCGCTCAACCTGATGGATGCCCACTACGACAGCTTCGAAAAGAAAGTGCTCCCCGTCCTCGTGAAACACAACATTGGAGTTCTGGGCATGAAGCCCATGGGCGACGGCCTGATTCTCAAGAGCAAAGCCGCCGAGCCGGTTGAATGCCTCCAGTACGCGCTTACGCTGCCCACCAGCGTGGTCATCACCGGCTGCGATTCTCTCCCCATCCTGCAACAGGCGCTGAAAGTGGCACGATCTTTCAAGCCGCTCAGCGGAGAACAGGTCGCCGCGCTTCTTGCCCGCACGGCGCCGGTGGCGCAAAAGGGCGAGTGGGAGCTTTACAAGACGTCGCACAACTTCGACGGGACCTATCAGAACCCGCAGTGGCTGGATTAGCGACTACCGGCCGCGCTAGCGACGCGATCGGAGCCCAGTTGTATCGTCTACGATGGTGGCCGATATAATTGCCCGCATGTACACGCCTCAGGCTGGCATCTTCGCTCTGGGAACGTCCTCGCATGCGTACCTGGAGGTTGACATTCTGGACGCAAAGAAGCGCAACGAATTTGCGTCCACAATTTCCGCTATTCGTGAACCGCGGACCACCACAGGAGGAGTGAACTTCGTCATCGGCTTCCGGCCTGAGTTGTGGCGCGATATTGTTCCCGATGACACTCCACCGGGCGTTGTGGGCTTTAACAAGGGAATTCAGGGCACCGAAGGGTTCGTTATGCCCGGCACGCAGCATGACGCGCTGGTATGGCTCTCTGGCAGCGCGTATGACGTCCTCTTCGATATGGCCCGCTCGATCATCCATGACCTGGCCGGCCTGGCCTCGTTAGGGGAAGAAACCTCGAGTTGGTCTTACCAGCACGATCGCGATCTTACCGGCTTCATCGATGGCTCGGAAAATCCGACGCTCCTGGACGCTCCCGCCGCAGCTCTCCTGCCCGAAGGGGTTCCCGGCGCTGCCGGCTCCGTCCTGTTGCTGCAGAAATGGAAGCACAAGACAGCTGAGTGTGGGAAGCTCTGCCGGTCGAGCAGCAGGAGCGCATCATGGGACGCACCAAGGCCGACAGCATTGAACTCGAAAACAAGCCGGCGGACTCGCACGTAGCGCGCACCGATCAGGACGAGTTCGGGCACATCTTTCGCCGCAACATGCCCTACGGAAACGTCGCCGACCACGGCACCATGTTCGTGGGATTCAGCGCCGACCAGAAGCGCCTTTCCAGAATGCTCGACAGCATGGCAGGCCTGGTCACTGGCACGCGCGACGCGCTCACCCGCTTTACTCAACCTTTGACCGGTTCCTATTATTTTGTGCCTTCCGTCGAGAGCCTGCGGCGCTTGCGGTAATGTGCCCCGGCCTCATATGCAGACTGGGAAGCAAAGAGAGGCACGCTTATGGCGTGCCTCTCTTTGCTGAAATCCAACTCGGCGGGTTTTTGCGGGCCCTCTGCCGGCTTCCTACTTTGCCGGGAGGACGTAGCTAAGCTCGGGTTCGTACTTCCACATGCTCCATTCCGTGCTCTCGATCAGCGGCGACAACTTCGCTTGAAACGCTTTGAATTCGGAAGCACTCATCGCCTTCTCGACGCCAATCGGTCCATCCAGGTCGCCCCAGCCGCTTAGGCCTAAGTAGCTGTGGATTTCATTCGACGGCGTACCGAAGCGGGCCACAGCCACTCCGTAATCGGTGGCACCCGACTTCTTCACGGCGGGCACAATCTGATCTCGGAAGAGGGCTTTGAGGTCATCCATCTTGCCGGAGACGACGCGGGTCCGGCCGACTCGCACATAGGGTGGAATATCCTTTGAGCGGATCATCATGTCGGGCTGCATTTCGTCAATCCAGGTTTCGAGGCTGTCGGTCGCCGTGTCCAAACGGGAAAATATCCTTGCCCTTTCGCCTTCCACGGACTGCAGTTTCGGATCCTGCTCACCCAGTTGCTTCCACTTGGAGGAATACCAGACGACCGCATGTTGCGTCGGTCCACTTTCCGATTCCCAGATAGTGAATCCCTGCTCCGACCCTGCTTTTTTCACCAATGCTGCATAGTCTTTGACGGCCGCCTTCCAGTTTTCCTCCTGGCCCATTTTCACCCTTACGAACAGCACCGTGCGGATGTTGTCCTGCGCCCAAGACGCGGCGCAGAAAGTTGTCAATGCAAGCGCAGTCAGTAAGCCGCCGCGCCAGGGGAAAGATTTTTTCATGGGTAGTCTCCTTGGCCTCGCGAAGCGCGAATCGCACCCTTGGACCGCCGGAAACAATGGATTGTGCTGGCGCTGAGGCGACGCAAGTATACACGTTATACGTAGGGACTACGGGTGAGTGTGGTTAACAGGCATTACGCCAACAATCAGGCATTCTCATCGGCCAACATCGCGGCCCGCCGCACCGCTGCAATTTCTTTCTGCAGGCGGTTGATTTCCTCTTCGCTCTCGCGCAGGTAAGCCTGATGCCGCTGGTGGAAAAGCGCCAGATTGCGGCTGGCTGGCCGGGCCGTGGCGGAGAGCGAGGTGGCGAATTCCACCCCAAAGCAATAACCGTCGCGGCTGCGGATCGTCCCTTTTACGCGGGAGTAAGGCGCCGGCAACTCAATCTCGAGGGGATCGCCGGGCTGCAGGTTGATTCCGGCGCACAAGGCCAGGCCGCCTTTGCTGATTTCAGTGAGCCGCCCCGGGACAAAGACTTTGGACTCTCCATCCCGCAGAACCACAAGGACTTGCAGATCGACCGGCTTTCGTGGCCAACGGCGCGTATTAGCGGGGGAGGGTGCCATTCAGAGCGTAACGTTACGATGCGGACCCATGTGTTCGGTCCAGTATGTAACGGACCCGGAGAGAGGAGGAGATTACGGAAGTGGCTGTACGGTACGATATTTTCCGTTGTCATCCTGAGCGAAACAAATCGATTCGCGTGCGAATCGGTTTGTGCAGTCGAAGGACCCCTACATGGCCGTGGACTGGTCAGCCTTGAGGGGTCCTTCGACTCCGCAGAACGTTCGCGAAGCGAACTTTCCACTTCGCTCAGGATGACAAATGACTATCTGAACAACAACCCGCTGAACTCCGCCAGGTTCCGTCGCCAGACCATCCATACATGCCCGCCCGGGGTTTCGATGCCGGTGTTTTTGACGCCCTCCGAATCCAGCCACGCCCGCACCTTCCGGTTGGCAGCGATCAGGCCGTCGTCGGTCCCGCATGAGATCCACAGCACGCGCAGTTTCTGATTGGCTTTTGCGTCGAGCCCGGGAAACTGGGCGCTGAAATCCTCCGTCAAACCTCCCGAACTGAAGGCGCCTACCCAGGCAAACTTGTCCAGATGGTTCAGCCCGGTCAACAGGGACTCCGCGCCGCCCATCGACAAGCCCGCAATTGCCCGCGAGTTGCGGTCCTTGGACACCCGATAAGCCGCTTCCACCTGCGGTATCACTTCGGTGAGCAGCGCCTGCATGAACAGGTCGTAATTTTTCTTGCGGAGTTCGGGCGCGGACCCTCGCGGCCCCGGCGCAACGATCTCGGGCGCGCCATAGCCCAATGGCATCACGATGACCATCGCCCTGGCTTTGCCCTGTGCGATCAGGTTGTCGAGGATGACATTCGCGCGTCCCACCGCCGTCCACCCGCTGGCGTCATCGCTGAACCCGTGCAGCAGATACAGCACCGGATAAGTCTTCTTCGCCCGTGGATCGTAACCCGGCGGCGTGTAAACATAAAAATCCCGCTGATCGCCCACCACTCCGGACTTATAGAAATGGTGATGGACCAGGCCATGAGCCCCATCGCCGATCTCCCACGGCAACGAAGCCGGCCCCGGCACATGCACCTGGCTGGTGGTGTGCAGCAGGTTCGGTTTCATCGACGGATTGGAAGGGTCAATCAGGCCGACGCCGTCAGCCACAAATGAATAGCCATAGAAATCCGGCTCGAGCGGCGCAGTGGTCAGGCTCCAAACTCCCTGATCGTCTTTCTGCATGGGCGCAGGCTTCGCGCCCTCCAGCGCCAGCATCACCTCGTGCGCGTTCGGATCTCGAAAGCGGAAGGTGACCCTGTTATCCGCGTGAACTTCGGGACTGGTTATGACCGCTGGCGCGGGCGGTTGCGCTTGACTCCAGCCGGCGGTGGACAGCAAGAATAGAAATGAGGCCAGAAGTGTACGTTTCATGAATGCCTCCTGCTCGATGTTCCAGATCGCGAACCCGCTTTCGGGACGTGAGTATAAACGAAATGTAGGCGCGAGCGCCCTCGCTCGTGCGGCGTCATTCCAGGCGCAGCGGGTCATGCACGGCACTCCGTCGGGAGCTGTCAGCTGCGAAGGGTTTGCTTCCTCAGGATCACAGGACGTTTAAACTTGAGGCATGAAAAAGCCCTTCATCCGCGTCACCAAGTGGCTGGGCGATATTCCGGTGGAAGCGGGATGCACCGCCTGTGCCGACGTGAAATTCCATGTGCACCCCACCAGCCATCGGCCCAGCCGGGAAGAGTACCAGAAGGCGCTGCAGCGCGAATTCGACCATCATTTGAAGTCCGTCCATCCAACGCAGCAAGCCGGTAGAGACCCATCCGGATCGTAAGAGTTCGTGTAGAGCGGGGGCCCTCGCCCGCGGCCTTTGACTTTGACTTTGCCACATCCACCCGGGCCAGTTGAGTCGAAGCGGATCGCGGTCTACTATGCTTCGGGGGAAATTGCCATGAAGCAATCGGTCAGCCGCCGTCAGTTTCTACAAGCCAGTGCCATCGCCGGTGCAGGAATCGCCCTGCCGAAGAGCCTGCTTGCCGCCAGGAAAAAGTCCGTGCTCATCTTCACCAAGTCTTCGGGTTTTGAGCATCAGGTGATCAAGACCATCGACGGACAACCCAGCATCCTGGAAAAAGCGGTCAAGACTCTGGGCGAGCAGCATGGCTTTGACATCACCGCCACCAAGGACGGCCGCGTCTTCGATTCCCCCGATTTCCGAAAGTATTCCGCCGTGCTCTTCTACACCACCCTGGACCTGACCAAGACCGGCACGGACGGCAATCCGCCCATGTCGCCGGCGGGCAAGCAGGCGCTGCTGGACGCAGTACATGGTGGGCTCGGCTTTGTGGGCGTTCACGCCGCTGCCGACACGTTTCATACCGAGCCCGATCCCCCGGGAGACCTCTCGAACCGTTACATCGCGCACGGCGAAAAGTCCGATCCCTACCTGAAAATGCTGGGCGGCGAGTTCATCACTCACGGCAGCACGCCCCGGCTGCAGGCCGCCAACCTCATCGTCGAGGACGCGAAGTTTCCCGGCCTCGAAGGCGTGACCTCGCCCGTCAACCTGACCGAAGAATGGTATTCGCTGAAGGATTTTGCCCCCGATCTGCACGTGATTCTCGCGCTCGACACCGCGGGCATGAAAGGCGAGCCCTATCAGCGCGCTCCCTATCCCGCCACCTGGGCGCGGATGCACGGCAAAGGCCGCGTCTTCTACACCGCCATCGGCGACCGTCCGGAAAACTTTTCGAACACCTTTTTTCTGAATCTGCTGGGCGGCGGAATTCGCTGGTCCATCGGCGATGCCAAAGCTTCGCTGACTAAAAATCTGGCGCAGGCCACGCCCGGCTACGCCGAGATTCCGCCCAAGTCTCCTGCCAGGACGTAGCGATCCGTCCCCGACGGGCCGAAAATATCCGCGCTTCGAGCCTCACCCGGACGCCTGGCGTCCGTCTAAACCTTGGCTCGGAGGGGGCGTTCATGAGGGTGTTTTTTCTGCTGGCGGTATGGCTGCTTCCTGGCGTGGCTGCGGCCCAAGCCGACCACACCGACCAGATGATTCAGAAAGCCGTCAATGCCATGGGCGGCCTGGACCGCATTCATGCCATCCATAGCCTGGTGTTCAGGGGCTTTCACTACGAGGGCAGCTATAAGCAGGAATTCGCCGGCAGCAAGACCGGAGACGCCGTGCTGATCCGCATGCGGCCGGGCGCGCGCCTGGTCGGTTGCCGCCCCGAGGTGCCGGCCTGCGGCGGGCAATGGAGCCGCATCGTCGAGGCCTTCGACGGACAGCACGGATGGGAACTCAACTGGCCCAAGCAGCGGCTGGTGAAAACGGTCAACAAGGCGGAACGCGCGCTCCGCTGCGGAGCCGAGTTTGATTTTCTTTTCATCGACTACAAGCAGCGCGGATTTCACGCGGCTTATCTGGGGCGCAAGACGGTTCTGGGGAAGGAAGCCGAAGCCGTTCAGGTCGATCAGGAGGGCTGCTCGTCCGCCGTTTACTTTTTCAATCCCAGGAATTTTCAGCTGTTGATGAGCCAGTTGACCATTCCCATCCATGCCCGGGGCGACGCCGTGGAAACCGTTGCTGTCTACAAACAGTTCAAGGTTGTGGATGGAGTTCGCCTGCCCTCCCGCTCCGAGGAAGTGAATCTTAAGACGGGAGAAGTAATCGGCGGCGGGGATTGGACTTCGATTGCGGCCAACACCCTACACGATCCGAAGATATTTGAACCGCCCTCGGTCCATCCCGTGGGCATCACTGCGGTTGTGCTGGAGATGCTGCGGGCGGCGGACAGCGCTACCCCGGAACAGATGATGTCGGCATACTCCAGGTTCCGCGCGACCGCCGAAGGACGCCAGGCGGACGTGACCTATGACATGAACTGGCTGGGTTACGAGTTGCTCAAGGTCGACAAGTACGATCACGCCCTGGCGGTCTTTCACCAGATCATCGCCGAGAACCCCAACTCCGCCGAGGCTTACGGGAACCTGGGCGAAGCTTACCTGCAGCAGCACGACAAGGGGAATGCCATCTCTGCTTTCCAGCGCGCCGTCGATCTCGGAGTGAAAGGCGATGACGTCCCGCGAAAGCTGGCTGCGCTACGCCGCCAGGAGTAGTGCTGCTGCAGCCAACCGATGCGGAAGCAGACGCCGGGTTTGCCTGTCAAAAACTAATTGATTGTTTGACATCGGCGTTTTTCTGGCCTAATCTGGCCTCGACGACCCCGGAGTCGTGTCGTTCTCCTAAGTCTCCTGCCTTCCGATCCTGCCAGGCAGAGCGCGCTGACTGGTCCCAATTCTGTAAGGCGCCAGAAGATCAAGCGTCTCACCAAGAACACAACGCACGTGGATGCGTGTTCCGCTAGTGACTCGTGAAACTGTTCGGAGAAATCCGCAGTACGAAGGAGCACTGCGCGTGAACGTTCATCTGATTAACCCGAGTCACGTCTCGTTCGGGACTGCAGTCATCACCCCTCGTTGGCAGTATGTTCTTGCCGGAGCCACCCCCAAAGATTTTGGCGACCCTATTCTGGTGGATGAAACCCTCAGCCCCATGGATCCGGAGCGCATTCAGCCCGGCGATGCCGTGGGCATCAGCATTCACACCGCAAATGCGCTGCGCGGCTACGAAATCGGGACCCTGGCCCGCAAGCGCGGCGCCTATGTAATTTTTGGCGGAATCCACGCCACCCTCTATCCGGAAGAAGCCCGCCAGTTGGGCGGAGCCCATTCGGTGGTGCAGGGCGATGGCGACGTAGCCTGGCCGGTAGCGCTGGCTGACTGTGAGAAGGGCAATCCCCAGCCGCTCTACCACGGCGGCAAGATCGAGGCCAGTAGTTTTGTGGCCGCCCGCTGGGAACTGGTTCCCCGCAGCCGTTACATGTGGGCGTCGGTGCAAACCGTGCGCGGTTGTCCCAAGCATTGCTCGTTCTGCTCGGTCTGGCGCACCGATGGCCAGCGTCCCCGGCAGCGCGCGTCGGATGTCGTCATGGAAGAAGTGGTGCAGTTGCGCCGTCTGGGATTTCGCTTCATTGCCCTGGCCGACGACAATTTCTACCCGGTCACGCTCACCGACCTCAACCTGGCCCGGCTGCAAAAGAACACCGCGCGGTTGGCTGAACTGGAGGCCCTGCGAGCAGAGAGGTTCGAACTCATGTCGCGCCTCGCCCAGCTTCCCGACGACATGGTTTTCTTTACTCAGATCACCATGGAAGCGGCCGAAGACACCGACTTTCTGGATGCCATGAAGGCGGCGCGCATCAAAGGCGCCCTGGTCGGTGTGGAAGCGGTGACCCCGGCCGGCCTGAAGGATGTCTACAAGGATTTCAATCTGTCGGGCGAGCACTTAATCGAGCGGCTGAAGATTTTCCGCAGCCATGGCGTGCACGTGCTGGGATCTTTCATTTTCGGACTGCCCAGCGACCGTCCCGAAACTTTCGACGCCACCGCGGCTGCGGCCATCAGCGCCGATCTCACTTTCGCCCAGTTCGTCACCTTGAGTCCTTACCCCGGAACCGTGGACTTTGACCGCTGGGAAAAAGGCCTCGGGGACACGCCTCCCACTATCGCCGGCGTGCCGCTTACCCGGCGCTGGCTCATTCCGCAGGCGCTTCGTCCCAAACTCTATTGGGACCACCCGGTGATGACCGCCGAAGAAATTCGCTCCCGCACCCAGGCGGTGTGGGACAACTTCTATAGCCTGGGTTCGATCTGGAAACGCTCGCGGTTCATCAAGTCCAGCCGGGGCCGGCTGGCCTTCGTGCTCATTTCGAAAATCTACCGCCAGATGTATGCCGACACCGGCATCGCCACCGACAGCGCCCGGGTTTCCTGGTCAGGACGATGGGCCCGCTGGCTGGCCAAACCCTGCCGCCGCCTGTTCGCCGGAACTCCCATGCCCGATCTGGATGTGCCCCGGTTCGTGGGTCCGGCGCTGGTGCCGGTCGGAGCAGGCACTTCGCCCAGCGTGCCGGTGGTCTAATCGGTATTGATCGAATGCCTTGCGTTGGCGTCATCCTGAACGACTTCAGTCGTGAAGGATCTGGCGGGCACCGCTCATCACTCCGCCGTCGTCGAAACTCACTTCGCGCTGGATCCTTCGCGGGCCAAGGATGACAGGTCATCTGAAGGTACATAGGCCCAACCGCGCTGGGTTTGACTTCGCGCGCCCGAATGCCTAATATCCGGCGCGGGGACCTCCTTTGATCGGCCGGACGATTTCACACTATCGCATCACTGAAAAATTGGGTGGTGGCGGCATGGGTGTGGTCTATAAGGCCGAAGACACCAAGCTGGGACGCTTTGTCGCGCTGAAATTCCTCTCTGAAGAACTGGCGCGCGACCGGCAGGCCCTGGCCCGCTTCCAGCGCGAAGCTCGCGCCGCCTCCGCGCTCAACCATCAGAACATCTGCACCATCTACGAAACTGGCGAAGACGAAGGACAACAGTTCATCGTCATGGAGTTTCTCGATGGGCAGACATTAAAGCACAAAATTGAGAACCGGGCGCTGAAGCTTGCGGACTTGCTGGAATACGGCATCCAGATCGCCGACGCGCTCGACGCCGCGCACAACAGCGGCATCGTTCATCGTGACATCAAACCGGCCAACATCTTCATAACCTCGCGTGGGCAGGCGAAAATCCTGGATTTTGGCCTGGTCAAACTGGCCTCGCCATCCCGGACCGAGGAGACCGTCGGCGCAGTCCAGGGTGACACTGTGGTGCCCGGGGAAAGCCTGACCAGCCTGGGCACCGCCATGGGCACGGTGGACTACATGTCTCCCGAACAGGCCATGGGCGAGGAGCTTGATGCGCGCACCGACCTGTTTTCGTTTGGGGTCGTGTTGTACCAGATGGCCACTGGCGCACCCCCATTCAAGGGCACGACTTCCGCGGCGGTGTTCAACGCCATCCTGAACCAGGCGCCGGTATCGCCGCAGCGCCTGAATCCCGCAATGCCGCCGGAGCTGGAACGGATCATCAACAAGGCGCTGGAGAAGAAGCGCGACCTGCGCTGCCAGAGCGCGGCAGAAATCCGCTCTGACTTGAAAAGACTCAAGCGGGATACCGAATCGGCAGGTTCTTCGGTGGTCGCCCGGGGCAGTGGAGAAGCTGCGGTTGTAGCCAGCGTCCCCGCGAGGGAAGTCGAGCCATCTCCGAAACGTTCCCGAGCCCCCCTGCTCGCCGGACTGGGCATCTTGGCGGGGCTGGCGCTGGGAATTCTTGCCGGCAGAACCTGGCTGGCCAAGCAACCGCCGCCTCCGCCCGTCTACCGCCAACTTACCTTCCGGCGGGGCAGCGTGCGCTCGGCGCGATTTGCTCCGGATGGACAGACCATCCTGTATAGCGCTTCCTGGCAGGGCAATCCGGTGGAAGTGTTCACGGCCCGCCCGGAAAGTTCGGAATCACGCGCCTTGGGCATGAGCCATACTCAGCTCATGGCGGTGTCGTCGAGCGGGGAAATGGCTGTTCTGCTGGACAGTCATCCCATCGGCACCTGGGTTAGCGTCGGAACCCTGGCGCGAGCGCCCTTGGCGGGCGGCGCGCCGCGCGAGATCGTCGATCAGGTCCAATGGGCGGACTGGGGACCCGACGGGAACAATGTCGCCATTGTGAGGGACGTAGGCGGCCGCAACCGCCTGGAGTATCCGCCGGGCAAAGTGCTCTACGAGACCGGCGGCTGGATCGGGCATATACGGGTTTCACCCAAAGGAGACTACATCGCGTTTCTGGACCATCCCATTCAGGGAGACGATAGCGGGTCGGTTGCCGTGGTGGACCTGGCCGGAAAGAAGAAGACGCTGTCGGACGGCTGGTACAGCAGTCAAGGGCTGGCCTGGTCGCCGGATGGAGAGGAAATCTGGTTCACCGGAAACAAGTCGGGAATTGACCGGGCCTTGTACGCGGTTTCTCTCGCAGGCAAGGAGCGGCTGGTCGCGCGCATGCCGGGTACATTGATGCTGCTCGATATCTGGAAAGATGGGCGCCTGCTGCTGAATCGCGCGAGCTGGCGTCGTGAGCTGACGGCGGTTGCCGATGGCAAGGAACGCGATTTGACCTGGCTGGACTATTCGTATCCCGCCGACATTTCCGCCGACGGTAAAACCCTGCTGTTCGACGAGGAAGGCGGAGGCGGCAGCCTGGCCTACGGAAAATCCGGCGGCCTGAGCTATGCCGTGTACCTGCGAAAAACGGATGGTTCTCCGGCCGTGCTTCTAGGCGAGGGAGCCGCCATCGCCCTTTCGCCCGACGAGAAATGGGTGATCGCGCAGACCCAGCAATCGCCCGCCCAGTTGAACCTGCTGCCGACAAAAGCGGGGACCGCCATGCCGCTGACGCATGACTCCATCAACCATGCCTGGGCGCGCTGGTTTCCGGACGGCAAACGCGTCCTGTTTTCCGGCAACGAGCCCGATCGAGGCGTGCGGCTCTATGTCCAGGATGTGGACGGCGGGACGCCGCGAGCGATTACGCCCGAGGGGATGCACGCCAGCGCGTTCCTGGTTTCTCCCGACGGGCGATCCGTCGCAGGTATCGGTCCAGACCAGCTGGGTTACATCTATCCCACTGCGGGCGGCGACGGCCGCCTGATTCGCGGCATGGAATCGGGCGAGCAGCCCATCGCATGGTCGCAGGATGGTCTCGCACTCTTCATTTACCGCCCCGGCGAGCTTCCCGCCAAGGTCTCGCGGCTGGAGTTGGCCACCGGACGGAAAACTTCCCTGGAGCAACTCATGCCGGGTGATCCCGCCGGAGTGGAAACCATCGGGCCCATCCTGCTCACTCCGGATGGCAAGACGTGCGTCTACGGATATCACCGGACGCTCTCCGATCTTTATCTGGTGGAAGGGCTGAAATAGCTTTCCTCGCCTGGTAAAAGCGCGCGCCCTTGTTACGGAAACCGTACATCGAGACTGTAAATCTCCTGCGTGCTCTTGTCGCGCATCAGGAGCACCGAGTCATCGGACGCCAGCCCGATCCAGAATTCCCAGGGATCGAACCCGCGCGGAACTTCTTTCAGGCTGAACAAATGTTCCACTTTGCCGTTGGCCACATTCACCCGCACCAGGTCATCGGTTTTGTCGGCATAGTCCTCGGCGTACAGATACTTGCCATCGTGTGACCAGTTCTCGAAGCCGAACCGCGCCACCGCCAGCTGCTTCCAGCTTTTCTTTGCCATGTCGTAAAGCATCAGCTGGGTGGAGTCCGCGGACAGGGCCGCGATGTAGCGCCCATCCTGCGAGCCGCGGGGACTGAAAAGATTTTCCGAGCCCGGCACGTCAGAAACCTGCGAAGTTTTCAAGTCAACGATGTGGATGTTCGGGCCTGACGCGGTTCCGTATTCCAGCCAGGGTATGCCGGCAAACACGATGGAATCACCGTTGGGTGTCCATGTGGGCTCGCCCTGATTGCGGTCTCCCGCGCTCACCTCCTGTGGGGTGCCGCCCTCGGCCGGAATCACGAAAATCTTCCAGGGTTTTCCCGGGCGCGACGCCATGAACGCGATCTGGGTCCCGTCCGGCGACCAGCGCGGCAGGTGCGCCTTCATCGGCGCGTAGGTGAGCTGGGTGCGGGAACTTCCATCCAGCTTGCTTCGCCACAGCGTGAGCTCGGGATGCGCTATGTAGGTGATCCACTCGCCATGGCGCTGGATGTCGGCCTCGCCCGCCGACACTCCGGGCAGATAGACGGAAAACTGCTGCGACTTGCTGTCCAGGCGGACCAGATCAAAGCGGCGCTGCTGGCCGATCACAAACAGCTTTTTTCCGTCCAGGCTAGGAGTGGGATTGCTGAACATGAGCGGCCCCACCGTCAGCTGCGTCGGTTCCGCGACGGCCTTGCGAAAAAAGGACGTACCTTCGCGCTGGGCCCAGATGTTCTGGGTGTGGTCGCGGGTAGATTCAAAAAGGAAGTATTCTCCGTCGGGCGTCCAGGCCCCGCCAAATTCCTGCGCCGGCTTGTTCCAGCCCGGCAGCAGCGGGTGCAAACCTTTGCCGTCGGGCGAAACCTCCCACAACGAAGAAGTTTGCTGGTTGGTGTCCCGAATCGTAAAGCGCAGGCGGCGGCCATCGGGAGAAAATCGGGGCGCAAACGGAACTCCCGAGACAGTGACGAGTTGTTTCGAATCCGTCCCGTCCGCGTTGCACTCGTACAAGCTCGATTCTTTGACGTACACAATGTGCTGGCCGTCCGGCGCCCAAGCCGCTCCATGCGCCAGGACGTCTCCCACCGGCCGGAGCGTTCCCCCGGGAAGCGGCAATATCCAGAGCGGCCACTCTGTCTCTGAACCTTCCGCCACGCCTTTGATCAGCAATTCAGAACGGCCGGGATAGAAATCGTAGATGTCGGCGCTGCCCAGCGAGATCGGCACCGGCGCGGTCTCTCCTCCCGAGGTAGAGACCTGACGCAGGACGGAATGGCCGCTGAGATATTCGGAAAAGTACAGCCGGGTCCCGTCGGTGACCAGCGAGCGCTTCGAAACGCCGTCATTGGTGATCTGCAGCGACGAAAGCACCACCGGCGGGGACGCCGGCGCTCGCATGAACAGAATGATTGCGATCAACGCTGCCACTGCAACCACTCCGATCGCCACCCATTTCGCGATACCTGACCTGGGCTGCGGTTTACCCGACATGGTCGCCGTCGCGAACAGGGACCGGATTCGCTCTTTCGAATCCGGCGCGGGCCGGGTGGCTGGCCGCGTGGCCAGGCCTTGCCCCGATTCGGTTGCCCGGCGCAGGTCTTGCAGATCGGCCCGCATCTCCGCCGCGCTGGCATAGCGGTGCGCCGGATCTTTCTCCAGGGCCTTGCGCACAATGCGCTCCAGCTCAACCGGGGCTGACTGGTCGAATTGCAGAGGCCATTCCGGCACGCTGTGAATCAGGGAGTCGAAAAACGCCGCCGTTGTCTGTCCCTGGAAAGGCAGCACTCCCGTCGCCATTTCGTAGAGCACCACCCCGAACGAGAACAGATCGGTGCGCGAGTCCAGAGGATGGCCCAGCGCCTGCTCCGGCGACATATACGGAAGCGTCCCCAGCGCGGATCCCGGACGGTTGAGTTCCTCCGGAGATTGCGTGTTACCGCCGAAGGTGTTGCCGCTGAGGCTGGCTTCGTCACTCACCGCCAGCTTCGCCAGACCGAAATCCAGGATCTTGGCGTGGCCGCGCTTGGTGACAAAAATATTGGCTGGCTTGATATCGCGGTGAATAATTCCATGGGTGTGGGCGGCGTCGAGTCCATCGGCAATCTCGATCGCCAGGTCCAGCAACTGGGGCAGGGGCAGACGGCCCTCGGCAATGCGCTGCCGGAGCGTCGTCCCGTCCAGAAACTCCATCGCGATGAAGCGCCGGCGCTGCGCCTCACCCACTTCGTAGATCACGCAAATGTTGGGATGATTGAGGGCGGAAGCGGCCCGCGCTTCCCAGCGAAACCGTTCCAGCACCGCCGGATTTTGAGCGATCAACTCAGGCAGAAACTTGAGCGCGACCATCCGCCGCAGCTCGGTGTCTTCAGCCTTGTAGACCACACCCATCCCGCCGCCGCCCAGCTCTTCAATGATCCGGTAATGCGAGAAGGTATGGCCGATCATCCGGGCCTGAATCTTATGTAGAAGAGCAGGGGCAAGTCAACGAAAGGAGGAAAGTGGGTAGCGGCTGAATCTGAAATGCAATCCCGAAAGGTCGTCAACCTGAGCGACTTCAGTCCCGAAGGATCTGGCGCGCAGCGGCACCAAAAGCGGCGGCGATGTGTCCGCTTCACGCCAGATCCTTCACGGCCTGAAGGCCGTTCAGGATGACGCCTTGGAAAAGAGAGGAAATTTCACACTGAGCCCCTGCCAACTGACCGCCGGACTTTCAGTCCGCTCGTACCGCCTTCACGGGACTGGGATGCGGTAGAGCCGCCTGGAAACGGCCGAGCGTAGCTGTCCGCGAGTGGCCTGAGGTGAATGGCCACCAACTCTTGCCCTGAAGACAGCGTAAAAAAGGGGCCCCCGAAAAGGGGCCCCAGTCAGGCAGGCCAGCCGGCTCGTCTTCCAGGATCAGAAGATGAACTTGGCGACCAGAGCGATGCTGCGCGAGTTGCTGGCAAACACCGAGCGGGGATTGTTGAAGTGCGGATCGCCCGGCGTCAGGTAGCTCTGGTAGCTGGAGCCGAAGGTATTGAACGCGGTGACGTCATTCACTCCCAACCCCTGTCCGGGATTGCTTCCCGGAATCAGTTGGGTGTGGTTAATCACGTTGTTGAATTCAGCGCCGAACCGGAACTTCATCCGTTCCGTGATCGAAAAATCCTTGAACACGCTGAGGTCGAGGTTGTTGGTCGGCCGGGTCGCCAGAGTATTGCGACCGGTATTGGCCAGTGCGCCCGGCGCCGCCAGGATATAGCGGGCCCCGGGATTGGTTGCCAGATACCCGACCACAAAGGGACTGGGATCAAAATTCGGATCCGGATCGCCATTGCACAGGTGCCCGGCGGGCAAGCTGCTGTTGCACAGGTTGCTGACACCGGACCCGGTGCCCGCAATTCCGCCCGGGTTAAGAATCGCGCGGTCTCCTGCCGAGTCTCCGTTCAGATTTGAGTCGGTGGTCGACTGCACCGTCGCATACTGAGGAGATTCGTAGGTGTACACCGGACTGAACGACCAGTTCCCCACCACGTTCTTCATGAGCCAGCTGGAGCCCTGGAAGGGCCGGAAGTCATAAACCGCCGCCAGGGTGAAGCGGTGGGTACGGGAAAGGGCCGAGACCGACCGCTCCGGCGCCCAGTTCTGGAAATCCTGCGGGCGGCGGGGCGTCAGGTCGGTGGAGTGAAAGTCCGCGGTGCTGTTGTCAATGGTCCGGCTCCAGGTGTAAGCCGCCTGAAACATCAATCCATTGCTGAAGCGACGCGTCAGGCTGCTCTGCAGACCGTTGTACGAGGAATCGCCGATGGGCAGGTCCGCCACGATGTTGCTCTGGAAGCCTGCATTCTCGAAGGCCGGCACGAAGTTGTCGCCCGAGCTCAGAGCGAACAGGTTATTGGGAAGAGCGTCCAGAGTGGCCTGCGAGGGCGCCTGCGTATACGTCGGGAGGAAGTGCGTCTTGTCCACCAGCGCCCGGATGTTGATTCTGTCCTGCACATCCAGGTGTACCCCGCGAGTGCCGACATATCGCACCTCGGCGACGAAGTCCTTGCCAAACGAATGCTGCACGCCGAGGTTCCAGTTGATGGAGTATGGCCATTTCTGGTTTGGCGGTATCCAGTTGGAAGTGTTGGCGCGGGCGGTGACTTCATCGAGCACGCTGATTCCGCTTCCGCCGCCCGGCAGCGCGCCGCCGGCAAAAAAGTTCGGCGTCAGATTGACCACGCTGGGCACGTCAATGGTCGAGCCCACCTGGGGAGGAACAGCCAGGCTGCCGATGTTGTCATACAGCACATCGTAAGCCATGCCGAACCCGGCGCGGATCGAGGTGGTGCCGCTATTTCCCGGAGAGTACGCAATCCCCAGCCGCGGCGCCCAGCTGTTCTTGGGAGCCTTAGGGGCGCTGAACAGCAGAGGCTGATTAATGGCGAAGACGTTAATGTTGGGCGTGTTCGAAAGAGCGTTCAGAGCCTGCCGGCCTTCACTCTGCGGGACCGTGGTGTATTCGTAACGGACGCCAAGGTTCAGGGTGAGGTGCGGCCGTACCCTCCAGCTGTCATTCGCGTACCAGTAAACGGCCGATTGGTTGCCGTAGTAGGTCACCGCGCCGCTGCTGCGTTCGCCGAAATTATCCGGGGAGAAATCCTCCAGGAAAAGCTGGGTGGTGTTGTAGGTGTAATCGCCGCGTTTGCGCTGGGTGAACTGTTGCGGCGCAATATAGACGCGGCCTTCGATCCCGAACTTCAGGCTGTGATTGCCCCGGTTCCAGCTGATGTTGTCCACTGCCTGATACAGGTTCTGAATGGTGAATTGCGGCGAGTTGGGGTCAGGGCCCACGTTGAGACCGGATCCCAGATCGTTAAACGTGATGTTGGGGAAGGCATCCAGTCCGGGGAAGCTGAATCCGCCGTCCGGCACCGTGTTGGTATAGCGATTGAAGCCAACCCGGAATTCATTGACCACGCTGGGACTGAAAGTGTGGTATTCGCTGAGGTTGATGAGGTTCCAGCGGAAGGGCTGGTTGGTATAAAACGCTGACAACGAGGCTTGCGTATCGATCTCGTCCAGCTTGTTGTACACGTAACGGGCGCGCAACTGGTCGCGGTTTGAGATGTTGTAATCGACGCTCTGGACGAAGTTCTCGAAATTTTCGAACGCGGGAGCGCTGATGGAAGCCGTTCCCAGTTCGACCGAACCCGCCGGGCAGGTGCCATTCGCCGGCGCCCCGCTGTATGGCAAACATCCGCTCGGAGCCGCGCCCACCGGAACAAATTGTTTGAACACGCCAAAGTTGGTGGCGCTGAGATTCGGGTCGGCAGAGATGGCGGTCAGCCCGGTTGCCGTCGGCGCTTGTACCGCGCCTCCGCTGGTTCCGGTAAGCCCGATCGGCTGGCGCTCGAAATTGGTGAAAAAGAAAAGCTTGTTCTTGATGATCGGCCCGCCGAAAGTGGCGCCGTACCGGTTGCTGTCGAAACGGGGATTCGACGTGAGCCCCTGCAAGGCATAAAAATTGTCCACCGCGTTCAGGTTGCGGTTCCGGAAATACTCGTACAACGAACCGTGAAAGGAGTTCGTTCCGCTCTTGATCACGGTATTGAACTGACCGCCCGAGGAGTGGCCGAACTCGGCGCTGAACTGATTCTGCAGAAGAGTAAAGCTCTCCACCGCATCGTTCGGCACCACGATGAGATATCCGGTCACGCCTTTGTTATTGTTGTCCACTCCTTCCACCGTGAAATTGTTGTTGTAAGGTCGCTGACCGCCGACCGACGGCCCTGAACCGGCGCCCATGGCGCTCGATTGCGCAACTCCCGGGCTCAGGAGCGAAAGGTTCAGGACACCGGCGCCGGTTCCGCCCGCGGCGGCGATTCCCAGGTCCTGGGAAAGGCGATCGTTGTAGGTGGATTGCAGCTGTGCCGTGGTGGTGTCGATGACCGCGGCCACGCCTGAGACTTCGATGGTCTCGCTGGTTGCTCCCGGCGTCAAGGTTGCGTTCAACGTGCCCGTCTTGTTCAGCACCACTTCAACCTGCTGCACGATCGGACGAAATCCCCCGGCCGTGACCGTGATTCGATAACTGCCCACCGGCAGATTTTCCAGATGATATCCGCCCGTCCCGTTGGTCGCGGTGTTGGTCACGACTCCGGTTGCCAGGTTGGTTGCGTTGACGGTTGCGCCGGCCACGGCCGCACCCGAGGAATCCACCACGGTTCCGACCAGGTCGCCGCTGATGGCCTGGCCGTAGGCGCTGCCCGAACTCACGGCAATCAATCCCAGCAAAGCAAGCCCGAAGGTTGCCGCTCTTAACATCGAAACACATCGCTTCATAACATTCTCTCCCAAGCAAAAAGTGTTACATCCAGTCACAACGAAACATTGAATGAGAACTGTTGCGGTCTGGCTGTCAGCGCCAGTTACATCTCATTTCCAACGAACAGTCAGCATGTATGGGAGCAACTGACATTCCAGAACATCGCTTGAGGAGAAGTTGTGTTCGCTTGCAGTTATGATTTCGCGGGCGAAACTAATATTGAAAACTGGACGAGTATTGTTTTGTTGCTATGAGATCACGTACGAAACCCGCATAAACACTGCATCATCCGATGGTTGTTATGTGCGGAAAGCGTGGGCTGCAGGGCGCGTGCAAAAAGGGGTTGCGACCGCGCGCCGAAAGGCCGCGTGAAATTGGCAGCTCTGAGATGGGATTGTGCGCGTGAGGGATCAACCGGAGGGACGAGGGACTGCGCAATTTCAAATCATGCTCATCGTGACCGTCACCCACTTGCCGGTCGGAATCGTGGTCACCAACTTGATGACGTAAGGAGCTTCCCGGGTGATCCAGAAGATGCTGTGACTCTTGTTGGCATAATTTCCCTCGGTATCAACCGGCCAAGCCGTCACTTGCCTGCCGGGACCGGCATCCACCAGCTCCGGTTTTCCCACCGCAACCGTGATCCAGTCCAATTCGTCGCGGTCCTCCGAGAGCGTGGGGAAGGTCGCCTTCAGTCCTTCTTTCAGGGGGAGCGCGGCCAGCAGGACTCCGTACATCCCGCCGTTGTAATCGAACACTGGTTCCTTCATCTCCAGCTGTCCTGCCTCGGTCTTGGCTTCGTCGCTCGAAGCTCCCCTCCGGTATTTCACCCGGGCACCGTCGAAATCACGATGCGCCCATTCGCCGGTGTCGCTCCGCTTGAAGTCCATGGAGACGGGAGCCATGGTTTTCGGCTCGAATACGTTCACGCAGGTGGTCACAATGTTGTACTTGGCGTAGTCGGCCATCTGGGTCCGCTTGAGCAAATGGCGTCCGTTGATTTCGACGGCGGAGAGTTCATCGGTCCAGGTGCCAACCAGGAACGGCTCTTTGCCCGGGAACTGGTAAACCACTTTCCACGCATTCTTGTAAGGCTTGAGAAAGGACCCGTCGACACTCGGGTCCCCTACTTTCATGGCGACCGGTGGGGGTGGTGTAGATTGGGCCGGGGCGAATGCGGGAAATAGAAGAAGGGTAATCGCTACCCCGCGGAAAAACCGACTGAGGATCTTCATCATGGGCTCGCCGTTGCCTCGACCCCAACCTTTAGACTCAGGTGAGATAAAAGCGTTAGCGGGTCCCGGCAGCGCTCGCCGAACCTGCAGGCTCGGTCGAATAAGGAATGGCGGAGAGTGAGGGATTCGAACCCCCGATACCCTTCCGGGTATGCCGGTTTTCAAGACCGGTGCCATCAACCACTCGGCCAACTCTCCAAACTGCCATAAACAAACAAATTGATTACTAACCTACACTTTCGTACCATCTCACAGAATCGCACTTTGTAGTTAAGTACTAGCCGGCCAGCTTCGATTTCCGCCACTGCGCAACTTCTTTCCGCAGAACGTCCAGTCCGCGCAGAGCGTCCGCGATGGCTTGGTTTTCTTCGGGCGTCCCGCCGTGGTTCAAAGAGAACTTTTGCAACCTTGTTCTTATCTCATCGTCCGCCGCTTGAATTTTTTCCTCAATATTCAGCCAGTCCGTTTCGAGCAGGGCAGTCGCGTACAGTTCTTGCCAATCATATTTCTTCTTGATGTCCATGGGTACCCCCCCGTCCCAAGGAAGCTTTCGTAAAATTATTGCGAAACCCCAATTTGGCAGTCAATGGTGGAAGAAGACCGTACGTTAGCGTACATACCGGTTTTTTTTGGAAGACAAAATCAATCAACCCTCACTTACCCGATTGGGTGCGGCAGGCAATGCGGCTCTCAGCCGTGATCCGGTTAAAGCGGACGCGAAATCCCCTCAAGTTGCGGCAGGCGCGGCGCCGCGCATATAGTGTGCGCGAGGTTGCCCTTATGCTTCCACTGCGCCGTCTGCTGGTTCTGTTTTTTCTTGCCTCCACAACTTTGCCGCTGGGCCTCGCCGCGGACGCTCCCAAGCTCGTTCAGAAGGATGGCCGCTGGGCGCTGCTGGTCGATGGCAGTCCGTATCTGATTCTGGGCGGACAGGTCCATAACTCCAGCGCCTGGCCCTCGCAGCTGCCTCAAGTGTGGAAGTCGCTGGCTGACTTGCACGCCAACACCGTGGAAGCGCCGGTGTATTGGGAACAGATGGAAGCCCAACCCGGCCGGTTCAACTTTACCAACGTCGATCAACTGGTGAAGGGCGCGCGCGAACACAACCTGCACCTGGTGCTGCTCTGGTTCGGCACCTGGAAAAACGGCAACATGCACTACGTGCCGGAGTGGGTCAAGACCGACACCAAACGATTTCCGCGCGTGATCAACGCCAGTGGCGAACCCATCGACGTGCTCTCCGCAACCTCGCGCGCCAATCTGGAAGCGGACAAAGCGGCGTTTGTGGCCCTGATGCGTCATCTCAAGGCGCTCGATGGCGACGAACACACCGTGCTGCTGGTACAGGTCGAAAACGAATCCGGCATCATCGGCAGCGTGCGCGATTTTTCGCCGGAAGCGAACGCCGCATTTGCCGGGCGCGTTCCCGCCGACCTGCTGGCTATTGTCCACAAGGAACCCGGCACCTGGAGCCAGGTTTTCGGTGCCGAAGCCGATGAGATGTTCCAGGCCTACCATCAGGCGCGCTACGTGAATGAGATCGCCGCAGCCGGCAAGACCGAGTTCGCGATTCCGGTTTATATCAACGTCTGGATCAGCTATCCGCCCCCCGAGCTGCCCGAGCGCAGCATGGCAATTCCCGGCATTCAGTATCCCAGCGGCGGAGCCGTGCAGAAACTGGTAGGCCTGTGGCGCGCCCTGGCTCCGGCCGTCGACATGATCGGCCCCGACATCTACGCCCCTGACTCCGGCTTCTATCTGGACACCATTCACGCCTACCGCCGGCCGGACAATCCGCTGTGGATTCCAGAGACCGGAAGAAACGACAACTTTGGCAAGTTTCTCTTCTACGCGCTGGGCAATGGGGGAATCGGCTTCTCCCCGTTCGGCGTGGACCAGACCGGCTGGAACCTTCTGGGAGATGAACCCAGTAAAGCGCACGCCCGCAACTTTGCGCTGCTCGGACCGATGAGCCGCGAAATCGCCCGGCTGAATTTTGAAGGCAAGCTGAAAACCTCCGTGGAGGAGCCGGGAGAAGCGTCCCAGGAGCTGGACTTCGGCGCCTGGCAGGCAACCGTCTCGTACGGATTTCCTCAACCCGATGGACGCCGGCCGCCCGGGACGCCAGACGCTCACGGCGCTGCCCTGGTCGCGCAACTCGGCCCTGATGAATTCCTGGTAACCGGGATTGATGCCCGTGTGAGTTTTCACGCGCCCGGACGGCTGCCCGGATTGCGCATGCAGATTCTCTCCGCCGAGGAGGGCTCGTATGAAAACGGAGTCTGGAAAGCCGCGCGCCTGTGGAACGGCGATGAGACCGACCGGGGCCTGAACTTCCACCAGGATGAACCGGCGGTGGTGCGAATCCGGCTGGGCAAGTTCTAGAGGCGCAGTCTCGTAACGGCGCCCCATCCCGTAATGTTGTAGCGCTACCTTCTGGCCCATGGGAATACGCTCCGCCTCCGGGTAATGGTGCAGTCTGCGCAAGAACAACCCGCGCCTTGTCATTCCGAAGCCAGGTTTATCGGCGAGGAATCTGCTTGCTGCCAGCAGAAAAACAGCAGATTCCTCGCGCGACAATGGCGCGCTTCGGAATGACAATCCTTTATGTTGTTTCTTCAAACTGCATCACTACCCTCCTGCCTGGCAGGTTTGAGCAACCGCGGGCACCTGATGTATAAGACAAGGCCTATGCAACGACTCCACTTTTCGCTCGTTTTGGTCGTGCTCATTGGCGGCATCGCAAGCGGCGCCCGCGCCCAGGCATCGGCCAAGCCGGGCGGTGAAGGTTCCGGCCTGGCGGCGCGCACTGCCGGACTGGAACGGCACGACGGATTCTTTCCCTACTACTGGGACGAGAAGAAGGGCGACATTTTATTCGAGCTCTCGCCGGCGGCGCTCCACGGCGAGTTCCTCTACTTCACCGGACTGGGCAGCGGCATCGGTTCCATCGAAGCGTTCGCTGACCGTAGTTCCTTCGGAGCTGGTTCCGTCTGCCGTTTTCGCCGCGTGGGTATGCGCGTCCTGGTGATCGAGGAGAACAGCAGCTTTCTCGCTCCCAACGGCACGCCCGAGTTGCAGCACTCCGTGGAATATAGTTTCCCGACTTCCGTGCTGGCCTCGCTGCCGGTCGAAGCGGAGCGCGATGGCACCGTGCTGGTGGATGCCGACGCCCTGCTCGTCCGGGATGCCTTTGACCTGCTCTCCCAACTGCGCCGGCCGTCGCGCGCCGTGGGTGGCGTGGTGGTGCGGGAACAATCGTCCAAGGCAGCCGACTGGCGCCTCGACAAAGACCGCAGCGTGATTGACCTGGAACACACTGGAAGTTTTCCCCTCAACACGGAAGTCGAAGCGCTGCTGACCTTCGCTTCCGATTCCGAGAGCGATCTGAACCAGCCCGACCCGCACACCTTGAGCATCCGCGAGCACCATTCGTTCGTGGCCCTGCCCGCGCCCGGGTACCAGCCCCTGGAGCAGGATCCACGGGTCGGATTCAACAGTACAAGCTTCCAGGATTTTTCCCAGCCCTACGATCAGCCGGTCACGCGTTACCTGGTGAACCGCTGGCGCCTGCAGAAGAAAGATCCCAACGCCGCGATCAGCGAGCCGGTGAAGCCGATCGTGTTTTATCTCGACCGCGCCATTCCCGAGCCCATGCGTTCAGCCGCGCGCATGGGGGCGCTGTGGTGGAATGCCGCGTTCGAGCAGGCGGGATTCAGGAATGCGCTGCGCATTGAGGACCTGCCCGAGGGCGCCGACCCGATGGACATCCGCTATCCCACCATTCAGTGGACGAACCGCTCGGGCCGGGGATGGTCAGTGGGACAGAGCCACGTCGACCCGCGCACCGCCGAGATCATTCACGCCGTAGTCCAACTGGATTCGCATCGCATGCGCACCGCGAATAACTATTGGGAGTCGGTGATGCCCTCGGGGCGCGACAACAGCGAACCAGCGCTCGATACCTTCGCCGCGCTGGACAACCTCGATCCCAAAACCAGCGAAGAACAGGTCATGCTGCAACGGCTGGCCCTGCTGACCTGCCACGAAATGGGCCACGTGCTTGGCCTCGACCACAACTTTGTAGCCAGCACCTACGGGCGCGGCTCGGTGATGGACTACTTCGCGCCCCGGGTGAAAATTCGCGCCGACGGCACTGCCGATCTCTCCGACGCCTACATGCAGGGAACGGGAAGCTACGATCGCTTTGCCATCGAGTGGGGCTACAGCCAGGGCAAGCCGGGCAGCAACGCGCAAGAAAATACGCGCCGGGACGCCATCGTGAAAAGCGCCATCGCGAAGGGAATCGTCTGGGGAAACACCGCCGATCCGCGCTGGAATTCCTACGACGACGGTCCTGATCCGGTGACCTGGCTGAAGCAGGTTCTGCCCGTCCGGAACGCGCTGCTGGCGCACTACAGTCCGCGCATGCTGCGGCCCGGAGAGCCCAATTCGATGTTCACTTCGCGGCTGCCGCTGGTTTATCTGTTTCATCGCTACGCGCTGGGAGCCGCCATCAATGTAATCGGCAGTGCCGAAGTTCCGCTCTCGCTCGCCGGCGACGGACAGCAACCGGTCATCCTGTGGCCGGCTGAGAGTCAGAAGGAGGCTCTGCGGCTGGTGCTCTCGGCGTTGAATCCTTCACAGTTGAGCGTTTCGACGGAAGTATGGAAGGCGCTGGCGCCCACCGAGAACCGCGATGGGGATGCCGAGCGCTTCGCATCGTCCGCCGGGTATCTTTTCAGTCCGCAGGATGGCGCGCGCGCCGTGGCGGAGATTGTCGCCGGAGGGTTGCTCGATCCCGGGCGCATGCAGAGGCTGGCCGTGATCTGGGGTCAGGACAACCGGTTTCCTGCGCCCGGGAGCGTGGTTTCCGCCCTGGTGGCGGCCGCATTTTCAGGAGCAGCCAAAACCCCGGCGGAACGCGACCTTGCGGGCGTGGTGCAAACCGAGGTTGCCGAGCAGTTGATGGTGCTGGCGGCGAATTCCGACGCCACGCCCGAGGTGCGCGCCGCGGCCCTGGCCGGAGTGCGCGAGGCCCAGGGAGCGGTGAAGAAGAATACGGCGCGAGGGCCGGTGATGGAACAACTGGATCACGAGATCACGTTGTTCTTGCAGAATCCGGCGCAGAACACGCCCAAGCTGAAACCGTCCGGGGCGCCGCCGGGGCCCCCGGTCTAGTTCAGGTGCGTGTGGGGCGGGCGCCCTCGCCCGCCGCTGTTGGCATTGGTTTTGAAGATCGTTTGTTCGCTAGGCGTGCTAACGTCAAAGTCAAAAGCGGCGGACGAGGGGCGTCCGCCCTACACGATCTTCTGTGAAACCGGATGCCGGGCTTCGTAGGCGGTTATGTCGGCTTCATGCTTCAGCGTGAGCCCGATGTCGTCGAGGCCTTCGAGCAGGCAGTGCCGGGTGAAGTCGTCGATCTCGAACGTGGCCGAGAGCCCGTGGGCGTCGTGGACTTTGCGCTCCTCCAGGTCGATGGCCAGTTGATAGTCCGGCAGTTCGGTGGCGCGGCGGACGATTTCCTCGACCTCTTCTTCCCTCAACGCCACGGCCAGCACGCCATTCTTCACGCAGTTGTTGGCAAAAATGTCCGCGAATGAGGGAGCGATCACTGCCCGGAAGCCGAAATCTTCCAGCGCCCAAACGGCGTGTTCGCGCGACGAGCCGCAGCCGAAGTTCTTGCCGGCCACGAGAATGCTGGCTCCCTTATTGCGCGGCTGGTTCAGGGAAAAAGACGGGTCCTGCGAACCGTCCTGGGTGCGGCGCCAATCGTAGAACAGAAATTCGCCAAAGCCGGTGCGCTCGATCCTCTTCAGGAATTGCTTGGGGATAATCTGATCGGTATCGATGTTGGCGCGATGCAGCGGGGCGACTTTGCCTTTATGCTTGCGGAAGGGTTGCATTCAGTCTCCACAGGTTGCGGAGGGCGGGACGCCCTCCGGGCAGCCGGCGAGACGCCGGCGCTACATTAAAGCTATTTTCCCAGAAATTTCCAGTTGCGGATATCGGTAAAGTGCCCGGCGATGGCTGCGGCGGCTGCCATCATCGGACTCACCAGGTGGGTGCGCCCGCCGCGGCCCTGGCGGCCTTCAAAATTACGGTTGCTGGTGGACGCGCAACGCTCGCCCGGCTGCAGGATGTCGGGGTTCATGCCCAGGCACATGGAGCAGCCCGACTCGCGCCACTCGAAGCCGGCGTCCCGAAAGATGCGATCGAGGCCTTCCTGCTCGGCGGCATGCTTCACCGCCTGCGATCCCGGTACCACCATGGCTCGAACTTTCGCGCTCACGTGGTGTCCCCGGGCCACGCGAGCCGCGGCGCGCAAGTCTTCCAGGCGCGAGTTGGTGCAGGAACCGATGAAAACGCGGTCCACCGGAATTTCCTCCACCCGGGTTCCGGGTTCAAGCCCCATGTATTCGAGCATGCGCCGGGCGGAACTGCGATCGGCTTCGGTCTTCAGCTCGCTCAGCTCCGGGACCCGGCCGCTGACCGCGACCACCATGCCGGGGTTTGTTCCCCAGGTCACGAACGGGGCCAGCTTCGAGGCATCGATTTCGACGACTTTGTCGTAACGCGCGCCCGGATCAGAAGGCAGGGTGCGCCAGTGCGCCACTGTCTTCTCCCAGCTGCCATTCTGCGGAGCGAAGCGGCGATTCTTGAGGTAGGAGAAGGTGGTCTCATCGGGCGCGATCATGCCGGCGCGGGCTCCAGCCTCGATGCTCATGTTGCACAACGTCATCCGGCCTTCTACAGAAAGACCGCGGACAGCCTCGCCGGCGTACTCAATCACGTGCCCAGTGGCGCCGTCGGTGCCAATCTGGCCGATGATGCCCAGCGCCAGGTCTTTCGCGGTCACGCCTTCAGGCAGCGCTCTGTTTACCTCAATCAGCATGGTTTTCGGTTTGCGCTGAGGCAGGCATTGCGTCGCCAGCACGTGCTCGACTTCGGATGTGCCGATACCGAATGCCAGCGCGCCAAACGCGCCATGCGTGCTGGTATGGCTGTCTCCGCAGACGATGGTCATGCCCGGCTGGGTGAGTCCGAGTTCGGGCCCGATGACGTGCACGATGCCCTGGTTGGGCGAGTCCATGTCAAACAACGGGACCCCGAAGTCTTTGCAATTCTTTTGCAACGCCTGGATCTGCAGGGCGGCGATCGGGTCCGTGATGGGAGTGCCGCGCGGCTCGGTCGGAATATTGTGGTCGACGGTCGCGATCGTACGATTGGGCTGGCGCACCCGGCGCCCGGCCGCCCGCAAGCCGTCAAAGGCCTGCGGCGAAGTGACCTCGTGAACCAGGTGCAGGTCGATGTAGAGAAGGGGCAGCCGGTCCGGTGGCGAACTCACCAGGTGTTCGTTCCACACTTTCTCGAATAGGGTACGTTTCTCAGCCATACGTCTGAGTGTATTTTAACAACAAAGGGACCAGCCAGGAGCCATCCCATCTTGTGTGGGACCGGGTCTCCGACCCGGTCAGGCGGCCCAAGGCGCCGCGAACTTATTGCTGCTCCCCGAGCGGTGCTGTGCCCCGCCCGACCGGGTCCCTTC
>DASQHA010000086.1:0-6522 GCA_035632335.1 Terriglobales bacterium
GCCCGTGCTTTACCTATTGACCGGAACTAGGAAAAGCATCTAGCTTAGCAAGATGCGCGTCGTTGAGCGACGCAGGATCGCCCGCTTTGAGCTGCACTTGCCCCTTCGGATTATGGGGCTTGAAGCCAGCCAGGTCTTCCCCGTCGGATTGACGCGGAACATCGGCTTGGGCGGTGTTTTGTTCACATCCGACATAGAAGTTCCGATCGGCCACGCCATCAGATACGTGGTCACGCTGAGCGAGGATCGCGGCAGTCACGTGGAACTGCGTTGTTTCGGTAGAGTCGTCCGGCTCGAAAAGTCTCCTTCCGAACCTCGAAATCCTGGCTAACCTCATCGCAGCAACCCTGGATCGATATCAATTCATCCGCATCGGATCGGCATGACAACAGCAAAGGACTTTCGCCGCTTGGCAGCCTTGCTCCCACGCTCTCTTAGCTGTGAGGAGCTGGCCCCCTGCTCGTGCTGATGGCAGCGATTCGTCGTGCCGGCTTGGTCCGTCGTTCGGCGCTGCCTCGATCTGAGGGAGGCCGCTTTCGGCGATCATAGGTTTGTCATCAGCTCCCTCTCGGTAGTGGAGATGTGTTGGCAAGCCGCATCGCCGGGTAATTTCCCGATTCACTTGCGTCGCACGCCGAAGCCACAATCAAGGCGTGCGACATCGTCAGAATGGGGCGGTTTCGAGACCCTCCATTGACCTCCCCGAGCAGAAGGCTAGAAGGGAGCAGCGTTTACACAGCCGCTATCCGGTCGCGCTCGAACTCCAATACAAGCTGCTGGACAGACGGCGAGTGGAGCGTCTCGGCGTGGGCAGAACGGTCAACATCAGCAGTGGCGGTGTCCTTTTTGAAGCTGAGGGTCCTTTACCTGGCGGCCCCGTTGAGCTGGGGATAAACTGGCCGTTCTTGTTGGATGGTGTTACTAAGTTGAAGCTGATCATGAGTGGGCAGATCGTTCGTACCGATGCCAAAACCATTGCGGTCAAAGTCGAGCATCACGAGTTCCGCACGGCAGGCCGCTCACTCTAATCGACCAAAAGTTGGCAACCGTTGCTTCAGCGTACCTACCCAGGCCGATCGCCCTCACGAGCGCGAAAAAAGCACGGTATCAGGTGAAGACTAGGTTGATTCAACCAGTGTCGAGTGCACACGATTGGACGAGTGGGCGCCGAAAGACGGATTGGGGTCAAGCCTCAGGCTTGTACCAGCCGGTCCGGCCCCCTGAGCGCGCTGCCCGATCGGCGTCCACGTCTGGCAGCTCCCCCCAGGCCCGCGCTGCCGGCTGCCTCAGGCTGCGCTCGATAGGAAGGCTCCGTCCAGATGACCGATACTGAACGCTCGCAACGCGCGGAAGGACTCATGCGCGGCGCCTGGGTGCGGATGCGCTCTGCACCGGCGTTTCTACGCCGATAAACAAGCCCCCTACTCCCAAATTCGGCCCGGCTTCTCTCCATTCCCGGCCATTTTTTCTTGGCAGGTGATCGCCCGACTGGAACGACTGATCCAACCTGCGTATAATCAACCGGTCAACACCCTGCACCGGTCCGGAACAAAGCCGGCGGCCCTTTGGTGGCAGATTTCTCGCCCCGTCGGCCTGCGGTTCCGGGCCGGACGGACCCTCGCCTGGATACAATCCTGCGGGGAGACAGCCGGGAACGTGAAATCACGGGAGTCAAGAAGTTGAACAGGGTTGCGGGGATTTCGATAAAAGCCGGAACCACGAATTCGCCCAGGCAGTTGCTCCTGGGACTGGATGCGATGGAGTGGACCCTGATAGAGCAGTGGGCTGCCGAGGGCAAACTGCCGGCGTTCCGCCGTCTTTTGGAAGAGGGTGCCAGAGCCGAGCTTGCGAGCACAGCTGCTCAACTACCGGACACCGTGTGGTCCGCGATCTACTCGGGGACGAATCCGGCAAAATTCGCGAAGTATTTCTACGTGCAGTATGACCCCGAGAGCGGCGATCTTCGGATGCTGGACGACGACGCCATCGGCGCTGAGCCTTTTTGGGACCATCTGAGTACGGCCGGCAAGAGAGTGTGTGTTTTCGATGTCCCGAAGTTTCCAGTCAGCCGCCAAATCAATGGAATTCATCTCGCCAACTGGGGTGCGCACGCCAGCAGGGCGGAGCGGGCTTCGCAGCCACCAGGTTTACTGGGCGAGATGGACAAAGCCCTCGGCCGGCACCCGGTGGGTGATTGTGACACCGTTGACGAGAACCCCAAGTCGTTGTGGAAGCTGCGCCGTCGGCTGCTTGCGGGCGTACAGCTTCGCGGCGAAGTCTGTCGGTCCCTGATGGAGCGGGAGAACTGGGACGTTTTCTTCGCTGCCTTCTCGGAGACACACTGCGCGGGTCATCATTTCTGGCATTTTCTTGACGCGACACACCCACGCCACGACCCCGCGGACACGCACGGACTGCGCGACACGATCGAGTCGGTCTATCGGGCAGTTGACCGCCAAGTTGGGCAGTTGGTGAACCTCGCTGGGCCGGAGACGCGCTGCCTGATCTTCTCCGGTCACGGCATGGGGCCGATCTGGCATGCATCCTGGAGCCTCCAGGAGATCCTCAACCGAATGGGATTTGGTAAAGTCCGAAGTGATGGCGGGGGTCACGCACGCGAGGCTGCCGGCACGGGTGTGAATCCATGGCGGATCCTCAAGATGAAGGTTCCCGGCAGGTTTCAATATGCCGTAAAGGCGATGTTGCCCAAGCGGCTTCAAGAAGAATTGATCTTCCGCTGGTATGCGGGGGGACGACAGTGGGCGGGCTGCCGTGCCATCGCCGTTCCCAACAATGACTCGGTGGGCGCAATTCGTATTCTGATCGAAGGCCGCGACCGGCATGGGATCGTGCCGGCCGCCGAGTACCGCAAGATTTGTGAGGCCATTGCCGCCGGGCTCCAGAACCTCGTTGATCCGGCAACTGGACGCAAGGTCGTGCGCCAGGTGACTCTCACTCATGAAGAGTTTCGTGGTCCATTTCTCGACCGACTCCCGGACTTGACGGTATTGTGGGATCAGACCTTCGCCTGGGAGGAAGTGGCGTCAGCCTCGATTAGACGGTTGAAGATCAGAAGACAGGACAGCCGTAGTGGAAGCCATACACCGCGTGGATTCCTGGTGGCGCGCGGGTACGGTGAACCCGCGGCGGCATGCCTGCCGCTGGCTATGCCGTATGACATTGCTGCTACCGTGCTCTCGGATGCCGGGATCAAGGCGCCCGCCGTGATGGACGGGCGGTCGCTGTTTTCGGATAAATCCTCGTAAGCTGCGGTGGCTGGCTGGGTCACATCGGTTATGGTTGTCTCCAAAATTCGACTACGGTTCTCGGTGGGCATGACGCCGGTGGTGATCGGCATTTTCTTCTTCATTTCGGTGCAGCTCATTTTCATGGGCCTGCTGGGTGAAACTCTCGGGGCGATCCATACGCAGGTGTAGCGGCGGCCGTACGGTTTCGAGCGCAAGCGCATCAGTTTCGAATATCCGCCGGGCGAGCATTACGGCGCCGGTCAATGTCGCCCGGCCATGATGAGGCGGGACAACCCCATGATTGAAAACGCCGACGTAGACACGGCGGCCCCGATTATCGGGAAGACCTGCCTGGCGCCTGAGCCGTCCCGCATCTTCTACTGGGCTCTAGCGGTCCCGCTGGCGGCGCTGTTGGTCTGGTTATCGCTGCGCGGCACGGACTGGCGTCGGGTGGGCACGGTTCTGTCAGGCGCACGGCTGGGTCTGATTGCGCTGGCGTGCGCGATTACGAGCGCGGCGTGTTTCCTGCGGGCGCTGCGCTGGCGCGTGCTGCTGAATGCCCGGGAAAAGCTGGGAGCGGTCCCGGTCTTCTGGGCCACCATGGCGGGATACCTGGGCAACAACCTGTTGCCGGCGCGGGCCGGAGAGCTGGTGCGCGCGGTGCTGGTGAGCCGACGGTCGGCGCTGAGCAAAACCTATGTGCTGACTACGGCAGCGACCGAGCGGCTGACGGACGCCATTGTGCTGGTGGTGGCGAGCCGGCTGCTGCTATTGGGCATCCACCAGAAGCCGGCGTGGCTGGAGGGCGCGGCGACGACGACGTCGATTGCCGCCCTGCTGGGAGCGACGCTGGTGGCGGGTTTGCGCTGGCGGCACGCGACAATCGCCAGGATACTGGCCGTCGTTTCCGCGCCGGCGCACGTCCGGAGCCGGCTCGTGGGTATGCTGGAGCAAGCCGTGCTGGGGTTTTCCGCGCTCGATCACCCTGCGCGCCTGGCGAGTTTCTGCGGCTTGACGGCTCTGATTTGGACCGCGGACGCCGCGCGCGCGACGATTGTGGCGCGGGCACTCGGGCTGAGTCTGCCGTTTGCCGTAGCGATCCTCCTCATCACCGGACTGGGCCTAGGGAGCGCGCTGCCCGCGACGCCGGGGTACCTGGGGATCTATCAATTCGTGGCCATCAATGTGCTCGTGCCGTTTGGCTTCACGCGTGATGAGGCACTGGCATACATTCTGCTGGCGCAGGCGGGCGGGTACGCGGTGATTACGCTCTGGGGAGTGGCGGGGCTGTGGCGGATGGGCGGGACGAAGGTGGCCGGCTGCTAGAAGCGCTACGGCGCATACCGATGAGGTAGTGGTCTGCTGGTCGGGGCACGAAACCGCGCAACGAGCGGCCAGCCTTATTCGTAAAGAGTCCTGGAGCGATCCGTCGGTAAGGGAGGCGAAGTTGAGTGAGTGTGGAAACCATGCCTGGAGCTCACTTATGGCCAATCTGAGCCTCAGATCAAAGCGACACGGCCCAAGCGGGCAAGGCACGTGGCGAAGCACTTCGAAGCGCACCTCAGACTGGTCCGTGCAGGTGACCGTGATACCGTCGGCAGACCTTGTGTAACGGGCGAGCGGACCGATGGGAACCAGGCTGTTCAGGTCACCCGGGCGGCCTGTGAGGGCTACGAGAAATATCTCCTACTGGGCGTGGCGCCGCTGCCTCTCTCTCGCCTTCTCGCGGCGCGCGACCTTCGCCTTCGCGCAGATCTCGCGGAACCGCCCCTGGGATATCGCAGCGAATCCCTTGCGGCCGGTCGCCTTTCCGCCCTGCTTCCCGCCGCCGCGGCCGATCTCTGAAAGGTACTCGTGCACCGCGCGCTCGGCTTCCTGCTGTTTTGCGCGGGCTTCGCTGAGAAGCCGGCGCCGTAGCCGGTTCATCATCGCCTTCCTTTGGCTCAACATGGGCTCTAAAGCTCTCGGCGGCCGAGCCGTGCGACGCGCCAGCAACTCGCGGAACAGTACGCCGAGCAGAACCGTGATTGCGCCCGCATCATCCTGGCGGACCCGCGAGGTACGGCGGCAAGGAAACTGCTCCGCTGGCCTCAGCGAATCCGGGTAGCGGCATGAAGGACGCCAATTCTGCCCCGTCAACCCGCGTGTGTGACGTGGCGGTACACTCGCCGAAACATCCGCCCTATTTCGCAGGACTCTACGCCGATGAAGACGGCAAAGCCCAAGGATACTTGTTCCCTGGAGAGTTTTCCCTATTGCCCATCGTCCACGCTCAGCGCTAGTGGGGTTTGTTTTACGCGCACTGCATCAGCCGTTCTAGTCGAGCGTTCAGCTGATGCACATGCACGCAGCACGTGGTCGAGTTGCGCCTGGATTTGCTCGCCCTCCTCCAAAGCAGCTCTTCGACATTGCTGGCGACTCATGCGTCGGCGGACGGTAGCGACGATTAGCAGGCCGAGAATCAGCCCTAAGGTGAGAGCACCGATCAATACCGACGTCTCCATGAATCTCTCCAGCCAGCAGCACAACGCGATTCTGGTGGCGCGGTACTTCCCAATAGTATACGCTGATTGCTTCGAGTTCGCCATCCTGATTTTCGCCTAGCGTTGGCCTCCGCAAGACATCAGTGGCGAAAAAATGAAAATGACGCTACCGATAAAAGAATTGCCCGTGTTCGGCTGCGTGCTGCAGCAGTCGGCTCGCGGTGGCCTCCCCCGGGGCAAGACCATCGGTATCGACTCGACCACGCTGGAGGCGAATGCCGCCATGAAGGTGATCGTTCATCACGACGCGCAGGCGCGGCCGCTCACAGGCGAACGCGCTGTGTGGGAATCTGCACTGCATGTCTGAAGCACAGGGTTGATAGTATGAACGTTCTGGTCACAGGCGGAGCGGGATACATTGGGAGCCACACGGCCAAGGCGCTGGCCAAGACGGGATACCATCCTGTCGTACTCGACAATCTCAGCATGGGCCATGCCGCAAATGTCCGGTGGGGGCCGCTCGTTCAGGCCGATCTATCCGACACGGAAGCGATTCGAAATGTCTTCCAAGTTCACAAAATCGACGCCGTCATCCATTTTGCAGGCAGCGCGTTCGCCGGAGAATCGATGCAGTGCCCGCGCCGCTACTTCCGCAACAACAGCGTCAACACCTGCAACTTACTGGACGCCATGGCGGATCATGGCGTCAGACGGCTGATTTTTTCGTCTACTTGTGCGACCTACGGAGATCCCGAGCGCATTCCCATGGCCGAAGACCACCCGCAGCGGCC
>DASQHA010000087.1:0-6189 GCA_035632335.1 Terriglobales bacterium
GGTATAGGTAGCAGGATGCAGACCGTTGAAGATGTAATACCCCCGTTCATCCGTGCTGCCGATGTTGGAAATGTTGGTGTCGACATCCGTGATGGTCACTCTGGCGCCAATAATGACACTGCCGCTCGAATCACGCACCACACCGCGAACCTGTGCTTCAAAGCTGGCCTGCCCGAAGACCAGGGCCGGCGTCAGAGCCAATAACAAGGCGACCAAAGTCGCCGTTCTGCTTGCGGTATGCAGCATCGGAGCCTCCTCCAGCCGTCAGCAGCAGGGGATGTTTTGCGTGCAGATTGCCTCTAGCCCCTGATGACTGCGCTTGCAGATAGTATATGAGAGAATCGGCCCATGTCAAGAGCGCAAATTTCGTATGCTTGTGTTTTCTTTCTGCTTGAAACTTGTAATGGATTCAGCCACTTATGGGTATTTAGCGAAGCCTCGTACTGAGTTCCGAAAGAAAATAGCAAGAAACCGTAATTGACATTGATCCGCTCTTTGCATAGGCTGAGACGCGAGTCCTGAAGCCAACATGAGACCGATCTTCGCGATTTTCACCCTGATGGGCACCTCCGTTTTTGCGGCGGAGACTGTGCGCGTCGCTGGCAAGAACATCCGTATCGAGTTCAATGCCACCATGTACAGCCGCGTAGTCGCCATGCTGGGAGGCGAAGAGCGCGCCGTGGGCGACTTCACGCCCTCGGAATCCATCAGCGTGTCCGGCAACGAAATCACGAATTTCCGCTTGCAGAAGCAGACGCGCGAACCCGTTCGGGACAGCCTGGGCGCGGGCTTCCGAACCACGATCACCGGAACAGCTTCGTCGCTCGAAAAGAAAGTGGCGGTTACGGTGTATGACCGGTTCCCTCGAATGGCGTTCTTCGACGTGACGTACACCAACACGGGAGCGTCCGATCTGGCGGTGAGCAGGTGGACCAACCAGCATTACTCCATCAGCGCGCCCGCCGCGGTCGCTCAGCCGGCGTTCTGGTCTTACCAGAGCGGCTCTTACGAAAGCCGGCCGGATTGGGTGCTGCCGCTGAAGCCGGGTTTCAAACAGGAGAATTACCTGGGCATGAATGATTCCGACTACGGCGGAGGGACTCCGGTGATCGATGTGTGGCGCCGGGATGTCGGCATCGCCGTGGGGCATGTGGAGATGGCCCCGAAATTGGTTTCGCTGCCGGTGACCTCTCAAAGCCCGGACCAGGCGACGGTCGGGGTGGTATTCCAACATCCTGCCGTCCTGAAACCCGGGGCGACGCTGAAGACGTTTCGAACCTTCGCCGCCGTCCACCAGGGCGATTATTTTGAAGCACTGCGCGACTACCGCGAGGTGATGATCGCCGAGGGCGTGCGGTTCAACGCTGCGCCGGAAAGCGCTTTCGAGCCCATCTGGTGCGCCTGGGGATACGGCCGCAAGATGAAGCCCAGCCAGCTTTTTGGCGCGTTGCCGGTCGTCAAGAAACTCGGCTTTACCTGGGTGACGCTGGACGACGGGTGGCAAACCGCGCAGGGTGACTGGTTCCTTCAACCGCAGAAATATCCCCATGGCGACGCCGACATGCGGGCTCTGGTCGATAAGATTCACGCCGAGGGTTTCAAAGCGCAGTTGTGGTGGGCGCCGCTGGCCGCCGACCCCGACACGGAGCTGGTTCAGAAGCATCCGGACTGGCTGCTTCTGAATGCCGACGGCAGCAAGCAGAAGATCTCGTACTGGAACTCATGGTACCTGTGCCCTGCTTATCCAGCCGTCATCGCCTACCACCAAGCGCTCGTCGTGAAAGCCCTCAAGGACTGGGGTTTCGACGGGCTCAAGCTGGATGGCCAGCACATGAATGGAGCGCCTCCCTGCTATAACCCGGCGCACAAGCACGCCCGGCCGGAGGAGTCCGTCGAGGGGATGCCGAAGTTCTTTCAGGCTCTTTACGAGACTGCCCTGGAAATCAAGCCCGACGCCCTGGTGGAATTCTGCCCGTGCGGGACCGCGTATTCGTTCTTCACGCTGCCGTTCCTGAACATGTCCGTCGCGTCCGACCCGAAGTCTTCCTGGCAGGTGCGCACCAAAGGAAAGACGCTCAAGGCCCTTCAGGGCGATTCGGTGGCGTACTTCGGCGACCACGTGGATATGACCAGGGACGATTTCGCTTCGACGATCGGCGTCGGCGGCGTGGTGGGCACGAACTTCACCTGGCCGGAGGGCTCGGCCGAAAGAAAGCGCAACGATCTGACGCCCGCGCGCGAGCAGAATTTCGTGAAGTGGCTCGGCATTTATAAAGAGAAGATGCTCCCCCGCGGCGAGTATCTGGGCGAGTTATACGACATCGGTTTTGACCGCCCGGAAGCTCACGCGATCCGCAAGGACGGCAGCATGTATTACGCCTTCTTCGCGCCGGAGTGGGAGGGCAAGGTTACGTTGCGGGGCTTGCCGGGCCGCTCTTACCACGTCCGGGACTACGAGGACGGCAAGGATTTCGGGACTGTTCGCGGGCCCGTGGCGACCCTCGACGTCAAATTCGAGAAGCATCTGCTGCTCGAAGCAAAACCGGAGTAACGCGTCATGAACCGACGAACCTTTTTGCAAACCGCGGGCACTGCGGGCCTGGCTGGCGGCCTGGCCCCAACCAGCGCACAAGCTTACATTCCGGAGCACAACTGGGAAAAATATGACTGGGGAGCCGGACCCGAGGTCAAGGACCGGTTGTATCAGGGCCCTTTTCCGCAGTACCCGCCGGCGGCCGTCGTTCCCGACAGCGACGTGGTGATGATGACGACGCCGTCGAGGGACATCGTCCCGAACTACGGCACGGGGCTGGTTGTCTATGTTTCCGGAGATACGGGCCCGCCGCGGCTTGCGGGAGAGACGCTCGAAAAATCGCTCGAAGACCTGGTAAAAATTCCGTTCACCCAGAAGATCTACATCCGCCCGAACTGGCGGGAAGTGCAGAAGAGACCCGGCAAACTGGATTTCCCCGACTGGTGGCAGATCACCTTCGATCTCGCCAGGCGCTACAACAAGCGGGTCGGATTCCGCATCATGCTGGAGAACCCGGATTTTCCGGAGCCGGGAATGCCCGAGTTCCTCATGGAGAAGGTGCCCTACGTAAAGCTCAAGGGCGAATGGAAAGGCAATCCGGCGCAGACCCGCTACAAGAAGGAACACCGGATGCCGCGTTACGACCACCCGGCGTACCAGGCGGCTTTCCGCGAGCTGAATGCCCTGCTGGCTGCTGAATTGAACGGCAGCTCGCAGATCGAGTACATGGACACCATGATGTACGGCTTCTGGGGAGAAGCGCATACCTGGCCGTTTGAGGGCAATATCTTCCCGAGCAATGTCGTCGCCGAACAGACGTGGATGAAGATGTTCGAAACGCAGCTCGAGTTCTGGACCAAGACGCCGTTGGTGACCAACACCGAGCCGGATTTCAGCCTGGTCGGCAATTCCGATCTCCTCGATCGCACCATTCGCACGCACAACTGGATTCGCACCGACACCATCTTTATCGAGAACACCCAGATCGAGGCCTTGAGCAACCGGCCGGCCTGGACCGCGGCCATCTGCGAGGTGGGTATGACGACCGGCGATCCTAAGCAGGTGCGCATGGACGAAGGCGTTACTTACAACGAGAAGATCACGTCGCACGTGCTGGACGTGGGCGCAAACTACTGGTCGGTCTGGAACTGGCACAACGAAGCCGCCAGGAACGTTCTTAGCTTCTACGAGAAGTATCCGGAACCCATCGATTACATTGCGCGGCACATCGGATACCGCGTGTATCCGTCATTCATCTGGAAATTCGAGCGGGAGGGAACGCCCGGGCTGGTCATTGGACTCGCCAACAAGGGCGTGACGGGCGTGCCCGGCGTGCTCAGATTGACGGTGTTCAGCGACGATGGCAAGGTCAGCGCGAGCGGCTGTGTGGATGCCGGCTATCCGAAGCCCGTCGGGATACGCCAGGCGATGCTGATGCTGCCTCCGGGGACCGAGTGGCAGGGGTTGAAACTGAAGGCGGAGCTGGAGGTCAAGGGCGTACGCTATCCGATGAAATGGGCCTGCCAGCAAAAGACGAATCCCGACGGCTCCCTGACACTGCGGCGCAATCTGCGTTCCTGAATGAGTTGGCATGCGTAACAGGCAACCACGTCTGCTTTGCGAAGAGCGCCGGCGCGAGATCCTGAGGCTCCTCGAGGATCACGGCCGGGTGACCGTCGACAGCCTGGCGGATTCCTTTCGCGTCTCTGCGGTGACCATCCGCGGCGACCTCGAGGAGCTGGGCTCCAAGGGACTGCTGGTCCGCTCTCATGGCGGCGCTATCCCGCCGCTGAGTCCTCAGCAGGAATACCCGCTGCAGTTGAAGAAGACCCTGCATCACACCGAAAAGGTGCGCATCGGGCGCGCTGCGGCTCAGTTGATCCAGCCCCGCCAGACAGTGATCATCGACGGGGGAACGACCACGGCCGAAGTGGCCCGGGCCCTCAAACGGAACGGTTCCGAAGGGCTCACCGTGATCACTCATGCATTGAATATTGCGGTGGAATTCGCCGATTCGCCCAACATCTCTCTCATTGTGATCGGCGGCGTCTTCCGTCACATATCAAGATCGTTCGTGGGGCCGCCGGCCGAGCGCATGATCAGCGATTTGCATGCCGATCATTTTTTCCTTGCTGTGGACGGCCTGGACCCCGAGATGGGGCCCTCGACGCCCGACGTGCTCGAAGCGCAGCTCAACGCGCAGATGATTCGGGCCGCGAGAGAAGTGTCGGTGGTTGCCGACGCAACCAAGTTCGGGCGCAGAAGCCTTTCCCTGATCGGAGACATCCGGAGCGTCCATCGGGTGATCACCGACAGCCGGGTGAACGAGGAAACGGTCTGCTGCCTCCGCAAGATGGGAATCGAAGTGCTCGTGGTTTGAGGCACCGGCGGAGTTGCTTTGAAAAGGAGAGGGTGGAATGAATGTCAACGCTATTCGGTCAAAACGCCGCGCCTTTCTGAAGTGGATGGCTGTGCTCCCGACGCTGGGAGCTTTTGCTGTTGAAGACGTAGTCGCCAAGGCGCGGGAATCGTCGGGGCGCGGCGCGAAAGCCAACATCTACACGCGGATCGGCGTAACGCCCATCATCAACGCACGCGGCACGTGGACCTATATCAGCGGCTCGCAGGAACTTCCCGAAGTGCGCCAGGCCAAGCAGGAGGCCGCCATGCACTTTGTCGACATGTGGGAGCTGCAGCGCGCGGTGGGCAAGCGACTCGCCGAGATGTCAGGTGCCGAAGCGGGCCTGGTGACCGCGGGCGCCGCTGCAGCCATGGCAACCGCTACGGCCGCCTGCCTGGCCGGAAGAGACCCGGCTAAAATCTGGCAACTGCCCGACACCACCGGCATGAAGAACGAAGTGATCATGTTCGGCGGACGCATTTCGTTCGACAGCGCGATTCGCGGCGCTGGCGGGAAGCTGGTTGTGGTCCATTCGCATGACGAGCTGAAGGCCGCGTTCAACGACCAAACGGCGATGGTCTACACCACGGCCCGGGGCGAGAGGCTCGAGAAGGCCATCCCCATCACCAAGCAGGCGTGCGTGCCGATCCTGGTGGACTGGGCGGCCGGCATTCCTCCAATTGAGAACCTGTCGCTGCCCTGGAAAATGGGCGCGGACCTCTGCACCTTCAGCGGCGGCAAGGGCCTGTGCGGGCCGCAGTGCTCCGGTCTTTTGTTGGGCCGCAAAGACCTGATCGAGGCGGCTCTGGCCCAAAGCTGCCCCTGGGAAGGCGCAGTCTGCCGGCCGATGAAAGTCGGCAAAGAAGAGATCATGGGCGTGCTGGCCGCGGTTGAGGCCTGGTCGAAGCGCGACCTGTCGCAGTTGGACAAGGAGTGGAACAAGCGCGTGCAAAAGATTGCCAGGCTGGTGGAGACGGTGCCGGGAGTGACCACCGAGATTCAGACTCCGCAGGGCGGAAACCGCTATCCGACGCTCACTGTCAAGTGGGATGAAGCCGCATTCAAAATGACAGTGCAAGAGTGCGCCAAGAAACTGCGCGACGGATCTCCGCGGATCGAAGTGCTGACGGCGAGCAACCCCAGCACGGTCCCAGGAGTTCACGAAGGCGACCCCAAGATGCCCAGACCTCCTCGTCCCGATGCCTTACGCATCGTTTCGCTGACGCTGCAGCCGGGCGAAGATGTACTCGTCGGC
>DASQHA010000088.1:0-3415 GCA_035632335.1 Terriglobales bacterium
ATTGCTTTGCATACTACAGTACAAGAGACTGCTTCAATATAGTAGTTACCAGTAATGTTTACATAGTCCGTAGTGTGTCCCTCGGCGGACACCTGAAAACCGGCCAAAGAGGGCCACTTCAAAACCGGCCAACGGGACCGATCCAGAACATCTTTTACTTATACATTGCCGGCGGCCACCGTGCCAAGATTTTCTGGCGGCGCGAGGGCGAGCGGCTTATACTTAGTTCACCTGGGCGGAGGATACGGCAACGCAGGGATGCGACCGGAGCGCCACCCAGCGGCCGGAATGGCGGGGCGGCGACAGCCGCCCCTATGAACCCGGGGGGTAGATGAAGCATTATCCGGTGGGATTGTGGGATGTCCGCGTCACCTCGCCTGTTGCTCTGGCCCGCCAGTACTCGGCTTTTAGCCTGCTGCTTTCAACCACGTTGTAAAGGATCTCGCAGTCGCAGCATGCTCCTTTGGTCCGCAGAACCGCGAAAATCTCGTTGATGTCTGTGTCGTCAAACCCCTGCGAGCGTAGGATTCCATCGGAGATAGTGTAATTTCCGCTGCAATGCTCACGTGCTGTTGATTTCTCGGCCGGGCAGAGACGGTCATCGAGTTTCTCGAAGAATCGCGCTCCGACGAGGCATTTCATGATATCCGTGGCAACCGCTGCGACAAAATCTTCATCGGGAGCTTCGGAGCCGTCGCGGTGCGAGTGGTCACTTGCCATGCCGGCGAGCTTAGCACATTTGGCATTTTGGGCAGACCAACGATCAGCGTTTCGATAACATTCTGGCGGGAAAGCGCTAAATCCCGGGAACGCGAGGGCAGAGCCCTCGCATCAAGAAAGCCAACTTTCCTTATGATGCGGCTGCGGTCTTGGTCCGCCAGCTTCGGGGACCGCACTTCAGCACATGGCCATGGTGGAGCAGGCGGTCGAGCATGGCGCTGACCGCGGCCACATCGCCGAGCAGTTTGCCCCAGTCCTCGACCGGGCGATTGGAGGTCAGCAACGTGCTACAGCGCTCGTAACGGCGCATGATGATTTCCAGCAGATCCTCGGCAGCCGTGTGCGGCAGTTTGCGCATTCCGAAGTCATCGATGATCACCAGCGGCACGGTGGAAACGTTCTCCATGTAGTCTTTGCGCGTCCCTTCGGCAACCGCCTCCGCCAGTTCGTCGAGCAGGATATGGGTTTCCCTATAGATCACCTTGTATCCCTGCTGGATGGCGCACTGACCAATCGCCTGCGCCAGGTGGCTCTTGCCAGTGCCGCCTGGGCCGAGAAACAACGCGTCTTCGCGCTTGCCGATGAACGTGCCGGTCGCCAGGTCAAAGACCAGGCTGCGATTCATCTTCGGGTTAAAGCTGAAGTCGAAGTTGTCGAGCGTACGGTCGGGATCGCGGAAACCGGCCAGTTTGCGTCGGCGCTCCAGCAATCGGTCGGCGCGGCGTGTGAGTTCGTCCGAGACGAGGCACGAGATCAGATCGATGGGCGCCATGGCTTCGGCCTGAGCCTGGCGGATACGGGTTTCCAGCACGGCGGCCATGCCACCGAGCCGCAGTTGGCGGAGTGATCGTTCCAGTTCGATAAGGTTCATGGTTCCTTCTCCTGATGGTTTTGGGTTCGGCTTTCGATGACATCGCGGTAAAGAGTGAGCTGGCGGATGAGCGGATCAACTTGCCGCAGGCTCAGGGGCAGTTGAGCACGGCGTTCCAGGTAGCGGCGGACGAAGCGGTAGGTGCAGACGCCACTTTCCATGGCCATCGCGCAGGCGTCATCGGCCGCGGCCGGGCCATACTTCTTGGCCAACGTGAGCATGCCCAGGATGCGCCGCACGGCGGCCTCTCCCTCCGTACGATGCAGGGTTTGGCATAACGTGCCGATGTGCGTTCCGGCTACTTCGGCGCGGCGCAGCAGTTGTTGGGTGGTGAGTGGTGTCTTCTTGGGACGGTCTTCGTCTTTAATGCGATGGCCGCCGCGTGCGTGGCGCAGGTGCTCCCGCAGCAGCTCTCCGGTGTTCGGATTCAGCAGCCGCACATGGTGCGTGTCCCACTGGACCTGGACCCGCCGGCTGATCCAGCCTGGCGGTGCGCCATAGTAAGCGGCCTCGACTTCCACACAGCCGTCCAGGTGCACCGTGCGCTCGCCATACTGGTAATAGCGAAATGGCTCTACTGGCAACGGGAGCAGTGCCGGGCGTTCTTCGGCGAACATCGCCGCCACCTGGCGCTTCGTGGTGCCATGAATGCGCGTGTCGGCCCAGCGCTCTTCCCAGCGGTCCAGATACGTTTGCGCCTCCTCCAGGTTCTCGAAACGCAGCCCCTTCAGTGGCGTCTTCTGCGCGTGTCCGACACCGGATTCGACCTTACCTTTGCGATCCGGGTCCTGCACGCGACAGGGCAGCGCCACCGCGCCATAGTGCTTCAGCACGTCGCGATAGAGCGGATTGAGAGTGGCGTCGTAAATGTCGGGGGTGAGCACGCCCTCGCGGAGGTTATCGAGGACGACGACGCGCGTGACGCCACCCAGCCGGCGGAAGGCCTTCTCGTGCAATTCGGCCCAAGCCCGCGCACTGGAACGGAAGACCAGAAGCCGCACGGATTTTCGGCTGTGCCCCAGGGTCAACACGAACAGCCGGGTCCGTCGATACCGGCCCGTGTTCGGGTCGCGCACCATGGGTCCGGTTCCGTAATCGACCTGCGCTTCTTCGCCGGGCGCGGTTTGGATGACCACGCGGGCTTCCGGTGCCGTCGGTCCGCGCAGCTTCCGCACGAAGCGCTTGACGCTGGCGTACTTGCGTGAGAAACCGTGGCCATCCACCAGGTCCTGGAAGATGGCCATCGCGTTCCGCCCCTTCGCGAGCGCACTCTCGATGAGCTCCCGGTATCGTTCGCAGGCGCTGGCCGAGGGACTGCGGCCGGGGGGCGGGCCTGTGTCCGGGAGCCGGTTTCCGCTGCCGGGGTCGGTGGACACCTCTATGGCCGGTTTTGGCTGCTGCCGTCCCCACCCACCCGGTCGCCGTACCGGGATTCCGGCAGCTTTCAGATAGGCGGCGGCGGTTTCCCGCCGAATCCGGGTGGCGCTCTGAATCCGCCGCAGCGACCAGCCAAGCCGGCCCAGTGCAATGACTTGCTGTTTCTTCTCTTCGCTCAAGACATTCACCGCCGGAGGGTAAACCCTCCCGTACAGTCAATGTCCTGGATCAGTTATTTCGTTGGCCGGTTTTCAGATGTCCACCCTTGGCCGGATTTGGGTGTCCACCGAGGACAGTAGTAAGAAAAATACAATGACAGCGTTCGACGGAGCGAGGCTTCGTTGAAGACGATCACATGGTCCAGGCACTCACGTCGAATGGAGCCAATCAGGTGCTCTACGTAAGCCCTCTGCCACGGTGACCGCATCCGAGCAGGGCACGCGGATG
>DASQHA010000089.1:0-9843 GCA_035632335.1 Terriglobales bacterium
CGGCGGATTTCGTCAGCGAAGATTTGCATCTTCTCGGCCTGTATCCCTTCCCCGCCGGTCATGCGCAGGGGCAGTCCGATTACGATTTCCGCCACCTGGTACTCGCGAATAACCTCGTCCAGTTGGGCAAAATCCGCGCGCTTATTTCGCCGGTGGAGGGTTTCCAGTCCTTGCGCGGTAATGCCCAGCGGATCGGAAATGGCGAGCCCGATTCGTTTTGAGCCGACATCCAGTCCGAGAACTCGAGGAGGGCGCCCTGCCAGGGAGGCATCGGTTTGGTGAGAAGGCACCTGGCGATTATATGTCGCATACACATTTTTGCAGTTAGGCTACGATACCGCTATGGCCATTGAAGAAGCAGGGATCGACCGATCTCCGGTTCAGGCTCTGGTAGCGCCCCCGCCCAAACCGCAAAAGGCGCACTGGGCGTTCACGGCCGTCGGAATTGCCACGATCCTGGGCATCTGTTATTGGGGAGAACTGGTGCTGGCGGTGATGCTGGTTTCGGTGCTGCTGGCGTTCATCCTGGCGCCGGTGATGGAATTGTTTATTCGTCTTCATCTGCCGCGCGGCCTGGCCGCGGCGGTTGCGGTGATTTTGTTGATCTCCCTGATGGCGGGGCTGGCCTATTACTCCTCGAACCAGGCCCTTATTTTTGTGCAGGACCTTTCCAAATACACCCGCACCATCCGACAGGAAATTTCTAACGTCCGGGAGCGCGCGGAATCGCTGGGGAACACGGAGCCGGCCGGGACGGCGAAATCCGCCGACACCCGTTCCGGCACCAACTGGGAAGACCTGCTGACGCGCGGCTTCGGGTCGGTCTCGCAGGCCTTGCTGGCTGCCTCTTTCGTGCCTTTCCTGGTGTATTTCATGCTGAGCTGGCAGCATCATGTTCGGTCCGCCACCGTGATGCTTTTCTCGCTCGAGAACCGCAACACGGCCTACATTACGCTGGGCCTGATTTCCGCGATGATTCGCAGCTTCATGGTGGGAAATCTTCTGATTGGCCTGTTTCTGGGAACTGCCAGCACGATTGCGTTCGGGATCCTGAATGTGCCGTTTATTTATTTCGTGGGTTTCATCAGCGGATTTCTCAGCCTGGTGCCTTACCTCGGAGTGGTGCTGGCGATGGCGCCCCCAATCTTCGTGAGCATGGGGCACATCAATTCCGGCGACGCGGTGGTCATTGTGATGATCGTGCTGGGGCTGCACCTGATCGCGCTCAACGTGCTTTACCCCAAGTTCCTGGGCAACCGGCTGCAACTGAATCCGCTGGCGGTCACGATGGCGCTCTTGCTCTGGGGATGGCTATGGGGAGCCATGGGCCTGGTCCTGGCCGTTCCCATCACCGCCGCCATGAAGATCGTGTTTGACCACGTGGATTCGCTGAAGCCGTATGGGGCGTGGATGGGAGAGTGAGTCGGACCTCGGACCTCGGACTTCAGACTTCGGACCTCGGGCCTCAGGCCCCCGCGCTCAGGCAGCGGCTCCTCCTGACTTCGCTGGATTCTTCAGTGACTGGATCAGTGCGTTCAGCATACGGCCGAGCTGGGCGGAATTCGCCATTAGTTTTTCTGCCGCTGATGCCTCGACATACTCCAGGTGTTGGGCGATGAGAATCTGAGTCTCAAGCTCGAGGAGAGATCCCCGGGCGTGACAAGAGAAAACGGCGCGGTCCGCATCTGTCGATCGCCCCTTGCCCTCCGCAATGTTGCTCGGAATTGAGACAGCCGATCTCCTCATCTGACTGGTCAGTCCGTAAGTCTCTTCCTTGGGGAAACCGCGAGTTTGGGTGTAAACGGAGATGACCAGCTCCATGGCAAGCTGCCACACTCTCAAGTCCCGGTATGAGGGCGCCATGTGGGTCGACTCCAACCGAGAGACTGACAGGCCCACTCGCAGGCGCACAAGTGCAGCCGTCACACTAAAGACTGACGCAGCTCACATTATTCTGGTCGGAAGGAGGTTAGGTCCGAAGTCCGAGGGCTGACGACCGACGTCCGGTCTTATGCTACGAAATCCGAGGCTTCGGGGAAACGTAGTTTGCTCTTGGACAGGGCTTTCGAGAGCATTTCTTCGATCTGGGCGTCTTCGCAGTTCTTGGCCATGGCCAGCTCGCTGACCAGGAGATAGCGGGCGCGTTCCAGCATCTTTTTTTCGCGGAATGACAGGGGTTTCGACTGGTTCAGCAGCAGCAGACCCTTCAGGACGGCGGACACTTCCAGCAGCGAACCGGTGCGCATGCGCTCGGAGTTTTCCTTGAAGCGGTATTTCCAGTCGGCGTTGTTATCGCACTCGCCATCGGTAAGAAAATCAACGATTTTCTGGATTTCGCCGTTCTTGACCACCCGCCGCAGGCCCACCGTGTTCACGTTATGGAACGGAACCATGACCTTGAGACTGTTGGCCTTGATCTTCAGGAGATAGAACTTTTCCACAGTCTCGCCAATCGTCCGGCTGCTGATCTGTTCGATAACTCCAACGCCATGATTGGGATAGACGACTTAATCGCCTATGTGGAAATCGCCGCTGATCATGAGGGAACACCCACGAGGGCAGGGCAAATGAGGAACTGCACGACTTCTATTTTACCCCAAGCGGGACCGAGAAGGCAATTGAGAAGCGGACGGTGTGGGGCGGACACTCCTGTCCGCCGCTTTTGGTGTTGGGTTTGGTCGGGCAGCTGGCTCTGTCGTGGTCGTGACCCCCAAACTGGAGCCAAAATCAAGATCAAAGGCGGCGGACAGGAGTGTCCGCCCCACACGCCGGGTTTATAATCCACAAGCACATGACTGAGCAGATCAAACGGAAATTGCAGGAAGAGATGAACGTGCTTGAGCACGAACTGGTGCATGAGCTTCCCAAGGAAATCAAGAAAGCCGCCGCCCTGGGGGACCTGAGTGAGAATGCCGAATATCACATGGCAAAACAGCGGCAGGAGTTCGTCAAGGCGCGGCTTCGCCAACTGGGCGCCCGCATGGCTGAGCTCGCGCTTATCAACATGGAGAATATTCCCAAGGACAAGGTTGGGTTGGGCTCGACCGTCCGGGTTTATGACAGTTCGAAGAATGCCGAGGTTGAGTACAAGCTGGTGACCAGCGAAGAGTCAGACGTGGCCGCGGGCAAGATCTCGACCAGTTCGCCGATCGGCCGCGCCCTGCTGAATAAGAAAGTGGGAGACAGCGCGGTCGTAGTGACGCCCAACGGCAACCGCGAGATGGAAATTCTGAACCTGACCACCATCCACGACCAGACGGAAGCCAAGTGACGAGGTTGCGATGAGCATGACCTGGACGAGCGCCTTTGGCCGGGGCTGCGGGGTGCTGCTCGACGCCATCGTCCGCTGGCTGGCCCTGGCGCGGATCAACCCCAACGTCCTTACCTTCCTGGGCCTGGTGGTCAATACCGTTGCAGCCTGCCTGTTCGGATACGCCAACAGCGACAACCAGGCCCGCATGTTTCGCTATGCCGGGCTGGTCATCATCGGTTCCGGCTTCTTCGACCTGGTCGACGGACGCGTCGCCCGGGCCAGCAACCAGGTGACCCGCTTTGGCGGTTTTTTCGATTCGGTCATTGACCGCTACAGCGATGCCTCCCAGTTCTTCGGGCTGCTGGTGTTTTACGCCCGCGGCGACCGCTTCTTTTACGTGGTGCTGACGGCTTTCGTGATGGTCAGCTCCATCATGGTCAGCTACACCCGCGCCCGCGCCGAATCGCTGATCGGTTCCTGCCGGGTGGGTTTTATGGAGCGCCCTGAGCGCCTGGTTCTGGTCATCATCGGGGCCCTCTTTAATCGGATGGCACCGGTGCTGTGGCTGATCGCGGTGCTGTCCACCATCACGGTGATCCATCGCATCCGCTACACCTATACGCGGACGGAAGGCGCGGACGCGGCGCCGCACAAGGCAGGGCAGGCGGCGTAGTTGAAAGATTGGCGCCGCACAAGGCCATGGAGGGACGGGTCTCCGGCCCGTCCAGTCCGAGCGCTGCTCGGCTGGGTTTTGTCTGTTCTGATGAAATTTCCTGGGTCTCGAAAAAGTCTTAGCCGAGCTGCGCTCGGCCCGGACGGGTCAGAGACCCGTCCCCACACAGTTCTTGCCCGGAGCTTACGTCCTGCTATCCTGACTTTTCTCTTGAGGATTCCTCTTGGCTGATCCGGTTCTGGTGATTCATGGCGGGGCCTGGGCCATTCCAGATGACATGGTCGAGGCCCATCTAAAGGGCGTGCGCAATGCGATGGCTGCCGGCTGGCGGGTACTCGAGCGGGGCGGGACGGCGCTCGATGCGGTGGAGGAAGCCGTAGTCATCATGGAAGATGACGAGACTTTTGATGCCGGCCGCGGCAGCTTTCTCAACCGCGACGGAAAAGTGCAGTTGGACGCGCTCATCATGGATGGCGCTACTTTGCGGGCGGGCGGAGTGGGTTGCGTCGAGCGGTTGCGCAATCCCGTCCGCGCCGCGCGCAAGATTTTGAGCGATAGTCCGCACGTGTATTTCGTGGCGGAAGGGGCCGAGCGATTTGCGGCGGAACATGGCATCCCGCTGTGTCGAAACGAAGACCTGGTCATTCCGCGCGAGGTCGAGCGTCTGCGGGAATTTCAAGCGCGGCCGGCGGATGCGAAAGTGGACCTGTTCGCGCCCACCATCTCTCACGACACGGTCGGCGCCGTGGCGCTCGATGGCGAGGGCAACATTGCGGCTGCAACTTCGACTGGCGGCACGCTCAATAAAGCGCCGGGCCGCCTGGGCGACTCTTCGCTCATCGGGTGCGGGTGCTATGCCGACAATCAAACCGCAGCTGCGTCGACCACCGGCTGGGGTGAACCGATCATGAAACTGGTGCTGGCCAAGTGGGCGGCGGACCGAGTCGCGACCGGCAGCCAGCCGGAGTGGGTGGCGGAAGAGGCCATCAACTATCTGAAGGACCGGGTCAACGGGCACGGCGGCATGATCCTGCTCGACGCTCGGGGGCGCATTGGCATCGCGCACAATACGCCGCGCATGGCTTGGGCGCTTAAGACATCAAAGCATGAGAGTTACGGAATCGAACGGAGTAAATAACTTCAGTTTTCAGTAATCAGTTCTCGGTTCTCAGGTACTAAGCCGATTCCCGTCAGTGATTTAGCTTGATTTCGTCGACCTACCTGATGTAAAAACCGTGCGGCGTTTGGGTTCGCGGAACGTGCCTGCCTGTGAGGTCCGTCGGTCCACGGAGAAAAATCTTATGGTGCTGCGAAAGCTCCTCTCAGTTTCGTGCCTGGTCGTGATGCTCGCGGTTTTGGGGTTTGCCCAAGGAGCTGCAACCGGCGATTTGCGTATCACGGTCAGGGACCCGAAAGGCGACCTGGTGACCAACGCGAACCTGACCTTGCGGGATGAGACCAGGGGTCTGGAGCGCTCGACCAGCGAGAACAGCGAAGGCCAGTACCACTTTCTGCTGCTGCCCCCAGGCCAGTACACGGTGACGGTACAAGCGCCGGGCTTTGCCACGGCCAGCGTAAAGGAAGTTGCGATCACCGTGGGACAGCTGGCGGAGCTTCCCGTCACCCTCGCCGTAGCGGGCGCCCAGGAAGTGGTCGACGTGACTTCGGCGGCGGAGCTGGTGGAAACGCAGCGCACCTCGTCCACCGACACCATCGACCAGAAGCGCATTGACAATCTGCCTATCAACGGACGCAATTACATTAACTTTGCGCTCACCGACTCGCAGGTGCTGCGCGACAACGCGCCCAGCATCGGCGCGGCCCCCACCTCCGGCCTCAACATGAGCGGGCAGCGGGCGCGGGCCAACCTGGTGAACGTGGACGGCGCCGACGCCACCGACAATTCGACCAACGGGGTTCGCTCCACGGTATCGCAAGAGGCGGTGCAGGAGTTCCAGATCATCACCAACGGCTACGCGCCCGAATATGGCCGGGCGTCCGGGGGCGTGGTCAACATCATCACCCGCTCTGGATCGAATGATTTCCACGGCGACGTGTACGGATATTTGCGGAACCGGAATTTTCAGGCGGTCAATCCGTTCAGCACGGTGCCCAATCCGGCGTACACGCGGGTGCAGGCGGGAACCGCGTTTGGCGGGCCGATCAAGAAGGACAAGACGTTTTATTACTTCTCCTACGAAGTAACGCGGCGGCACGAAACCGGCTTTTCCAGCGTGGGCGCCCCCAACGGAACATTCGGGATGGTGAACACCGACGTCTCGACCGCCTTCGGCGCTCCTCCGGGATCGGGATTCGTGATTCAGGCGACGCCGGCCCAGGCCGCCTTCCTGGGTCCGACTCCGCCGCCGGCCCTGGCGCCCTATGCGATTCTGGTTGGGGCGGCTTCCGGGATTGCTCTCAACGGCTCCTATCCCGCGTCCTTTGGGCTCCTGGTCCAGGCCGGGGCTCTGCCTACACCCACGAACGGGTCCAATCCGCTGGCGCAGTTTTTCAGCTCCTGCAACATCAACCCCGCCAATCCTCCGGCCTCCAACACGCTGTGCAATGGACTTCCCAAGAATTTTCTGGGCCTGGCGCCGCAGGGCGGGAATTATCCGGTTTTCGAGGGCACCAGCCTTTACTCTCTGCGGCTGGATCACAACGTCAGCAACAACAACCGGCTGACCCTCCGCGCCAATGTGAGTCCCAGCACGGTCACCGGCATCCAGGTGAACGGAGAAAACCAGACCTACGGGCAGAACGCATTTTCGCGCACGTCTTCGCAAACCTACCGCGACGTGGCCGGCGTGGTGCAGGACACGATGACCATCGGCACCAACAAAGTGAACGAGCTGCGCTTTCAATATGCGCGCCGCGGCTTGCAGTACTTCTTTTCGGACGCGCCGGGCGGCTCCAATGTGGCGTCGAATATTGCCGGCTTCGGCTTTGTCGGCCGCGAGCCTTATTCCTTCATCCAGCGGACCGAAAACCGTTACCAGTTCACCGACAATTTCTCCTGGACCCTGGGACGCCACGACACCAAGTTCGGAGTGGACTTCAACTACATTCCACTGACCGCCACCTTCACCGTGAACTACGGTGGCGTGTACAACTTCAGCAGCCTGGCGGCCACCCAGTTTGGTTTTCCGTCGGTCTTTCCGGAACTGACCGGCTTGCAGGCTTTTGGACTGGGCATACCCAGCACGCTGGTGCAGGGCATCGGCAATCCCAAGGACAGCTTCTCCAACAAGCCGCTGGGTTTGTTCTGGCAGGACTCGTTCCGGGTGCGATCCAATCTCACATTCAATTTAGGCGTGCGCTACGACATCGAGTTTCCACCCCAACTGGCTCCGCTCAGCGGGCTGGCGCTCGCGGCCTATAACCAGCTGGGCCTGCAGAAGGGGATTCAAACCGACAAGAATAATATTCAGCCGCGTGTCGGCATGGCGTGGGACCCGCGAGGCAATGGCAAGAGCGTGATTCGCGCTTCGTACGGCATCTTCTACGATCATCCGCTGCTCGGGCTGTACTTCCTGGGCGATGCTTCGGACGGCTCGAAGAGCGGACAACTCCTGTTCGCGGGTGGAGCGCCTTGCAGCCAGGTAGCGCCGACCGGTACGGCAGCCGCGGCGGCCCTGAACGCCACCAACATCTTCCAGGGCATTCTGACCACGAATAGCTGTTTGCCGATCATCCCGGGCTACCAACCGAACCAGCAGCGCTTCGATCCGTCTAACGCCAACTTATTTATTAACCAGAATTATCTGAACCCGGCGACGTTCTTTCCTGTGGCCTTCCAGCCTTTCGGATATCCGCAGGGCAAAGGGTTTGTTTATGCCTACGCCCAACAAGCGAACCTGACCTTTGAGCAGGACCTGGGACATAACATGTCGTTGAGTGTGGCCTACAACTTCAACGGCGGGCGCCATTTGAATCGTCCGATCAACGCGAACACTACGCGTGGAGATTTGCTGGTGAAGAACTGGCAGGCGGCGATCGCGGCCGGCGCGGCAGCGCCCACGGACAATCCTCTCTTCCAAAATGGCTGTGGCGTGGGTCCTGCGGGCCCGTATGTGCCGACTGCTCTGATGAACTTTTTCCGTCCTTCCGGTTTGAATCCTGCGATTGCGATTGCCCTACTGTCGAATCCCGCCACCGCCGGGTGCGTGCAGGTAGTGGCGCCGCTGGTGTTTGCGCAGTCCCCGGGGCTCAGCACCGCCTGCGATCCCACCACTCTGACCGGCTGTGTTCCCTTCAGCGACATGGACGCCAACTACTCGAACGGCAGCTCGATCTACCACGGCCTCACGGTCAACTTGAAAAAGCGTTTCAGCAACCATTACGAATTTCTGGCTTCGTACACCTTCTCGCACGCCATTGACGACTCGACTGACTTGCAATCGCCACTGGCGCCACAGGACAGCTATTTGCCCGGCCTGGAGCGTTCGACTTCGCTGTTTGACCAGCGTCACCGCCTGGTTTTCAGCGGCGTGTACCAGAGCGGCACGCTGGCCGGCGGGGGATTCGGCAGCCGCTTCTTCAGCAACTGGACGATCGCGCCGATTGTTGAAGTGGCCTCGGGCCGTCCCTTCAACATCATCACCGGCAACCCGGACAACTTCCAGTTTTCGCCCAGCACGAGCCGTCCGAATGTAGTGCCCGCGGGCACGGCGGCGACGCCCTGCGGACCGACCGTCCCCTCGAAGTTTTCGCCCACGGGATTTTTCCAGGAACCCTGTTACGTCCAGTTTGCCGCCGGGGGTACGCCGACCCTCCAGGCATTCGACGGCAACCTCAGCCGCAACGCCGGGGTGAGGCCGTGGACGGTGTACAACGACCTGCGAGTTTCCCGGCGGATCAATCTGGGAGAACGCATGAGCCTGGATTTGATTGTGGACATGTTCAATCTGGCCAACAAGTACAACGTCGCCGACGTGAATCCGCTGTTCACCAGCGCGGGACAGCCGACCGCGGCCGCGGACCCACGCCAGTTCCAATTCGCGCTGAAAGTGAACTGGTAAGGCAGGCGTCGGACCTCGGACTTCGGACCTCGGACGTCGGAAGCACGCGATCTTAATTTCTTGCGATCGGGATTCTGAGGCCTGAAGTCCGAAGTCCGAGGTCTGAAGTCCGGCGTCTGAGGTCCGGGGTCCGAAGTCCGCCGTCTGCTACACTTTCTTTCTATTCTTGGCGCTTGCCGGAGATTCCTCTTCCATGTCTGAAACCCATGTGCCCACGGCGCGGACGCGTGTCGTTCGCGAGGCCCATCGTGGGGTTTATGAACGCGCGGCCGCTTACCAGATTCTCGATGAAGGCTTTATCTGCCACGTCGGCTTCGTGGTGGACGGGCAGCCATTTGTGATTCCGACCGCCTACGGACGAGCGGGCGACCACCTCTACATTCACGGATCGGCGGCCAGCCGCATGCTCCGCAATCTCGATAAAGGCGCTCCGGTTTGCATTACCGTGACCCTTCTCGAAGGGCTGGTTCTGGCGCGATCCATCTTCAATCACTCGATGAATTACCGTTCGGTGGTGGTACTGGGAAAGGCAGTGGCCGTGCTGGATGGAAAAGAAAAGCTGGAAGCTTTGCAGCTCCTTTCCGAACATATCCTTCCTGGGCGGTGGGCGGAATCGCGTCAGCCGAATGAGCGGGAGCTGAAGCAGACGCTGGTGCTGCGGCTGCCGATCGAGGAATTCTCGGCCAAGGTAAGGCAAGGCCCGCCGATTGATGACGAAGAAGACTACTCGTTCCCGACCTGGGCGGGCGTAATTCCGCTGGAAATGGTTGCCGGGCCGCCGATCAACGATCCGCGGTTGGATCCGAAAACGCCGGTGCCCGCATATGCGCGGAAGTATTCGCGAAAAAGATAGCGTCGTTGGTGGTTGGTCGTTGGCTAACGTCAAAAAATCGGGC
>DASQHA010000090.1:0-19300 GCA_035632335.1 Terriglobales bacterium
GGATGGGCGGCCCTGAGTTCGGTGTCCACTAGACCGGTGTATCGCGGAGTGGCGGAAGTCAGCGTCTATGTGGCGGAGGCGGCGCGAGGTAGCGGCGTTGGGGCAAAACTGATGGCAAGACTGATTGTCGAGTCCGAAGCCGACGGTATCTGGACTCTACAGGCCGGCATTTTCCCGGAAAACGCGGCGAGCATTAAACTGCACGCCAGCGCTGGATTCCGAGTGGTCGGCACTCGTTCACGACTCGGAAGCATGAATGGGCGCTGGCGTGACGTGGTGCTGCTGGAACGCCGCAGTCTCACTATCGGTATTTAGTCGCACTGCCGCGCATTTGTGCGCACCGATGGGGCTCTTACGCCGTAAGCCGCGCCCGTGTTATGTTCAATTTTCTTCTCACCCGAACATGATCCGATCCTACAAAGGCAAGACCCCCGCAATTCCCGAATCCTGCTACGTGGATGATTCGGCGCAGATCATCGGCGATGTCGAACTAGGCGAGCACGCCAGCATTTGGATGAATGCCGTGTTGCGCGGTGATGTGCACTCCATCCGAATCGGTGCGCATTCGAATGTGCAGGATTGCAGCGTGCTGCACGGCATGAAGGAGCAGTACGGAGTCCTTCTGGGCGAATATGTGACGGTGGGCCATTCAGTGACGCTGCATGGCTGCACCATCGAAGATCGCTGCCTGATTGGCATGGGGTCGATCATTCTGAATGGAGCTCGCATTGGCGCGGGCTCGATCATCGCCGCCGGCACGCTGATCCAGGAGAAAACGATTGTCGAGCCAGGATCGCTGTGGATGGGTTCTCCAGGCAAGTTCCGGCGCAAGCTGGACGAGAAAGATCAAGACACGATCATGCGCTACGCCAGAAACTATCTCGAATACAAGGAGTCGTACTTGCGCGAGAAGTAGCGGGGAATTACGGGTGGAAAGACAACCGGGGCCTTGCGGCCCCGGCTTCAGTTGGTGGTTGCCCGGATAAAATTGTTTTCGATGAAGGCGCGAGCGTCCTCGCTCGTGCGGAATCGTTCGTCACGCTGGCGCATGAGCGGGACCCTCGCGCCGACATTTGCTGCTAGGCGCTGCGGCGCGGACGCAGGGTCAGATCACGAACCTGCGCCAATACACTCGACAACTGCATCCCGTTGAGCTGCGACACGAACGGCATCAGTTCCGCGATAAACTGATCTTTGATCAGTTCGCCGATTTCTTCCTGGCGGTTGCGTTCGCCGCCAGAAAGCAGATCTGGTACCGTGACTTCAAGCGCGCGGGCCAGCCGTTCCAGTGAGGAAAGGGTCGGAGTCGCTTTTTCATTTTCGATCTTCGACACGTAGGTCCGGGGGACCGACATGCGCGCCGCCAGTTGCCTCTGGCTGAGCCCGCTGCGTAACCGGAGCGAACGGATCGACGTCGCCAGGTTCAGATGTCCGCGGCCGTTGCCATTCGCCGGCATCATCTGCGGCGGTGGCGGGGCCATGACAACTTCCGGCTCATCCTCGTCTAACGAGGCGTGGCAGCGGCGGCAAAGATCGTTGGTGGTACGGAATTGGACCAGCAGGCAGTGGTCGCAACGAACTACTTCCCTTGAATCTACAGGTGCAAGGGTAGTGGCCATCTAGGTGTGGGAGGGCCAGAGCGGGGCGTCTCCGGAACGAAAAACGAACAAAAAAAATCTTCGTTCCAACCTGCAGCGTAATCTGAGGTACGACACCTGTGGATGTCAAGAACATTCCGGGGTCAAACACAGAACAGGTCGTGATAAAACCAAAGTTAGCCGGAGAAAAGACGGAGAAAACGGGTAAGAAAACATGAATGATCGAGAGCAGGCGTGGGGGTTACTAACTGAGTTCACCCAATCAGAAAGTTTGCGCAAGCATGCATTGGCGGTCGAGGCCTGCATGCGCGCCTATGCCCGCAAGTTCCACCCCGGATCGGCTCCCGAGGAAGAATTGTGGGGCGTGGTCGGCTTGCTGCACGATTTCGATTACGAAAAGTATCCCAGCCTCGACGACCATCCCTACAAGGGGAACGAGATTCTGAAGGAGCGCGGCTATTCCGATGAAATCCGCCGCGCCATCATGTCGCACGCCGAATATTCCGGCGTGACCCGCGACTCCGCCATGGAGAAAGCGCTCTTTGCCTGCGACGAGCTGGCGGGATTCATCACCGCGTGCGCCCTGGTCAAGCCGGGAAAGTCCCTGGAGGAGGTCGAGGCCAAGTCAGTGCGGAAAAAAATGAAGGACAAAGCTTTCGCCCGCAGCGTGAAACGCGAGGACATCGTGAATGGCGCGGCGGATTTGGGAGTTGACCTGGAAGAGCACATCGCCTTCTGCATCGAGGCCATGAAGGCAATCGCAGATAAGCTGGGACTGGACGGCAGCTCGGCATGACCACGGCCTGCGTGGGGACGGGTCTCCGACCCGTCCAGGCCGAGCGAAGCTCGGCTAAGATTTTCATGGAAGAGGCAAGAACAACACCTCGCAGAGCTGCGCTCGGCCCGGCCGGGTCGAAGACGGCCCCACATGGCCAGTGACGACTACCGCAGAGCTTCTGCTACTTTCCCACTGGAAATCAGGTCCGCGATTCTGGCGAAATCCTGATACATCACCCGATCTTTATCCATGGTGGCGCACACCGAGCGAATGGCGGCGTGCGCCGCCTGTCCGCGCTTCGAGGTCTTGAGCGGAGCCAGGAAGTCCAGGGCCTGGGCCGCGGCCATGGCTTCGATCGCCATGGCGTTGCGCGAATTTTCCACGATGCGTTTCAGCTTCAGCGCTGCGGTCATTCCCATGGAGACGTAATCTTCCTTGTTGCCGGAAGTCGTAATCGAATCCACGGATGCGGGATGCGCCAGCACCTTGTTTTCGCTGACCAGCGAGGCGGCGGCGACCTGGGCCATCATGAATCCGGAATTCAGGCCTGCGCCGGAGGCCAGAAATGGCGGCAGCCCTTCATTGAGCGCCGGGTTCACCAGGCGCTCCAGCCTGCGCTCGGAGATGCCGGCCAGCGCGCTGAGGGCAATGCCCAGGAAATCGAGAACGAAAGCCAGCGGCTGGCCGTGGAAGTTGCCGCCGGAGATGACCTCGGCCTCAAGGCTGGCGGAGCGTTGCTCCGCGGGGCGGAGGTGAGAATCCGTCCCTGCGTGGCCATCTTTCAGAAATACCAGCGGATTATCCACCGCCGAGTTGACTTCAATCTCCAGCACTTCGCGACAGTGGGCCAGGGTGTCGCGCACGGCGCCGTGGACTTGCGGCATGCAGCGCAGGGAGTAGGCGTCCTGCACGCGTTCGCAGTCGAGGTGCGACTCGCGCAGCCGGCTGCCTTCGAGCATCTTGCGCAGGTTCGCCGCCGTTTTAAGCTGACCCGGGTGCGGGCGAGCCTGGTGGATGCGCGAGTCGAAGGCCACATCGGTGCCGCGCAATGCGTCGAGCGAGAGCGCGCCGATTACGTCAGCCGTATCGGCAAGGATTTCCGCGGCCAGCAGCGCCAGGATGCCAACCGCCAGCATGGCTTGCGTCCCGTTGATCAGAGACACGGCTTCTTTCGCTTCAAGCACCAGCGGCTTGATTTGGGCGCGCCGCATGGCGTCGGCGGCGGGAATGCGCCCGCCCTTTTCGTCCAGGCATTCGCCTTCGCCGATCAACGCCAGCGCCAGGTGGGCCAGAGGGGCCAGGTCTCCGCTGGCGCCGACGCTGCCTTGCGAAGGCACCATCGGAGTGACGCCGCGATTAAGCATTTCGCAAATTGTGTCGATCACCACCGCCCGCACGCCGGAATGTCCCTTGGAAAGGGAATTCGCGCGCAGCAGCATCATGGCCCGGGTCTCGGCGGCGGAGAGCGGTTCGCCGACCCCTCCGGCGTGGGAGCGCACCAGGTTGACTTGCAGGTCACGAATCTGGTCGCCCGCGATGCGGACGTCGGCCAGTTTGCCGACTCCCGTGGTGATGGCGTAAGACACGCGGTTTTCCGCGACCAGCGCGTCCACGACGGCGCGGGCACGGTCGACGGCCTCGCGAGCGTCGGGGTCAAGCAAAACTGGACAGCGACTGACCGCGACTTCGCGGACCGCCTCGAGCGTGAGGTCTTTCCCGTTAATGTGCAAAGCCTTCAAATGCGGTTTCCGGTTTCTGACTTCCAGACTTCTTTTATTTTCCTGCTGCTTCGCGAAATGACTTCAGAATATCCGGGGGCAGAGGCGTGGGCTTCATCTTCGCGTCGAGGATCATGTGCATGGTTTCGCCTTCCGCCAGGACCTCGCCATCGCTGGCCCGGACCAGTTCGTAGCCAAAATGAATCACCGACTCGCGAACGTTCCGCAGCTGGGTGCGGATGATGATCTCGTCGTCATAACGCGCCGGCGCTTTGTAACGGCAGCGCGCGTCCACCACCGGGATGAAGCACCCGTGGTCGCGTTCCATGTCGCGATAAGCGAAGCCCAGCTGGCGCATCAGCTCGACCCGCCCGATTTCGAACCAGATGAAATGGTTGGCGTGATAGACCACTCCCATCTGATCGGTCTCGGCGTAGCGCACACGCACCCGGCTCTCCACGACCACGCCTCCCTTGCCGTTGTGGGCATTCGCCCGGCGCCCGGCCACCGGCTCATCGCTCATTCGGCACTCCAGCGCGGTTTGCGTTTTTCCAGAAACGACGTGACGCCTTCGCGAAAGTCGGCCGTGGTGCGGATGCGGGCGTTGTTCTCGACCGCTTCGGCAATCTGCTGGTCGAGTTGTTCCGAGATGAATCCGTTGATCAGGCGCTTGGTCGCGCGCACCGACGACGGGCTGTTCTCCATGATCTGCGCCGCCAGTTCTCGCGCTCGCGCCATCAAGCGCGCCGGCTCGACCACTTCGTTGACCAGGCCGAAAGAGTGAGCTTCGGCGGCGTCAAATAACCGCCCGGTCAGCAGCAGGTCGCGGGCAATTTTGTGCCCCACCTGCCAGACCAGCATGGAGGAAACGATGGCCGGCACAAATCCGATGCGGACTTCGGTGTAGCCGAACTTGGCTTCCGGCACGGCCAGGGTGAAATCGCACATCGTGGCAAATCCGGTGCCGCCGGCGATGGCGGCGCCATTCACCGCGGCAATGGTGGGCCGGGGAAAATCGTAAATGCGGCGAAAGATACGGGCAGTACGCGAGGAGTCCTGCAGGTTCTGGTCGTGGGTCGTCCCCAGCAGGGCCTTGAGCTCGTCGAGATCCAGACCCGCACAAAAAGCCTTGCCCGCGCCCGTCAATATCACTACCTGGGCCAAAGATGAAGGCTGCTCAATTTCGTCGAATGCCGCCAGCAGTTCGTTCACCAGCGTGTGGCTGATGGCGTTGCGCTTTTCCGGCCGGTTCAGCGTAATGGTAGCGACGCCGGAATCGACAGCGAGCTGAATGGTTTGGAATTCCATGGGATCGAACTCAATCGGCTGCCGCAGACTCGGTGTACCGGGCCCCCAACTCCGCTGTGATTCGCAGCAGCACATCCAGCGGCTTCAGCGCCGGCAGCTCCGCGCCTCGCTGTTGCAGCGCTTCGACAACTTTTTCGGTCGCAATGTTGCCCACCAAGGCGTCCTGGGCGAAGGGGCATCCGCCCAACCCGCCGAGCGCCGAATCAAAACGGCGGCAACCCGCATCATACGCGGACAAAATCTTCTCCGCAGCCTGCTCGGGACGGCTGTGCAGATGCACGCCAATCTCCAGATAGTCGAACTTCGAGTTCACCGCTGAAAACAGTTCACGAATCTGCGCCGGCCCAGCCATCCCGACCGTATCCGCCAGAGAAATGGTGCGAACCCCGAGCGATTCGAGAAGATCGACCGCGTCGACCACTTCGCCGATGTTCCAGGGATCGCCATAAGGATTGCCGAAAGCCATCGAGATGTAGACCACGGTGTCGAGGCCGGCCGGCTCACCCTTGTTCGTTATTTTCTCCAGTTCGTCGATCGCATCTTCCAGGGATTGGCGTTGGTTATTCTGCAAAAACGTCGGCGAAACTGAATAGGGGAAACCCAGCGTCCGCACTGCCTGGGTCGCGATGGCCCGCTCCGCGCCTTTTTCGTTGACCACGATCCCGATGATTTCAACGTCGTCGGGCGGATCAAGTTCCTTCAAAACTTCTTCCGAATCAGCCATCTGCGGAACCGCCTTCGGCGAGACAAACGAAACCGCATCGATATGCTTGAAACCGGCGCTGATCAGGGCTTTCAGGTAGTCGGTCTTGAGGTGTGCCGGAATTTGGCCTTTCAGTCCTTGCCAGGCATCGCGCGGGCACTCCACGAGTTTTACGGGGGTAGACATCGGGACGTCAGCCACGGATCTTCACGGATTCACACGGATAAACCCTTGTTCTAATTTGTTTTTGATCCGTGAAGATCCGCGGAATCCGTGGCGCAGTTGCTTTCATGTCTGCAGCACTCCGACCTTGAACTCCGGCACATCCGGGTTCAGTGCGGCGGCTTCGAGCGCCTGGGTGATGGCATCGCGCGTTTCTACCGGATCGATGATCTTGTCAATCCACAAGCGCGCCGCGCCGTAGCGCGGATCGGTCTGTTCGTCGTAAGTCTTCTTCGTGGACTCGAAGAGCTCTTTCCGCTCTTCGTCGCTCAACAGTTTTCCACTACGTTCCAGTTGCTTGATCTTGATTTCCACCAGCGTGCTGGCCGCGGAATCCCCGCTCATGACGGCGTAGCGCGCGGTTGGCCAGGCAAACACAAAACGCGGATCGTATGCTTTGCCGCACATGGCGTAATGTCCGGCGCCGAAGGACCCGCCGACGATCACCGTAATTTTGGGAACGACCGAGTTCGACACCGCATTAACCAGTTTCGCTCCTGCCTTGATGATGCCGCTCCATTCCGCGTCTCGCCCTACCATGAAGCCGTTCACATCGTGGAAGAACACCAGCGGAATCAGGTTCTGGTTGCAGTCCATGATGAAGCGGGCGGCTTTCTCCGCCGACTCGGTGTAGATCACGCCGCCGAATTCAAGTCGCTTGTGGCCTTCGTGGTCGGTCTGCTGAGCGTGCAGTTTCTGGTTGGCCACGATCCCGACAGCAAAACCGCCGATGCGCGCGTAACCGCAGATGATGGTCTTGCCATACTCAGCCTTGTACTCGTCGAAGCGGCTGCCGTCCACAATCCGGGCGAGAATCTCTTTCGTGTCGTAGGGACGCGCCGGCGAGGAATCGTAGATGCCGTAGATTTCCTCCGAGGCGAGCGCGGGAGGCTGCGGCTTCCGCCGGTCCCACGGAGACTGCCTGCGGTATCCCCATTTCTCGATGATGGCGCGGATACGCGCCAGGCAGGCTTCGTCGTTGGGCTCGCGAAAATCCACCGTGCCGCTGATGGCAGAATGCATGGCGGCGCCGCCCAGTTCGTCGGCGGAAATCTTCTGCCCGATGGCGGCCTGCACCAGCGCCGGCCCCGCCAGGAAAAGTCCGCTGCCCTCGGTCATGAGCACGTGATCGCACATCACCGGCAGGTAGCCGCCGCCCGCCACGCACATGCCCATGATGGCGGCGACCTGCGATATCCCCATGGCCGACATGACGGCGTTGTTGCGGAACACCCGGCCGAAATCGTCGGTGTCGGGGAAGACATCTTCCTGCAGCGGCAGAAAAACTCCGGCGGAGTCGACCAGGTAGACCGTGGGCACGCGATTTTCTATTGCGATGTTCTGAGCGCGAATCACCTTCTTCGCGGTCATGGGAAAGAACGCGCCCGCCTTGACCGTGGCGTCGTTGGCAATAATCATCACCAGCCGCGTTTGAATCCGCGCCAGTCCCGTGATGACGCCGGCGGCCGCCGCGCCGCCCCACTCCTCGTACATGCCGTGAGCCGCGTAAGCCCCCAACTCGAAAAAAGACCCCGGATCGACGAGCAGGTTGATTCGCTCCCGGGCCGTCAGCCGTCCCTTGCTGTGCTGGCTTTCGATTGCCTTGGGCCCGCCGCCTTCGCGGATTCTCTCTTCTTCGTTGCGCACCTGCGAAACCAAGTCCGCGAGGAAACGCATGTTCGCTTCAAAGCGCGCCGAAGTGGGGTCGATATGCGACTCGAGAACGGTGGAGCTCGATGGTGTTCCGGGATCGACGCGTTCGTTCATGGGGGGATTCTGAAAGAAGTTACGGTATAACAGCGGAGCAGGACGGCGCAAACGTCTGTCGCGAAAGCTCGCCTTTTGCAGACGTCATCCTGAGTGGCCGCAAGGCCGCGAAGGATCTGGCGTGAAGCAGCTCCGCTCTTGCCACGGCGATTCTGATAAGTGCGCGCAAGATCCTTCGGGACTTTAAGTCCCTCAGGATGACGCCCGTCGTGAGTGTTATCCCCCCAGGGCCTATCCGGTTTTCTCCAACCACCGTTCCAGCCTGCACCCGTCTTCCTGCAGCAGGAAGCTGCCCGTCCCGAAACACTCACCAAAAATGCGCTGCGACTCGGGATCGCGGGCCGCTCGTGGAATCCATTGTTTCCCCACCTGGTACTGGCTGGCGGTGAACCATTTCTGCGGCAGGACCTCGACCAGTCCGGCGTGAGGATAGACGATATAAAGCGCGAACGCCGGGTCGTCAGGGCTTTTGGCCGGATAACTAGTGGGAATGATCAGTTCGTCCACAGTCTGCAACTCGGGCGGCACGTCAATCTTGTGCGTGCCAGCGGCGAGGCCTAATGCAACCTCGAACTCGGCCAGCGGCGCTGCCGCCGAATAGATGCGCTCGCTCGACGGTTTGAACCAGCCGGCAATTTCGGCGAGGTCGAAGGCCTTCAATTGGTCCGGATCGAAGCAGGTAACGCGAATGCTGCGGCCTTCCGGGCACCAGATTCCGAGGTGGGACGGCGGCACGAAAAACGGCCGGCAATATGTATTGAGCGCGAGACGCGGCTTGTCAGGTTCCTGCTGAAGGGCAAGCGACACTACATAACCCAGTGGGCCCTCGCTACCGTGGTGGGTCCAGACCAAGCGCTGGCCGGAAACCGAATTCAACGCGGGAAAAGTCTTCCAGTACCAGGGCGTGGGCCCGATCGTGCGCTGGAGAATGTCTTTCAAACGGGAAGTGCTGATCTCGGCCATCACGATCACGTGGCCGTGGGCACGCCGCGCGGTTTGACGTTGGCGCGAATGAACTGAACGATGTCGTCCATCGACGTGCCCGGCTGGAAAATGGCGGCCACACCGGCCTGCTTGAGATTTTCCATGTCCTGGTTGGGGATGATGCCGCCGACCACGACCAGCACGTCGTCCATCTTGTTCTGCTTGAGCAGGTCCATGACCCGGGGAACGATGGCGTTGTGCGCTCCGGAGAGGATTGAAAGTCCGATGACGTGTACGTCTTCCTGGAGCGCCGCATTCACGATCATCTCGGGCGTCTGCCGCAATCCGGTATAGATGACCTCCATGCCGGCATCGCGCAAGGCGCGGGCGATCACTTTGGCCCCGCGATCGTGCCCGTCGAGGCCGGGCTTGGCTACCAGCACGCGGATCTTCAGGTCAGCCATCGACCTCCATTTAACCACAGCGGGCGAGCAGGCGCACGGTTAGTGGGGATTGCGGATGTGGGAATCTCAGATTGCAGATCGCAGATTTTTAGATTGCAGAGTCGGCGGCCAATCTGAGAACTGAGAACTAAAATCTGAGATCCGAGATCTGATATCTACAATCTAAAATCTGCAGTCTGCAATCCCTACATGGTCTTGATATCCAGACTGCGCCACAGATACCAGCAGGCCACCGAGCGATACGGCTCCCACGACTTTGCGATCTTCGCCATCACTTCGGGTTTGGGCATCTTGCGCTTTTTGTAATGTTTCCGGATCGCCATTTGGATCCCGTAATCTCCGGTGGGCAGCACATTGGGACGCCGCAGGGTAAACATCAGAAACATGTGTGCAGTCCACACCCCTACACCTTTGACCTGGGTCAAGTGCTTGATGACGTCGTCGTCGGACATTGCAGGCAGTCGCGTGAAGTCAAGCTCGCCGCGGGCCGCGCGGCTGGCCATGTCTTTCAAGTAGGACGATTTCTGCTTGGACAGTCCCACCGAGCGCAACTGGGCGTCCGTCAGTTTGAGGATACCTTCCGGCGTGACCGGTTCCCCGGCCAGAGCCGCGAAACGCTTGAAAATAGTCACTGCCGCCTTGCCATTCAACTGCTGATACACGATGGCCTCGGCCAGGCTGTGGAATTCCGGCGGCCCAAACTCCATCCGGCACGGCCCCACCCGCTCGATAATCGCGGCCAGCACGGGATCGGACTTCTTCAGATGATGAATCGCTTTGCGCATGCCAGTGTTTTGACGCGGACCAGGTCAAAGAGGATAGCAGAGACCATTTCGTAAAACTCAGGAGAGATATTGCACCGTCTGCCGGATCAGTTCCGCAGTCCCCTTATAGGGGTCGCCGGCAGCTTCCCACTCCATGGAGCAGTAGCCTTTGTAGCCGCTCTTGCGCATGATTCCGAATGTCTTTGCCATATCGACTTGCACGGTGATGCCCTGGCGGTTGATTTCAGAAGATTTCACATGCGAGATGCAGCAGGCATGGCGAAACATCTCGTCAATGCCGCGATAAGCGTAGTCGGGATCTCTGGCGGCGAGAGTGTTGCCGAAATCGGGCAGAGTATGCAACCACGGGCTGTTCACCTTCTCGACCAGCGTCGCCAGAAAGAACGGGTCTTCACTGACCGGATTATCGTTCTCGAGCGAGATGACCACATTCTTCTCCGCGGCATACTCAATCACCCGCATCAGGCTTTCGGCGGTGCGATCGAGGTCCGGCTTCGAATCTTTTGCGGGAGGAAGACTGGTGCGAATGCTGCGCGACCCGATGGCTACGGCATTCTCCACCCACTTCTTGCTGAAGGCGACGGCCCGCTCGCGTTCCGCGCGATCCAGCGCGTAGGGGCTGTGCTCGCCATCCACCGCGATGTTGACGACTGCGGCTCGCGCCTTTTCTACAGCTGCGCGAAACTGCTCCAGATATTTGGGGTCGGTCGAAGGGAAATGCCCGGTCCAGGGTTCGATCTTGTAAATCTGAAACTTCTCGAACACATGGGCGGCGAAGTCTTTCAGCTCCATGGGCTGGGCGGACTTGCAGTCCACTCCCGCGATGAATTCCCTGAAGGGATAGGAGGCGATGGCAATGCGTTCCCGCGGCTGCGTCGGAAACTTCAGATCCGGAGCGGAGCGGGCTTGCGCCCAGGCCGGCCCCAGCCACGCCCCGGCTGCAGCGGCTGTGCACCGCTGCAGAAATCGTCTTCGGGTCGCCGTCAGCAAGCCGGTTAGTCTAGCACGGTTGCGCGCTGAGTTTTCCCTGGTTTCCAGCACGCGGGCGGGTCGCCCGCGCCCACACATTCGTTTGCAGCGTTTACTATTGAACTCATGATCACAATTGTTTCCGGCTTACCGCGTTCCGGCACTTCGCTCATGATGCAGATGCTCGCGGCGGGCGGCATGCCTATCCTCTCCGACGGTGAACGCCGGGCCGACGTCGACAACCCGCGCGGTTATCTGGAGTGGGAGCGCATCAAGCAACTGCCCAGGGACCCGGCCTGCATCGCCGAAGCCGAAGGTAAAGCGGTGAAAGTCATCTCCCAGTTGCTGCTCTCGCTGCCGGCGCAGCATGAGTACCGGGTCATTTTCATGCAGCGCCCCTTGCCGGAAGTGATGGCTTCACAAGACGAAATGCTGCGGCGGCGGGGGAATTTCGACCCGGGCGAAGACAATTCCGTGGTGGCGCGGGCGTTTCAGGACCATCTCTCCGACGTCTACGGCTGGCTCAACGGCAAGCCGCACGTGAAGGTAAGCCGGGTGCAATATCACGCCGTCTTGCGCGCCCCCCGGGAAACAGCGGAGAGTGTCACGAAATTCCTGGAAGTCCCGCTGGATGTCGACGCCATGGCAAAGCAGGTAGACGGAACTTTGTACCGGCAGCGCCGAAAGTAGTCGGGCGGTGTCTGTGGCCGCAGGCGACTCGCCCCCGAGAGCCCTAGGTCTTGCCCGGTGGAAGCTGAAACCCGATTTTGCGCTTCGACGGCCCCTCCGGAACCATGAGTTCCTTGATGGCCTCGATGATGTCCTGAATTGACGCATCATGGGTTTCCAGGCGGCGATCCAGTTCGTTTATCTTGGCGGCGAGTTGGCGGTTCTTAGCCAGCATTTCGCGCATGCGCACGAAAGCCCGGACAACGAAAACGCTCATCTCGATGGCCCGCTCGGAGTTAAGGACAGTCGCAGCCATGATCGCGCCATGCTCGGTGAAGGCATAGGGTGGATAACGGCGACCGCCATGCCTCGTACTTGAGGTCGCAATTTGCGACCTCAAGTTTTGATCCTCTTTGGCGGTTAGCCGGAACATGAAATCGGCGGGAAATCGCTCCCTGTTGCGCCGTACCTGTTCGTTCAACCGTTTAACAGAAACTCCGTAGAGTTCACCCAGGTCGCTATCGAGAATTACTCTCTGGTGGCGAAGGGAAAGGATCCGCGATTCCACCGGTAGGGCGAACTGGGACGGGCGTTTGGGCATCAGACTGGGAGAAGTATAGCGCCTAGTTGAGGTCGCAATTTGCGACCTCAAGGCTTATATCGTTCCTCGTTTGAGGTTGCAATTTGTGACCTCAAGATTCGTGGTGCCGCGTTTGAGGTCGCAATTTGTGACCTCAAAGAGAAGATTTTCCGGGACCATTGTCACTGCTGCACGAGCGGGGCGCTCGCGCCCACATCAGGTGATGCTGACTTCGGTGTAGGTGCCGAACACTTGGCGGAGGGCTTCGCAGATTTCGCCTACCGTGGCATAGGCCCGCACGGCGTCCACGATATAAGGCATGGTGTTAGCCGGAGAGATATCCCCGTTTGCGGACGACCGCGGTTCCTGGGCCGCGGCCTTTTTCAGGGCGTCCAGGCACCGCTGGACTTCTTCATTCGAACGCCGCTGGCGCAAGACTTTCAACTTGGCCGATTGCCCCCGGGCCACGCTTTCATCAATGTAGAGGGTGTGCGGCGGTTCCTCCTCGATGACAAACTCGTTCGCTCCCACAATGACTTTTTCTCTGGCTTCAACCGCGCGCTGGTATTGGTAAGAGGCCTCAGCGACTTCTTTCTGAGGATAGCCGCGCTCGATGGCCTTCACCATGCCGCCCATGGCGTCCAGTTTGCCGAAATAATCGAACGTGCCCTTTTCCATTTCCAGCGTCAAGGCTTCAAGAAAGTACGACCCGCCCAGGGGGTCGACCGTCTGCGTAACCCCCGATTCGAAGGCGATGATCTGCTGGGTGCGCAACGCTATGCGCGCCGCCTCTTCGGTGGGCAGCGCGAGAGCTTCATCGTATGAATCCGTGTGCAGCGATTGGGTCCCGCCCAGCACCGCCGCCATGGCCTGCAAAGCCACCCGGGCAATGTTGTTCATGGGTTGCTGCGCCGTCAGTGAAACGCCGGCGGTCTGGGTATGGAAGCGCAGCAGCCAGCTGCGCTGGTTCTTCGCCTTGAATCGGTCTTTCATCACCTGGTACCAGATCTTGCGCGCTGCGCGGTACTTGGCGATTTCTTCGAAGAAGTCATTGTGGGCGTTGAAGAAAAAGCTGAGGCGCGGGCCGAAGTCATCCACGTCGAGTCCGCGCCGCTGGGCCCACTCCACGTACTCGACGCCGTCGTACAACGTGAATGCCAGTTCCTGCAGGGCGGTCGAGCCGGCCTCGCGGATGTGGTATCCACTGATCGAAATGGTGTTGAATTTGGGGGTGAACCTGGAGCCGAACTCGAAAGTGTCCACCACCAGGCGCATGGAAGGAGCGGGCGGATAAATGTATTCCTTCTGTGCGATGTACTCCTTCAGGATGTCGTTCTGTAATGTTCCGGAAATCTTCTTCCAGTCCGCGCCCTGCTTTTCAGCGACCACCAGGTACATCGCCCACAGCACCGATGCGGGAGAGTTGATGGTCATCGAGACCGTTGTGCTTTCGAGAGGGATGCCGCCGAAGAGGATTTCCATGTCCTCGAGCGAATCGATGGCGACGCCGCACTTTCCCACTTCGCCTTCACTCGCCGGATGGTCGGAGTCATAGCCCATGAGCGTCGGCAGATCGAAGGCGACCGACAGTCCGCTGCCGCCGCTTTGCAGCAGATATTTGTAGCGCTGGTTGGTTTCTTCCGGTGAGGCAAAGCCGGAGAATTGGCGCATGGTGAAAAGCTTGCCGCGGTATCCGCTGGCATGCACGCCGCGGGTGAACGGCGGCTGCCCGGGATAGCCCAGATACTTTTCCGCGCTCCAGTCCTGGGGCAGGTCGGCGGCGGTGTAGAGGCGGCGAACCGGAGTGCCCGAAATGGTGGTGAAGCGGGCGTGGCCGTGCTCGTCGCGATTGATTCCGGTATTTGCCCCGATCGGCTTTTCGGGCGCCTTCTCCAGAGTCGGCAGCAGGGTTTTTTCAGCCCATTCCTTTTCGCCCGCAGATGGGTGCCGCCCCTCGAAGACGTCGGCGATCGGGCTCTCCGCGACTTGCGGCTTGGCAGGCTTCTTATCGGGCATGCGAACCACTTCTGCTTCCGATCATAGAAGAGCTCCGTGACGTGGGCAAGGTACCAACGTGCATGAGAGCCGGAACCACGTGGGGACAGCCGGCCCCGGCTGTCCGACGGAGCGAAGGTCCGCTACGGGTTTCCCCGCAAGGCTAGTCGAATTCTGCTCAAGCGGACGTCTGGGGCGGGTGTGGCATGGCGGGTCTTGGGCGCTGCCGCACGAGCGGGGCCGCGCGCCTACATTGGTTATGGTCCTACCACCGGGGGGCTGGGCGGACCGTCGTCGGTTTTTTCCGCCTCTGGCTCTTGCGGAGCGGGGGGAAGGACGTTGGCCTTGGTCAGCCCGCCGTCGTCGCCCAGGGCGCGAGTCGTTACCGTCACTCCTGATTGTTTGCGCAGCTCTCGCAGGATGTCCTGCCGCTCGTGCCCGGAATATTCGCGGGCAAAACGGGTCAGGGCTTCGGTGAGAATGTCATGGTGATGCAGCCTCTCCAGGCCCGGCTCGCGCGTGATGTTCAGCCACAGCCGGTGCACCAGGTGGACGTCTTCAGTTTTCAGCGAAGGCGTGTGCGGACCAATGTGGAAGGTGTCTACCTTGAGATCAGGGTAAACCACCTGGAAAATGAATTGCCGCTTGGGCTCGGGCATCGCCTCCCAGGCATGGCCGAGGTGAAAGGCTTGCTCCTGGGCGCTCATCTTGCTCGATATGCCGGACACTACGGCGGACGCTTCCAGATTGTTAGCGGTCTGAACAATCGCCGACCAGGGATCGCGGGCAGGCACAACCAGCAAGGAAACATGCTTGCCGAAGCCTTCCGCGACCGACACCGCTCGCGTGAACAGCTGCTGCTCGTAGTCGCTGAAGATCTGTTCCGTAGAAAGATCGTAGGCCGCTGAACCGAACTGGCTCACCCGCGCCGACATCACCACGATGTCCTGCTCCTTGGTGTCGATGCGCTCCAAGGCCCACTTCAGGTGGTTCAGCGTGTTGTAATCGCGGACCGTCACCATTACGTTCCCGGCGCGGATCCCCACTCCAGCGCGCTCCACCGTGTCGCTTTGCAGCAACTGGAAGTGTTCTTTCATGTGCTGCTCGGCCAGAAGGTGTTTACTCCGGTTCAGCCGCTCAGAAACCGTGAAGATCAGAAAAAAAGCTCCGGCAAACGACACGCCGGCCACGGTGGCAATCGACTTCGTAAACAGATTCAAGATCGCGGTACACAGCAGCACCAGGAAAACCGAGAACAGCCCAATCGGCACCTCGTGGCCGGCGATGGTGAGGTTGGGCGGGACTTTCCAGCCACGCTCGCCTTTGTACTTGATGCGCAGCACCAGCATGGCCAGGCTGTTGAAGGTGAAACTCCAGATGACGCCGAACGCATACGCTTCACCCAGCAGGTAGACGTTGCCGTGGCTGACCAGGATGGTGAATACCTGGAGGATTACCACCAGATTCACAATGCGGTAGGTGGTGCCGAACCGGGGATGCGGCTGCCGGAACCAGTCGGTCAGAACGCCATCTTCGGAAATTCGATTGAGCACCCCGTTCGAGCCGATGATCGCGGTATTTACCGCGCCCGACAGGATCAGGAATCCCACCACCACCACGAAGGCCCGGAAAGCCAGCCGCAGCAGCAGGGGCCCGTACTCGTACATGGCCAGCCCGGCAATCAGGTTGTCCTTGTAAACCGGGACCCGGACCGAGTCCGGAATAATCATCACGAACAGCAGCGCGGTGAGCCCGGTAAAAACAAAACTGTAAACCGCGATGATGATGGCTGCCCGCTTCAGGTTCTTCAGCTTGGGATGGGCCAGCTCGCGATTCACCTGGGCCAGCGATTCCTCTCCGCTCATGGCCAGCACGGAATGTCCGAAAGCGATCAGGATGCCGAGAATGGCGAACTTGGAGGCGAGTCCGTGGGCCAGGTCGGTGTGCTTCAGAAAGCCCAAAGCTTCGGCGCTGAACTTCAGGCTGTCGGCGGTGGGCAGCGGCACCGTCTGGTAGCCCTGCTTCATCAGGGTCAGCGCCGACCAGCCCAGCAGCATCACCACCATCACCGTGGTGATCTGCATCACCCGTAGTGCCTTCTCGCTCGATTCCTGAATCCCCTTGGTGTTCTGCCACCAGAAGTAGAGGGTGACGGCGAGCGCAAACACCACGGAAGTCCAGTTAACGTCCAGGTGGGGAGTCCCGTGAAACATATTGTGCAGGGCCCGCGGGACCCAGCCGTGAGCATCGGCCGTGGCAAAGGTGTCGTTGATCAGTCCGGCGATGTATTGCCCCGCCGAAACTCCGGAAATCGGGCCGGTCAGGATGTAATCGAACATCAGGGCCGACACGCTGATCTTGGCCAGGGTACCGCCCAGCGCCTCCTTGACCACGCGGTAGACACCGCCGCGGACGAACATGGAGCAACTTTCCACGTAAACCGCCCGCACCGCGAACGAAAACAGCATCACCGCCACGATGAACCAGGGAGCTGATTTCCCGATGGCCTGCTCCGCGATGCCGGCGGCATAGAAAGCCGAGGACCCCAGGTCGTTCAGCACGATGGCGGCCGCCCGCCAGTAGGAGATGAACGTCAGCATCACCGAGGTCGCGACCACAATGCGAACCCGGCTGCTGGTTGAGCCTGCGGGTTGTAAAGGAGATCCCATTGCGGAGGCGGGCTAGCTGGCACGCGGACCGGAAACTGCCGGGCCGAGTGCTCCCATCGCGCTTAAGAACTGTAGCAGAAGAATTCTATCCTTGAGGAGAGGCCCCATGAGCGGCCCACATGTTAGCCCAATCGGCAGGCGGGTCGCAGATCGAAAAATCGAATGTGCCCAATCTGGGGAGCGGACCTCGGACTTCAGACCTCGGACCCCGGACCTCGGACTTCGGACCTCGGACCCCGGACTTCGGACCTCGGACTTTGGACCTTGGACTTCGGACTTCAGGCGTGCTGAACCTCAACCTTCAGGTAGTGGCTGAATTTGTGACCTTAATCCATCTGCGAGGGCGTCATGCTGAGCTTGCGAAGCATCCGGCATGGAGCTCATAAGAACCCGGCCCTTGTGCAGCTGCGCGCCAGATCCTTCGGGACTAAAGTCCCTCAGGATGACGCCACTTCGAGATTGCATTTCAAATTCAGCCACTCCTAATACGGACGTTGGCCCCGGGGTGCCGGTGTCCGACGCTGAAGTCCAAGGTCCGAAGTCCGAGGTCCGAGGTCTGAAGTCCGGGGTCCGAGGTCCAAGGTCCGAGTCCGAAGTCCGGCGTTTGTTATGCTGGCAATGTGTTGCGTATCCATAAGAGCGCGTGGCTGCTGGCGCTGATTTCGGCCGGCCTGCAGATCGCGGTCTTCCCGCTGCCCAATCTGTATATGTTGGGCTGGGTGGCGGTCGCGCCGCTGCTGATCGCCTTGCTGCGGGCCCGAGAGCCGGACACCCTGCAGCTGCTGGCAGGAGTCAGGCTGCTGCCGGCGAAGCCGGCCCAGGCCTTTCTGCTCGGTTACGTTTGCGGCATTCTCTGGTACGCCGGCACCTGCTACTGGATCTACAACACCATGCGGCAGTACGGAGGCGTGGGCACGTTCGCCGCTCTCGGCCTGCTTGCTCTCTTCTGCCTCTATCTCGCCCTCTATCACGGCGCCTTTGGCCTGTTAATCAGCCTGCTGGCAAGTGAACCGGATGGCAACGCAACCAATCCCTTCAGCCGCCGGGCGCTGGTTCTCGCCCCCTTCGTATGGGTAGCGGTGGAACTGGCCCGCACCTGCATCACCGGATTTCCCTGGGACCTGCTGGGCATCAGCCAGGTGGACAACATACCGCTCTCTCACATTGCCACGGTGACGGGGGTCTACGGCCTGTCCTTCGAGATCATGGTGGTCAATACCGCCCTGGCCGCCGCATTCGTGATTCGCGCCGAGAGAGGCCGGCCCATCCCGCGAAAACCGCTCCTGCTGGCGACCGCCGCCGCCATCATCGTGCTCCAGGCAGGACGATTGATCAGCCCTCCAGTCTTGTCCACCGACCACACCGCCCGCCTGGTGCAGCAGAACATTCCGGTCCTGCAGGGAGCCGACTGGACCAAGGAATATTTCGAGAGCACGCTGCGGGATCTCAGCCGGATCAGCCTGACGACGCCCGTTTTGAACCCCGCCGGCGGAGCTCAAGCCAGTTCGGGTTCGAATCCGGGACCGAATCCGCCGGCGCGCCCCGATCTGATCGTCTGGCCGGAGTCGCCCGCGCCGTTCTACACCACCGATCCCGTGTTCCGAGAAACCGTCAGCAACATCGCTCGCGAGGCCCAAACCTGGATGCTGGTTGGGAGCCTGGGCATCCGCAACGCCGCCGAGTCGCCGGGCCGCGCCACCCGGCTCTACAACTCCGCAAGCCTGGTCAACCCCGGCGGGGAGTGGGTGGGACGCTACGACAAGATGCACCTGGTCCCGTTCGGCGAATACGTGCCCTTCAAGCGCGTGTTCGGCTTTGCCGGCGGCCTGCCCCAGGAGGTCGGCGATTTCTCGCCGGGAAGTTCGCGGGCGCCGCTCCAGGCCGGCAGCAGACTTGGCATCTTCATCTGCTATGAATCCATCTTCCCCGATGAGATCCGCCAGCTGGCCGCCAACGGCGCCGAGGTTTTCGTGAATATTTCAAACGATGGCTGGTATGGCGACAGCGGGGCCTACGCCCAGCACCTGAAACAGGCCCGGATGCGCGCCGTCGAAAACGACCGCTGGCTGCTGCGCGACACCAACACCGGCGTGACTGCGTCGATCGATCCGTTCGGCAGAGTCGTGTCCACCATCCCCCGCAAGGTCCGCG
>DASQHA010000091.1:0-7299 GCA_035632335.1 Terriglobales bacterium
GACGCCGGTATGCGCGGCGAATCAAAGTTGGGTTTACTACTGGCCCGAGGTGAAACAGCTCTGGCGTGTTCCCCTGGACGGCTCCGGTAAGCCGGAGCCGATTCCCGGAAGCGGCGTGCCCGGTGCATTTCTGGCGGGGCGGGGAATCGGCATCTCACCGGACGGGAAGACGCTGACGTATGTAGCTGAACTGGTGAATCTTCAAAGCCAGGTGGGCACGCTAAAAATCGCGCTGTTGGATCTGGATAAGCTCAATTCACCGCGCCTGCTCGATGCCAACCCGCAAATCTCGTTGGGCGTGAATTTCACCGCCGATGGAAAAGCGGTGGCCTATCCCGTGGGAGAGAATGGTGTGGATAATATCTGGGTCCAGCCCATCGACGGCTCTCCGGGGCGCCAGATTACGCACTTCAATTCCGAGCGGATCTTGTCTTTCCACTGGTCGCCGGACGGGAAGAATGTCGGCATCTTGCGCGGCCACCGAGACGCCGACGTAGTGCTTCTGCAAGAGTCCAAACCGTAAAGAGGCCAGGATCCGGCTTCACTGCAGCTTGGCGTATTCCGCTTTAACTTCGCGCAGCAGGGGGACGTCCGGGTCGGCATCCTTCCACAGTGCAAGGAAATCCTGATAGGCCACTCGAGCCTGGGCCTTGTCTCCTGCCAGGACATAAGAGCGGGCCAGCCCGACTCTGGCTAGCGGCATGATGGGATCGACCGTGATCATGTTTTTCAGGTCCAGCAGCCGTTGAAACGCCTGCACTGCGTCGCTGCCCCTCCCGGCCTTGAGGTACGCGTTCCCGCGAATATAGAGCACACCGGAATTCGCTCTGGCATACACCAGCGCGCTGTCGAGCAGATCAATCGCCTTGCCGGGATTGCCCTGGTTAATTTCGATCTGCGCCTTGATCAGCGGCACGATCACAAATTGCACCAGAGTATCGTAAGGACGCTTCTGCGCGACCTCGTCGGCCAGCTTGGTGGCACGGGCATTTTCGCCCACCACGGCCAGGGTGCCGGCGCAGAACAGCACAACATTGGGCGACTGGGAAAGCTTCAGGGCCTGGTTCACATCTTCGAGGGCCCGAGCCTTATTGAGAAACGTGGCCTCAGTAAATGCTTCCTGCGCGTATTCGCTGGCGGCCGCTTCCTTGAAGCCGAGCCGTACCGCCGCTTCCCTCTGCTTCTGCCCGAAGTCTCGTGACACCTTGAGCTGCCCCGCATAGGCAGCCATCGCCGATCGTAGTCCGGCCACTTGAAGGCCGCCCTGGGGATCGTTTTTCAGCGCATCAAATTCTCGATCCGTGCCCTCTTTATCGCCCTGCAACCAGGCAATAATGCCCAGGGAAGAATGGACCACCGCCGCGCCGGCCTTGTGCTGCAGCGCTTCGTTGAAGGTCGCCTTGGCCTCGTCGAGCCGGTTCAAACCGGCGTAGGCAAAAGCCACGTTGGAGTAGCCGCTCGCGCTGTCGGGTTCGAGTTGCACCGCCTGGCGCGCATTCTCCAGCGCGTTCTCGAACTGTCCCATCTGGATATACACCACTGCAAGATTGTTATAGGGAGTGGAATCCCGCGGATACGTCTGCTTGTAGAGTTCGAGGGCCGTAATGCCTTTATCGAGCTGTCCGGAATCCACGTAGTAGTGCGACATGATGTACAGCTTTTCGTGCTCGCTGGCCCGGTCGCGCAGTTCGAACGCTTTTTGCCGGTTGGCTTCCGAAAGTTCAGTTTGTCCGAGGTTGCTGTAAACCGTGCCCAGGCGGGCATACGCCATGGCGAAGTTTGGGTCCAGTTCGATGGCGCGCTGATAGAGCGGCAGCGCACCCAGCTCATCAAACGACTGATGTTTTAAGTCTCCCAGGCTGAACGCTTTGAGCGCTTCCAGGGATGATGTGGTCGCTTCCGACAACGGTTTGTCGTACTTCTGTACCGAGGCCAGCGACTCTCCCAACTTCTTGCGCAAACTGGAGCCCGCTTCGTGCAGGGAATTCAGCACCGACTCCTTGTTCGGCGACTGCACTTCTTCCCGGGCCAGCGATTCTCCCGTGCCGGCATTCACCGCATCCAGGGTGATCACATACTGGCTGCCCAGGTTGGCGATCGAACCGCTCAGCATGGCTTTGATCCCGACCCGCTGGCAAATCTCGCGTCCCACGTCTCCGGTGATGCGCTCATCCGGACTGCGCCCCATGAACTGCAGGGTCTGCCGCACCTTCTGTTCGGGGAACACATTCAAATAGGGCGACTGCTCGAGGTCCACCGCCAGCGCCTTCTTGAGCGTACCGTCGAAAACCGGGTCGGCCGTGGTGTTCACAAAATCCGCCACCAGAATCGCATCCCGCTCCGTCATCACCGCCCGGGTCCGGCGCAAAAACACCGTCATCGCCAGTCCGAGGACGGCCATCACAACCAGCGCCATAACCCCCAGATTCCAGGCTCGCCCCGGCTTGCGGTCGCGCGGCGCCCGCAGCGTTGCCGAACTTGAAGCCGCGGTAATCAGCCCCGAATCGGTGTCGCGCTTCAGCCGCTTCAGGTCCGCCCGCACTTCGGCCGCGCTCTGGTAGCGCAGATCGCGGTCCTTCTCCAGCAGTTTGTTGATGATTTCTTCGAGATGCGCCGGCACGTCCGGATTCAAACGCACCGGCAGCACAGGTGGACGGTTCAGAATGGCCTCGAAGATTACGGGCGAGGTGTCTCCGCGGAAGGGCAGCGCGCCCGTGGCCATCTCGTACAGCACCGCCCCGAAAGAAAACAAGTCGGTGCGCGTATCCAGATCTTTGCCTCGCGCCTGCTCCGGCGACATGTAAGCCACCGTTCCCACCGTGGACCCGGGGCTGGTGAGCAGTTCCTCCTCCACCGTCACGTCGGCGCCGGCGGTGATGCCGCCCATCACGGCTTCCGCCTTCACCGTCTGTTTTGCCAGCCCGAAGTCCAGCACCTTGCCCTGGTTGCGGTTCGTCACAAAAATGTTAGCGGGCTTGATGTCGCGGTGGATGATGCCCTTGGAGTGCGCCGCTTCGAGCGCGTCCGCGATCTGGATGGCCAGGTCCATCAGCACATCCATCTCGAGAGCATGCTTGCCGATGCGCTGCTTAAGGGTTTGTCCCTCCAGCAGTTCCATGGCGATAAAATACCGCCCGTCGGCCTGCCCGATCTCATAGATGGTGCAGATGTTAGGGTGGTTCAGGGCCGAGGCGGCCCGGGCCTCGCGCTGAAAGCGCTCCAGCGCCCCCGCGTCTTTCTCCAACTCTCCTGGCAGGAACTTCAAAGCCACATGGCGGCCGAGATTAACGTCCTCCGCCTCGTACACCACACCCATGCCGCCGCCGCCCAGCTGGTGCAGGATGCGGTAGTGGGAGATGGTTTCGCCCGTCATCAGCCAAAGAGCTCCAAAATGATTTTCCGATGGTAGGCTGCGCCTACCGGCAAGTCAATGTGAAGGCCGCTTTGTGAAGGCCACGCATTGTGAAGGCCGGGCTGGTCGTGGATGAATTTTAAATGCAATCTCGACCTGGCGTCATCCTGAGGGACTTCAGTCCCGAATGATCTGGCGCGCAGCTGCGCAATTGCCGCCATTCTTTCCTGTGAGCTCCGCGCCAGATCCTTCGCCAGCTCAGCATCACCCGTCGCTGAAGGAACAAGGCCACAAATTCAGCTACTACCGCTGACAACACATAACAACTGTTATGTGCGAATCTGTATTCGAATCGAGATTCCTCGGCTCAGACACACCGCGGCTGGTGAAGATACGCAGTGTCGACTGTTTTTGTTTCAGGGATTGAGGTAGCGCCGGCCTCCGGCCGGCCCAAGCGGTGGACGGGACGCCCACCAGACAGCCGGCGGGACGCCGGCGCTACCTTCAGGCGAATGGTCTGCCAGGCGTTTAAGAACGCCAGACCAGCAATACGATGGTTGCGACCGCCACCACCGCGGTAGCGATCAGATACAAGTGCGTCCGCACCCAACTCGGGTTTGACTCGGCCAGTTCGCCAAAAAATTCGGGAGAATCACTGGCGCTCGCAACCGCGTCCGGCGTTGCGGCTTCGCAATCCAGGCATAACCTGCGGCCCTCGGATACTGGGAAACCGCAAGTCTCACATCTTCGCAGGTTCCCGAAGGCAATCGTCGTGATCGGACTGGAGGTTTCCCCGTGGTCGGCGTCGGCTGCCGGTTCAGGCGTCTCGAGCGCAGCCGGGACAACCGGGAGCGCCGGCGTCACTTCGCCCGCCTCAACCGCATGGAGTTCGGCCGGCGCGGCCGCCGCCGCCTCGTCGAGTTTGGGTGCCGGCTTTGCTGGATCGGCTTCGACGGCGACGCGGGCGGGCTCAGCCACCGGCTCCGCGGCGACAGCTGGGATCGCGATCGGATCTGCCGCCGCGGCTTCTCCCAGTTCCGCTTCCGCGCGCCTTGCGGCATCGGAATGGTCCACCGCCGTCTGGATCATTTCCGCCAGGCGATTCAAGGCCACGAAGTCGCGTTCCTCAAAAGCCCGGGGACGTCCCGAAAGCAGTTCGAAAACGCCGTACACTTCCTCGCCGCGTACCAGAGGCATTACCACCACCGACGCGATGCCGAATGCCTTGCAACTCTCGCGGTTCACCCGCGGATCGTTTTCCGCATCATCGCAATGCAGAATCTGGCGGGTCTTCACACTCTCAGCGGACAAGCCGGAGTCGATCTGCAAGTGCGCTCCCAGTTCGGGCGCTGACGCCCCCGAACTGGCGCAGCAGACCATGGTTTCTCCCTGGCGTAACGCGATGGCGGCTCCCGAAGCTCCCGTGATGTATTGCGCCCGCTCCGCCAGCAACTGCAGCGTGGCGTCCAGGTCGCGCTGTGCCATCTCACTCAGCGATTTGCCGCCGTCCTCCCCGGGAAAGCGCAAGGTTTCGCGCACCCGCGGCACGGATACGGCCGGCTTCAGTTCAACTTTTGGCAGAGCAAGATCGGGAGAGACCATTCCCGGGGCTACAGAATTCGACGGGGCGAGACCCGGCGGTGCAATTTCCGGCCCTGCCTGGGAAGCCCGGTTGTCCAGGATGGAGTAATAATCCATGCAAAAATTTTAGAGAGATCTCTGTTTCGGAGTTTCGCTCCGTCAAGTTGTGGTGTCAAGGAGAAACCCACAAGTACTAGTCCTTATGAGCGCACCGAATCCCCAATACGGATAGTGCCTTGCGTCAGGATCTGGGCGCGCAATCCGCCGCGATGGCGCAGGCCCTTGATGAGTTCGCGTCCGGTCACTCGCTGCAGGTGATCGCAAGGCTCGCACAAGCGAATGCCTCGCGCTTTTACCTCGCCAACCTGAAAATCGCGTCCCACCAGATGATTGAGCGCGACCCCGCGAGTAACCAGGTTGCGCCGCGATTCGCCCGCTGTGAGGTCCACTCCGTAATCGCGCTTCAGGGCCTCCACGGCCTCGGCCTCGATCAGTGTCAGTTCGTAGTCTGGTTCCGGCTTGTAGAAAGTTCCCTGGCGCAAAGCGTAGCGGTCCCCTTCCAGCCCAGCGCCGGGAATGGCAAGCGCCTCCTTCACCGAAACCGGGGTCGCGGTGGCCGCGGGGGCGATGTAGATGGATTCGATAGTTCCTGTGCTCATGAAAAATTCCTCGAATCGAACCACACACAGACTTACTTGCTGGCCTGCGCGATGCACTCCTCCAGCACGTCGATGGCGACGTCGGCTTCGTCCTGGCTGACCACCAGCGGCGGCGCGATGCGGATCGTGCTCGGACCACATCCCAGAAACAGAATGCCGCGCTCGAACGCCAGTTCGATAATCTGGTCGCGCTCTTCCGGGGCATACTCTTTCGTCTTCTTGTCCTTGACGATTTCAACCCCAACCATCAGCCCGCGGCCCCGCACATCGCCCACCAGTTTGTGTTTGCGCGGCCAGTCCGCCATGCGTTTGAGCATGTGGTTGCCTACCTGGGTGGAGTTCGCCAGCAAACCTTCTTTCTCGATGACGTCGAGCGTGGCCAGCGCCGCCGCGATGCAGACCGGATTGCCGCCAAACGTTGACGCATGCGAGCCCGGCACCCAGTCCATGATGTCAGCCCGGCTCATCATGACGCCGAGCGGCATGCCGGAAGCGATTCCCTTCGCCGAGCAGATGATGTCGGGCTGCACTCCGGTGTGCTCGATGGCCCACCACTTGCCGGTGCGTCCCACGCCGCTCTGGACTTCGTCCGCCACCAGCAGGATGCCGTGCTTGTCGCAAATACGGCGCAACTCTTTCATGAAGACGGTGGGCGCGACGACGTATCCGCCTTCGCCTTGCACCGGCTCGACGAAGATGGCTGCTACTTCTTCCGGCGCCAGAGTCGTCTTGAACAGCTTGTCTTCGATAAAACGCGCGCAACCGAGCGCAAACGCTTCAGCGTCCTGCGCGCCGCCTTCGCAACCCCGGTACACGTCGGGATAACGCACATGCGTGACGCCGGGAACGCCGGTGCCGAAACGCCGCTTCTGCTGCGGCTTCGAAGCGGTCAGCGAGAGCGATCCCATGGTGCGTCCGTGGAAAGCGCCAAAAAAAGCGATCACGTTCTGCCGCTTGGTGTGATAGCGGGCCAGTTTGAGCGCGGCCTCCACCGCCTCTGTGCCCGAGTTGCCGTAATAAATCCTGTGCGGGCCGGGCATGCGGGCGATTTTCGACAGCCGCTCCGCCAGCGTGATCATGCTCTCGTAGTAAAAATCGGTGCCCGACATGTGGATCAGCTCGCCCGCCTGCTTCTGGATGGCCGACACTACATCGGGATGGCAGTGCCCGGTCGAAGTCACGGCAATGCCGGCGGAAAAATCGAAAAATTCGTTGCCGTCCACATCCGTAATCACGATGCCGCGGCCCTGCTTGGCCACTAGCGGATAGGATCGGGTGTAAGACGGCGAAATGTACTTCTCGTCGCCGGAGAGAACACGCTTGGCATTGGGGCCGGGCAGAGCGGTCTTGAGCTTGGGTCCTGCAAGAGCCTTGGTGGTCATTGGATCCTCCTGAAAACGGTCATCAGTCGTCGGTCTTCGGTCGTCAGCCTGCGGGCGGTCCCGCCGAAAAAGGCGGTCTTAGCCCTGAAGCCACGTCACATGGGAGGATGGGGGAACTAGTCGCTACCGAACAAGCTGGGCCGCGCCTGGGAGGGCAGCACTGCCAGATAACGGCGCGGGCACACCAGGAAGTGCAGCCAGCACACGGGCAAGTGCGAATTGGGCTTCTGATGGCGCATCGGGCAACATTCCTAAGTAATTATAACACTTGGTGTGGGTCGGACACTCCTGTCCGACGCCCTTGACGTTGGTTTGCTTGGTTATA
>DASQHA010000092.1:0-2355 GCA_035632335.1 Terriglobales bacterium
GCGCCTGGTACGCGCGCCGCGCCAGGTCGCGCAGATAGTCGGGCAGGCAGCGTGGGTAGTCGCGGTAAGCCACGCCCGGGAATGCCGCCTGAGAAAAACCAAGCCGCCGCACGATGGCGAATGCGGCCGGAAGAGTGAACAGCTCGCGTCGGGTCACAACCCTGAGTATAAACCCGTGATAGATTGATCTCCCATGAAGCTTTTTCCGCTCGCACTCACGATGACGCTCCTGGCGGCCTCCGCCGATGCCCAGCGCGCGCTGACCAAGGCCGATATCGACCGCTGGATGACCGAACTTTCCAACTGGGGACGCTGGGGCACAGACGACCAGCTCGGCACCATCAACCTGATCACGCCGGCCAGGCGCAGAGAAGCCGCGGCCCTGGTGCGGGACGGCATCTCCGTCTCGCTCGCTCGCGACGTCGAGAAGGAAAAGGCCGGCGACAATCCCTCGCCTTTCGGGCACGTGATGACGGCCACGGGCGCCCGGGGCGTCGAGGACGGCTTCAACATGGATACCTACACGGTCTCCTATCACGGCCTGGCCCACACCCACATGGACTCGCTTGCGCACATGTTTCACCAGGGTAAGATGTTCAACGGCTTTTCCCCGCGCGAAGTCACACGCGCCGGCGCCGGGAAACTGGCGGTGACCAATTACAAGAACGGCATCTTCACCCGCGGCATCCTGATGGATATTCCGCGGCTCAAGGGCGTGGCTTACCTGGAACCGGGCCAAGCCATCTATCCCGAGGATCTCGAAGCTTGGGAAAAGAAGGCCGGCGTCCGGGTTCGCAGCGGCGACGTGGTGTTCGTGCGCACGGGCCGCTGGGCGCGCCGCGCGGCCAAGGGAGCCTGGAGTTCCGCACAGGGCTTCGCCGGCCTCTACGCTTCGTGCGCGAAGTGGTTGCGGGACCGCGATGCGGCCATGCTGGGCAGCGATGCCGCCAGCGATGTCCTGCCCTCCGGCGTAGAGGGTGTGACGCAGCCGATTCATCAGTTGGTACTGATCTCGATCGGCATGCCGATCTTCGACAATTGCGACCTGGAGGCCTTGAGCGACGCAGCCAACCGCCGGCGCCGCTGGGAGTTTCTCATCACAGCGGCGCCGCTGGCGGTAGGCGGCGGCACCGGGTCGCCGCTGAATCCCGTGGCGACATTTTGAGCGCCGCCTGGTTGTGCCGTTCGATGACTCTAGTCTCCTGTCCGGTCTAATCCTTTACAACAGCTTCCCGACAGCGGCGAATCTTGTCGAGGATGACGTCGGCGGTAGCTTTCCAGACGAACGGTCGTGGTTCGTTGTTCCAGGCCGCCAGCCATTGATAGATGGCGCGCTCCAATTCCTCGACGCAATGGAAGGTTCCCCGACGGATCATGCGGTCGGTGATGAGTCCGAACAGGCGTTCGACTTGGTTGAGCCAGGAACTGCTCGTGGGTGTGAAGTGAAAATGAAAGCGTCGCCGCTTCTTCGGCTTTAACCATCGTTGCACAGCCGCGCTCTTGTGGGTAGAGTAGTTGTCCATGACGAGGTGAATGTCCAGATCGGGCAGTACCTCTTGCTCCAACTGATTGAGGAACCGGATGAACTCTTTGGCGCGGTGCCGAGGCAAGCAACTGCTGATCACTTTCCCGTTCAAGATATTGAACGCCGCGAACAAAGTGGTCGTACCGTGGCGCTTGTAGTCGTGTGTTTGCCGCTCCGGCAAGCCCGGTCTTAACGGCAGAAGCGGAGCGGTGCGATCCAGAGCCTGTATCTGGCTCTTCTCATCTACGCATAGCACCAGAGCCCGGTCGGGCGGGTTGAGATACAAGCCGACGACATCACGCACCTTCTCTTCCAGTTTCGGATCATTGGACAGTTTGAATCGTTCCACCCGATGGGGCTGCACTTCGTAACGTTGCCAGACTCCATGCACCAGCGTGCGGGTTATGCCGAGGTGGCGGGCCAGGGTACGCACGCTCCAGTGGGTTGCATTGGGCGGCCGGGTCTTCAAAGTCGTATCCAGAATTCTCTGCTCCAACTCCGGCGTCAGCACGCGGCGGGAACGGTTGCGCTTTTGTCGGCGTCGGATGGCATCCACACCACCGCCCATAAACGTGGCCCGCGTCGCGATTACGGTCGGGCGCGACAAGCCTGTCTGCTGGGCGATGGCGTTATTGGGGGTACCCTCGGCAGCCAACAGAATCGCTTTGCACTTCCGCGCCACCAGTTGTGGTGTGCTACCGGCTCGCGACAGCGACTCCAAGACCTGCTTCTGCGCAGAATCCAAGGGAAGAGCATCCGCTGCAGTGAACATGCCCCATTACATCACATCCCGTTCTAATTGTCAATAGTTATGACGGACAGGACACTAG
>DASQHA010000093.1:0-8962 GCA_035632335.1 Terriglobales bacterium
TGGAACGACAGGAACCCGATGGTCTTGGGATTGTCCAGGGCGAACTTGATGATGCGTCCGACCTGCTCGTTGTTGATGCCGTTAACGATGGTCACGACCGGAACGATTTCGATACCGGCCTTGTGCATATTCTCGATCGCCTTCAGCTTCACATCGAACAGGTTGCCGACCTTTCGGTGTGCATTGGCAGCGTTGCCGATTCCGTCGAACTGGAGATAGGCATAACGCATGCCGGCTTCTGCAGCCTGCTGCGCGAATTCAAAGCTCTTGGCAAATTCGATTCCGTTGGTCGCAGCCTGCACCGAGTTGTATCCAACTTTGCGGGCGTAGCGGACAGCGTCCAGGAAGTATGGAGACAGCGTGGGCTCGCCACCCGAGAACTGCACCGACATCTGGCGGCGCGGCTTGATGGTGATGGCGTTGTCCAGCATGGTCTTGATGTCTTCCCAACTCAGTTCGTGGACGAATCCAACCTGATTGGCGTCCATGAAGCAGGGATCGCACATCATGTTGCAGCGGTTGGTCAGATCGATGGTGAGCACCGAACCGCGTCCATACTTAACGGTCGAAGCCCCGTGGTGATGCAGCTTCTCGTCATTGTGGGCGCGAATGTCGCGGCCCGGGAATACATCTTCCAGGTGCTTGGAGAACTCGGTGTCGATCGACATCACGTCTTCAAAGTGGCCGTGGATGGCGCAGTCTTTCACCATCAGGATCTTGCCGTCGCGCTCGACGATTTCGGCCTTGATTTCGCCGACCTTTTCGTTCATGAGAACTTCGTATGGCAGCTTGCCGTCGAGAATCTGCTGACGGATTTCAGGCACACACTTGGGGCAGAGCGAATCCGTGGAGCGCGGCCAGCCGAGGGGTGGCTTGGTCTTTTCATAGGACTTCAGCAGTGGCTTCTCCGACCATTTCGGCGTCGGCGATGGGTTCTGCTTGATCTTATTCAGGCTATTGAAGACCACCCACGCGCCTTTGGCGGCGACTGTGACTGCTTTTTCCACGTACTTCACTGGCTTGTGCATGCGATCTCGCTTTCCTCTGCTGGTTTGCCGCGGCAGTTTCGTGTTTTACCGGAAATTCCCGGAACGAAGCCGGAATTTCCTGCCGTGGTGCAAGCTTCACCCGGGGGAGCGCCGGTTAGCGTCTGCCGCCTGATGGATTAATCTGACCTTATGTTATTGAAGGCATGGGAGAAGCACGAGCAGATGTCAACGAAAGGGGAAAAATGGGGGTTTAGTGGCGCGATGCCGCATTGGATGGTTTGTAAACTATTGAAAAGGCAAGGGTACTATCTTGCTGATGGACCGCCGTGAAGTTTCAGCGGCAGAACCTTGCCCTAGCGGATGAAGTCACGATCCGTCGTGAACAGTTCCCAGTTGCGCAGGTGGGCAATGGCGCAAATCAGGAAGTCGTAATGTGTAGAACAAGGTGTGGGTCGGACACTCCTGTCCGACGCTTTTGACTTGGATCTTGTTGTGCTTTTTCCAGATAAGACAAGGCTTGAAAATCAACTTCAAAAGCGTCGGACGGGAGTGTCCGACCCACACCGGCTGGCTTCTCAGTCTTCTTCTGTCATCTTGTATTTCTCCAGTACGTCGTCCCGCGAGATCACGCCTTCCAGTCGCCGGAAATCGGCGCGATGAACCACCGGCACCAGCGGCACGTGATAGACGTGGCGCAGCGCCGCTTCCAGGGTGATGTCGGGATGGAGATACGGAAGGTTGCGGGTCAGCAGGGTGGATCCCAGAGTCATTTGCCCTTTACCTTCGCCTCCCAGCCGCTTCAGCTCGTCGGCGGTGACGCTTCCCCACCCGCTGGGGCTCATGCGGACAAGAAAGGTTCCCGAGAGGTCCTGTGCGCGGCGCACGGCCTGCTCGACGGAATCCTGCGCGTCCAATACCAGGGCCGGGGGCGGCCTCATCGCGTCTTCCACGCGCAGCACGGTTTGCTCCCGTTGCTCCTCGAGCGAGGGCAAATTGAGGCCGTCCTGGCGGGTAAGCAGGTCGAAAATGGGCGTGGGCTGCAGACCGCGGGAGATCACGTAAGCCAGCGTGTTGGCCACGATCACGGGCACGATGATCGAGTAGTTGCCGCTGACTTCTAGCACCATGAACACCGAGGTCATGGGGACGCGCAGAAATGCGGCAAAAAGCACGCCCATACCGACCAGCGCATAGGTCGCCGTGGAACCTGTGAGCCCGGGATATAAAGCTCGTTCCAGGCCGCCCACCGCTCCCCCCAGCATGGCGCCGACAAAGAGAGTGGGAGCAAACATTCCGCCGGGCGCGCCGCTGACGAACGACAGCGTCGTGGCTACGATTTTCAGCAGGGCCAGCGTGGCCAGCACTTTCCAGGTGAACTGGTCGTGCATGGCCTGGTCCATATAATCGTAGCCCGCGCCCATCACCTGGGGAGCACCCAGGTAGCCGATCAGTCCAATAATGAGTCCAGCGGCGGCCGGCTGGAAATATTGCGTCCAGCGCGGCCAGGCTCGCAGGCGCGGACGAAAATAGCCAATCGCTTTGGCAAAGATAACGGCGGCCAGGCCACCCACAACTCCCAGAAAGGCGTACGCCAGCAGCTCCGTGGGCCGCATCAGGCCGACGGCCGGGATTCGGAAAAGAGGTTCCGAGCCCAGAAACCAGCGCACCACCACCACGCTCGATACTGCCGACAGCACCACCGAGCCAAGGATGCCCGCGCTCCAGCGGCCGATCACTTCTTCAATGACGAAGAGCACCGCGGAAATAGGCGCGTTAAATGCTGCCGCCAATCCCGCCGCGGCTCCGACCGGGGCCAGCAGGCGCAGGCGTTCGCGCGAAAGTTCGAGGCGCCGCCCCAGCGCTGAAGCCAGGCTGGCGCCGATCTGCAGCGAGGGGTCCTCGGGCCCGAGAGACTGCCCCGAGCCGATGGCCATGGCGGCAGTGATGAATTTTCCTACCGCCGTGCGAAACGGAATGTAGCCGTTATAGATGTAGAGCGCGGCCTTGGTCTGGTTCACTCCGCTGCCGCGCACCAGCGGGAACACATGGATAACCAGAAGGGCCACGATCAAGCCGACTACCGTCGGGGTGGCAATCAGCCGCCAGGTGTGTGGCTCCAGCACCGGACCGAGCAGCCAGATCCGGGTCCAGTCAATCGCCAGCCGGAAACACACCACCGCCAGACCGGAAAACAACCCGATGAACACGGCCAGCAGCAGAAAGAAGCGCTCCTCGCGGGTGCTGCTCAGCGTGAACCATGATCGGCTGGATGAGGATCGATCCGTTGAGGGTTGACGGGATGAAGATCGGGCGAAAGCAGGTTGAACGTCACCCGAAAAAGGCGAGTCGTTGTCTGGCGCGGAAGCTTGTAGAATTTCGTCGGGATTCACGGGAGCGCCAGGGTCGGTCATCGCTCCACTCCGGCCCGATCTTGTGAAATCAGAAGCAGGGCTTGATCGCGACCGCTGGGCGGTCCGCATACTTCCCGCGTCTCCTGCTCAATTTCGAAAACCAGGTCCATTACCGGGTCCAGCGACGCGCTATCGAGAGGGGGGCGCAATCGTTTCATCTTGGGGGCAAGCCCCAGCCACTGCGCTTTCAAGGCAGGCAGTCCGACGGCGGGCGACGCCGGACTCAAGTCAAGGCCTTTCGTCATGGCGCAATCGTCCAGGCGGTCGCCCGCGGTTTGGAATGCGGAGCGCAGGCGCTGATTTCGTTCCGCATCGGAAATGCGCGGCGCGAATGGATCGATCTGCAAGACCAGGGTAACGGTTTTCAGCAGCTGCGAGGTGTCCGCATTTTTAGGATCGGCGTGCACCGCGCTCTGCAGATAGCCTTGCGCGGTACGATAGCGGCCTAACTGGAAAGCCGCCTGCGCCGCTCCGTAGAGCGCAGCCTGATTGTCGTGCTCGGTCTGCAGCACATCGTCGTATTGACTTAGGGCGTGCTCATAATCGCGGACCTGCGCGAAGAGGCCGGCCACCCGCAACCGCAGTTCGGGGTCGTGCGGTAACGACGACGCCATGGTAATGAGTTCGGCCTGCGCCTGGGGATACGCTTTGTGCTGCACCAGGTATCCGATCAGTTCAAATTGCGCGTCCCGCCGCCTGGCGTCCGGATCCGTGGACCAGAAACCATAGATCGCATTGTGGTAATACTGAATGGCCCGGTCGAAAATCTGCTCGCGCGCAAACAGCCGCCCCAGAGCCAGATTCACCGCGCCTTCCTGGGGCGTGCGTTCCCACAGGCTGATGAGGTAGGTTTCCGATTCCGCGGTGCGTCCGGTATCTCTCAGGGCGCGAGCCAGGCTGAGCTGATAGTCGAAGTTATCGCGGGCATAGCTGAGCGCAGCGCGAAAATCGCTTACGGCGCGTTCCGGTTGGCCTGTGTCCTGCGCCTGGACGCCTCGTTCGTAGAGATGTCGGGCCAGGGCCTTCTCCTGTTCACGAAAACGTGTAACCAGGCGATTGACGGCCAGGAAAGCCAACACCGCGATCACCACCAGACCAGCAACGATCACGGGAGGACGGCGGGTGAAGGCTTTCAAACTCGCGACGTTCATGATTGGACAGGCTCGGTCATCGGGGAGAACAATTTTATTCTAGAACAATCGGGGCGCAGAACGGAAAGCAAAGGGGCCGGCGCCCCAAACCATGTACGGGCAGATGTCGTCACCTGTTCCTGCGCGGCTCATCTCAATTCACGTCATGAGCAGCTTCGCGGTGGCAGATCTCGGTTGCATGGGGAGACGACACAATATCCAGGCCCGCATGGCCCGCGGCGGCGCGATCAGGTAAGATACTTCGCGCCGTCCTCAGGGAACGGTCTCGCCCATCATGAATCGTGAATACCACAAGGGTTACAGCTCCGAACTGCATCGCGACATGGAAATGCTGATCTTTGGACACGCGGGCACGCCCCTGCTGGTTTTTCCCACTTCCATGGGCAGGTTTTTCGAATATGAAGATCGGGGCATGATTGGCATGCTGGCGCCGAAGATGGACGCCGGCGAGCTGCAAATCTTCTGCCCCGACGCGGTGGACAGCGAGAGCTGGTACAACAAGGGCGTGCATCCCCGGGTGCGGGTGCTGCGCCACCTGCAGTACGAACGCTACATCCTGCACGAAATGCTTCCCTTCCTGCGCTGGAAGAACAACGCCTCGCGGCTGGCGGTGACGGGTTGCAGCTTCGGCGGCTACCATGCGGTGAATTTCTCGCTCAAGCACCCCGACGTGGTGACTTACTGTGTCAGCATGAGCGGAGCCTTCGACATCCATCAGTTTCTCGATGGATATTACGACGACGACTGCTACTTCAACTGTCCCCCCGATTTTCTTCCGCATATGAGCGACGATTGGTTTCTGAGCCGCTACCGGAAGATGAACATCGTGCTGGGATCGGCCGACTGGGACATTTGTCTCGACCAGAACATCAAGTTTTCCGCGATTTTGAATGCCAAGGCGATTCCGCACTGGCTGGACGTGTGGGGAGACAACTCCAAGCACGACTGGCCGCTGTGGCAAAGGATGGCGGTAAAATATTTTGCTTGAGGCTTTCGTCCGGAGCGAACTTGTAGCGCCGGCGTCTCGCCGGCTGTCGCGAGAGCGCTACGAAAGGCGGCAACCGTGAAGAAAATCGGCATCATGTTCGGCATGGAAAATACTTTTCCTCCCGCGCTGGTGGAAAAGATCAAGAGCATGAAGATCGATGGCGTGACGGCGGAGTTCGTCAAGCTGGGCGGAGTGAAGATGGCCGAGCCCAGCGGGTATCGCGTCATCATCGATCGCATTTCGCAGGACATTCCTTTTTATCGCGCTTACCTGAAGAATGCCGCGCTCACGGGAACCATCGTGATCAATAACCCGTTCTGGTGGACGGCCGATGACAAGTTCTTCAACTACGCGCTGGCGTCGAAGCTGGGCGTGGCCATTCCGCCCACGGTGATTCTGCCGCATCATAAGCATCCCGAGGGCACGACCGATCAGTCCATGCGCAACCTGATTTATCCCCTGAACTGGGAAGAGATTTTCGACTACGTGGGGTTCCCCGCGTTCCTCAAGCCGTATTCCGGCGGAGGCTGGAAGCATGTGTACAAGGTGCACTCGCCGCAGGAGTTTTTCCATCACTACAACCAGACCGGCGACTTGTGCATGACCCTGCAGCATGGCGTCGAGTTCAAGGAATATTTTCGCTGCTATGTAGTCGGGCAGGAGAAAGTGCATGTCATGCACTATGACCCCAAGGCGCCGCATCACGAGCGTTATGTGAAAAATCCTGCGCCTGCCGATCCTAAACTGCTGGATCGCGTGGTAAGAGACTCGCGAACGCTCTGCCGCGCCCTGGGCTACGACCTGAACACGGTGGAGTTTGCGGTGGAAGACGGCGTGCCTTACGCCATCGACTTCCTGAATCCCGCGCCCGATGCCGATATTCACTCGGTGGGCCAGGCCAATTTCGACTGGATCGTGAATGCGGTCGCGGAAATGGCTGTAGCCAAAGCGCTTAGCGATGAAAATCCTGCCAGGGAATTGCGTTGGTCGTCGTTTCTGGCGGGAGAAATGCCGCGAGCAGCACCAACTGCAAAGCCTTCGGCAAAGAAGAAAGCCAAAGCGTAACTCGCGGATCTCCCCGCTTTTCGGCTTTTCGGCGGAGGATTGCTATACTAGTCCCCGCTTCAGGAAGGCTGCCCATGCTTCCGACTTTCACCATCGGAATCGAAGAGGAATACCAGACCGTTGATCCGGTCACGCGCGACCTGCGCTCCCATATCCACGCCGAAATTATTGAGAAGGGCAAGCTGCTCTTGCAGGAGCGGGTGAAGGCCGAGATGCACCAGTCGGTGGTCGAGGTCGGGACGTCGGTCTGCAGCAATATTAAGGACGCCAAGGAAGAAGTAAAGAAGCTGCGCCGCGACATGATCGCTCTGGCCAAGGAAAACGGCCTCCGCCTGGCCTCCGCCGCCACTCATCCTTTTGCCGACTGGCGGGTGCAGGAAATTACCGAAGACATCCGCTACAAGAACATCGTCGAAGATTTGCAACTGGTGGCACGGGCCAACCTGATCTTCGGCCTGCACGTGCACATAGGCGTGGAAGACCGCGAGACTGCGATCCAGTTGATGAACCACGCCCGCTATTTTCTGCCGCACATCCTCGCGCTTTCGACCAATTCCCCGTTCTGGCTGGGCATGAACACGGGGTTGAAATCGTATCGCTGCAAGGTCTTCGACAAGTTCCCGCGCACCAATATTCCGGACTACTTCCCCAGCTACGGCGAGTACGAGAATTTCATCAAGCTGCTGATCAAGACCAATTGCATCGACAATGCCAAGAAAATCTGGTGGGACATCCGCCCCCACCCGTTCTTCAACACGCTGGAATTCCGGGTGTGCGACATCCCCATGCGGGTGGAAGAAACCATCGCGCTGGCGGCGCTGATCCAGGCCACCGTGGCCAAGCTGTACAAGCTCTACACCGCGAACCAGGGATTCCGGCTGTATCGCCGCGCCTTGATCATGGAAAACAAGTGGCGGGCTTCGCGCTACGGGCTCGAAGGCAAGCTGATCGATTTCGGCAAGCAGATGGAAGTTCCCGCCCGCGAGCTGGTGCTGGAATATCTTGAGTTCATCGACGATGTGGTGGACGAGCTCGAATCCCGCGAAGAACTGAACTACATCCACCAGATCCTGGATAACGGCACCGGCGCCGATCGGCAGCTGCGAGTATTTCGTGAAACCGGCGACCTGAAAAAGGTGGTCGACTACATCATCGAAGAAACGGAACTGGGACTGGCCGAGACGGAGGCCCAGGCTCCCGTTAGAAAAGTAGGGTAATGACCGTTCCCGCCAGTCAAGCCAAGCGCGAGCTCAGCACGCTCTCTTTCGATCCAGAACTTACTCCCGGCGCCCGCAATGCGGTCAAGGTGTGCCTGCGCATCCAGCCCAGCGAGAAAGTGACCGTCATCACCGACGAGGCGACAAGGGAAATCGCGGCCAGCATCGTCCACGAACTGGAGACCCTGGGCTCTCCCTACCAGGCATGGATTCTGGAAGAGCTTGCGCCCCGGCCGCTGACCGACCTGCCGCGTGAGATCGTCGACGACCTCGAAACCAGCCAGGTCAGCATCTTCGCGGTGCAGGCGCAGGCCAACGAACTGCGCTCGCGGATGCAGATGACCGACGTGGTGAACCGCCGCAAAATCCGGCACGCTCACATGGTCAATATCAATCATCAGATCATGCTGGAAGGCATGCGGGCCGATTTCCTCAAGGTGGATCGCATCAGCACCAAGGTTGTAGAGACGGTGCGGCGGGCCAAGCAGGTACGCGCGAAGACATCCGCCGGGACCGATCTTACCGCCCAACTGAACCCGGATTACCGCTGGCTCAAGACCAGCGGCATTATCAGCCCCGACAAATGGGGCAACTTACCCGGCGGAGAAGTGTTTACCACTCCAGGCGAGGTCAACGGGACTTTTGTGATTGATGGCGTGGTGGGCGACTGGCTGTGCGCGAAGTTCGGCAGCCTGAAGGAGCACCCGCTGACCATCCACATAAAGGGCAACCGCCTGACTGAAGCCCATTCCGCCAACCGCGAACTGGAAGATGATTTCTGGCGTTACACCCATACCGACGAGAACAGCGATCGCGTGGGCGAATTTGCCATCGGCACCAACATCGAGTTGAAAGACGTGATTGGTCAGATCCTGCAGGATGAGAAATATCCCGGCGTGCATATTGCGTTTGGCAATCCTTACGGCGCGCATACCGGGGCCAAGTGGGACTCTTCCACGCACATTGATGTCGTGGGACGGAATTTCGACATCTGGGTAGACGAGGCGCAGATCATGCGCAACGGGCAGTTTTTGCTGGAAGCGTAGCGGCCATCAGCAGCCACGTGGTAACAGCCGCCCTCGGCTGTCCGGTCGAGCGAAACTCGACAAATTTTTTGTGGCGAGAAATAAGCGGAGCGTTG
>DASQHA010000094.1:0-11248 GCA_035632335.1 Terriglobales bacterium
CGCGGGAAGAAACGTGACCGGAGCGTTCTCCCGCCCGCTGTACAAATCGCCCTCGACCATGAGGTGGTCTTTCCCGGACAGTCGGCTGTCGGTGCGAAAGCCGCCGCGCAGCAGGTGCCAGCCATCCACCCCGACGGCGCCGGCAGGACCCGGCAGATGGTCCTGATTAAAGTATTTGCTGAAAATCCTGTAGTCCGTGTTCTGGCCCAGCCCCCCGCCATACTGCCCTGTTCCAAATCCCTGGTCCAGATTGCCGCCGCCCGCCACCAGCATCCCGCCTTTGGTTTCCCCGGCTATTTTCGTGATGATGTTGACCACTCCGTTGACCGCGTTGGCAACCCAGATCGTTCCTCCCGGTCCGCGGATGACTTCAATGCTTTCGACGTCCTCCAGGGGAAGGTCCAGCGTGTCCCACAAGACCCCGCCAAACGTGGGGGTGTACACCGCACGGCCGTCCAGCATCACCAGCAGTTCGTTGCTGAAACGTCCGTTGAGCCCGCGGGCATTAATGGCCCAGGTGTTGGCATTAATCTGCGCCACATCGAGTCCGGGAACCATGCGCAGCAGGTCGGGAATGTTGGTGGCGCCGGAACGCGCAATATCGGCCGCAGTGATGACGAATATGGCGGACGCTGTCCGCGATATTTTCTGCTCGGTCTTCGAGACCGAGGTCACCTTGGTGTCCATCAGGTCTTCCAGGCTCAGGTCGGTCAGGTCGGCGGATTTTACCTGCGCCCACAAGGGACAGCCTGCGAGGAAAAGCAGCACCAGCGGGCTGAGCCAGCTCAGGGCGCGGCCCACCCGGCCTTTTCTCCCAGCTCTGGACTCGCCCGGCGGGCTGAAAATTGCGATGCCCATGCGCACCGAAGTTCTCCGGCGGTTCCTGACTCCCGGCCGGCTGCCTTGCCGGACGCGGAACCACACTGGATCCTTCGGCCGGGCGGGATTCCCGCTTTAGTCAGGAGCCAATCCGGCGCGCCTAAAAGGTCATGTCCTTCAACCTCGGCAACGCTTGTGGTTGTCGGGAGATACCAGGCCATCGGGTTAGATTCCCACCTGTTTTCGGTTAAAGCCGGCCCCGGTTCCGCCGATAACTGAGATACATGAGCATTCGGTCCCAACCGCGCCCGCGCGCTCCGGTTGTGCCCAACCGGCTGGCAGCCCGGAGATTTTGCAGATTTTGCAAGATGAGCGACCTCGCGACCGCCCAACTTGCGGCGGATACGTCCTTCAGGGACGCGATTGCCCACCCGCCGGCGGAGCAGCAATACCGGGCGGGCCGCGAAATCACGGAAGCCTCCGCGCAGGCGTCGCCATGAACTCAACTGCCACCCATTTGGCTCGCGAGGCCGGGTCCCTCAGCGCTCCCCGGCCTCAGCTGCGAGTGTTGCTGGTCGAAGACGATCCGGCCGACCGCGACTTGATTTTGCGGGAACTGCAAAAGGGCGAATTCGAAATCGCGGCTGACGTGGCCGTGACCGCTGATGACTTCCGGCAGCGGGTAAGCACCAACCGCCCGGATGTGGTCCTGGCCGACTACAACCTGGGACAGTGGAGAGGCACCGAAGCCCTGGAAATTCTGCGCCAGGAAGGCCTGGACATCCCCTTGATCCTGGTGTCGGGCGCCCTGGGAGACGTCACTGCGGTCGAGTGCATCAAGCAAGGCGTCACCGACTATGTGCTGAAAGATTCGCTGGCCCGGTTGTGGGTAGCCTTGCAGGGCGCGTTGAAAGACAAGGAATCGCGCGAAGAACGCAAACGGGGACAGGAATCGCTGGCCCAGAAGATCGAGGAACTGGCCCGCTCCAATGCCGACCTCGAGCAGTTCGCTTACGTGGCCTCGCACGACTTGCAGGAACCTTTGCGCATGGTCTCGGCCTATACCCAGCTGCTGGCGGAAAACTATCGCGGCAAGCTCGACGACCAGGCCGACAAATATATCCGTTACGCCGTCGATGGCGCGGCGCGCATGCAGAGCCTGATCCACGACCTGCTGGCGTTTTCCCGCGTGGGACGGCAGGAAACGGCCCTGGCCAGCACGGACTGCAACCAAATCGTGGAGCACGCCATGGACGACCTGGGGGCCGCGATGCTCGAAAGCGGCGCGGTCGTCACCCACGGCATTCTGCCCCGGCTGATGGCCAACGGATCACAGCTGCAACAGGTGTTCCAGAACCTCATCGGAAACGCCCTGAAGTTTCGCAGCTCCCAGGCCCCCGTCATCCGGATCGAGGCGGAGAAACAAGGCAGCGAGTGGCTGTTCTTGGTGGCCGACAACGGCATCGGCATATCGGCCGAGCACGCCGAGAACGTGTTCATCATTTTCAACCGTCTCCACACCCGCACCGAATATCCCGGCAACGGCATCGGGCTGGCGATCTGCAAGAAGATCGTCGAGCGCCACGGAGGACGGATCCAGGCCATGGCCCACGAAGGCGGCGGCACCGTCTTCAAATTCACCCTGCCGGCGGGAACTGTTCCCGGAAGACTGGAAACGGCATGACGCCCGCGTCCTCTGAAATTCTGCTGGTGGATGACAATCCCGCCGACCTGGACTTGACCATCGACGCCCTGGCCCGCAGCGCATGGCCGAGCCACGTCAGCACCGTCAACGACGGGGCCGAGGCCATGGCTTATCTCCGCCACCAGGGAAAACACGCTGCGTCCGCGCGTCCCGACCTGGTGCTGCTCGACCTGAACCTGCCCCGCAAGGATGGCAGCGCAGTCTTGTCCGATATGAAATCAGACCCCGCCCTGCGCCGCATCCCGGTCGTGATTTTCAGCACATCGCAAGCCGCAAAAGATATCCAGCGCAGCTATGAACTGGGCGCCAACAGCTATGTCAGCAAACCGCCCACGCTGGCCGCCTGGGTTTCGACGGTGAAGCTGCTGAAAGATTTTTGGATCGGATGCGCGTGCCTTCCACCCAAGGAGGAAGAGTGAATAAGGTAGCCAACACCCACGTATTGCTGATCGAGGACAACCCTGGAGACGCCGACCTGGTCCGGCTGCGGGTGGTGGAAGCGCATTCCGATGTCGCCGTTTCCTGCGTCACCCGGCGTTCCACTGGGCTGGCCTCCATGATCGTCGCTCCTCCCGCCATGGTGCTGCTCGATCTCAACCTGCCCGACAGCCGCGGCGCGGACACCTACCGCAGCGTGCTCGAGCAGGCGCCAGGCGTGCCCATCGTCGTGCTGTCCGGGCAGGACGACGAAGAACTCGCAGCCAGCGCGGTCCATCAGGGGGTGCAGGACTATCTGGTCAAAGGGAGCTTTGACAGCCGGCAACTGGCGCGTGCCATGCGCTATGCCATCGAGCGCCAGGCCTTGCTGACCTCGCTCGATATCAGCCGCCGCCAGCAGCTGCAGTTCAAGAATGAATTTCTATCTCACGTTTCGCACGAGTTGCGCACCCCGCTGACCTGCATCCACCAGTTTGTCTCGCTCATGCTGGATGGCCTGGCGGGCAAGTTGATTCCCGAACAGCGCGAGCATCTGGAAACCGTGTTCCGCAGCGTGAACCAGCTACGGGCCATGATCACCGACCTGCTGGAGGCGACCCGGGCCGAGTCGGGAAAGATTTCCATCGAGCCGCACTGCATCGTGATCGGCGATGTGATCCGCCAGGCGGTGGCCATGCTGCAGGGCAGCGCCCTGGCCAAGGGCATCGGTCTCGAAGCCGGTCTCGACATCCGGATTCCATTCATCTACGCCGACCCCAACCGGGTTCTGCAGGTCCTCACCAATCTCCTCGACAATGCCATCAAGTTCACGCCCGCCGATGGATCGGTCATGGTCAAAGCCTGCCTGACCGAGGCCGATCCCGATGTAGTGCAAATTTCTGTCGCCGACACCGGCCGCGGCATCAGTCCGGAAGCCAAGACCCTGATCTTTGAACGCCTCTACCAGGACCCCAACGCGATCGACGACAGCCGCAAGGGGCTCGGCCTCGGACTGTATATCTCGAAAGAACTGGTCCGGCTGCAGGGCGGACAGATGTGGGTGGAAAGCCAGCTTTCCTATGGCAGCACTTTTATCTTCACCCTGCCCTTATTTTCGCTGGCAAAATTTCTGTCTCCGATCATCACCCACCGCGGCCGCCTGCGCGATGCCCTCTCCCTGATCACGGTGGAGCTTACTCCCCTGCTCACTCCGTTCGCCGGCAACTGGGACGACATCCGCGAGTATTGCCTGCAGATCCTGGAACCTTGCATCCTCGGAGACAAAGACGCGGTCCTGCCCGCGCTCGGCCATAGCGGACTGAGCGAGAGCCTGGTCATCGTGGCCTCCACCGATGAACATGGAGCCACCGTGGTCGAAAAGCGTATCCGCGAGCAACTGGAACGTTCTGAGCGGTTGCGCACCAACTTCGCTTTCAAGCTCTCCTCCCGGGGCCTCAACCTGCCGGCAGCCGCTCATCAGGAGCCGGTAGAGAAGTTGGTGCAGCAAGTTGCCGATAGCATCACTGAGATCACCATGAGGACGTTGCGGCGGGGCCAGCCTTCCGCGAACTGAGCACAGAACCAAACGCTTTCTAAGAGGATTCAAATCTGGAACTCGATCAATCACTCGATCAATCAAAGGAGAGAACAACATGGAAAAACCAAAAATTCTGATCGTAGACGATGATCCCGACCTGAGACGGGGTCTGAACCTGCGCTTGCGCGCCAACCACTTCGATACCGCCTATGCCACCGACGGCTTCTCGGCCATCGCCATGGCCCAGAAAGAACGGCCCGACCTGATCATTCTCGATATCGGCCTGCCCGCGGGCGACGGCTTCATCGTGCTCGACCGCTTGCAGCAGAGTGCCCAGCTGGCTTCGATTCCGGTCATCGTCCTGACCGCGCGCGATCCCCAGTACAACCGGGAACGAACCCTTAAAGCCGGGGCTTGCGCCTTCCTGCAGAAGCCTGCCGACAACAATGAACTGATGGACGTGATTCGCACCACGCTGAATCCGGTGTGGCCCGGCTCCAGGGTTGTCGGCCCTGCCCAGCCCACCAACTAAAATCGCGCGACCAGGAGAAACCCGCCGCCCACTGCGACCAGGTCTTCCAACAACGCGATCACCCAATCCGGCCAACCCGAGGTCTTTACCAGAAACGCGCGAGCGCGATACCCGGCAAACGCGCCGGTAACTCCGCCCGCGCCTCCGAGGATGGCGCCGGCCGCGGGAGAGGAGCCGGCCGCGACACCAAGCGCGGCCCCGGAGAGCGCGCCCAGGACGATCCGGCCGAAAAGAGGTCCGGGCGAAGTCCTTTTCCCAATGAAGGGCAACTTGTCGGCGATGAGTTCGCCTAGCGCCAGGGCGGAGAACCCGTAGGTGGCCAGCGTTGACCCCATGAATACCAGGCGAGACCCTTCGAGGTCGAGCCAGCCCAGGTGCGCCGCCCAGCAGACCAGCGCGACTCCGGTGAACGAGCGCAAACCGGTGACCAGTCCAATTCCAAATGCCCGAAGCAAAACCAAGCCGAGGCTCATGGTGAAATCTCTCCTGCCAGTCTAGCGGGACTTCTTGATGTGTCTCACGCTGTGGCCCTGCACCAGATGGAACAGCTCTTCCGCCAGGTTTTTGGTGTGGTCGCCGGCGCGTTCAAAAGCCTGGGCCATGAAAAGCAGGTTGGTCACCTCATAACCTCTCTGGCCGGCGCCTTTCTCCAGATACTGGCGGAACACTGAATGACAGACCTGGTCCATGTCGTAATCCATCTTGATGACAGATTCCGCCTGCCCGAGGTCGCGGGCCACAAAACCCTGATGCACTCGCGCCAGCATTTCCTGCAGCACTTTCGCCATCTCGATCAGAAACGCGGATTCCTTCGCGTTCAAGGGAGACGGCAGGCTGTGAATTCTTTGCACCACTGACCAGATCAAATCGCCAACCCGTTCCAGATCGATGGTGAACTTGAGGCAAGCCAGCAATTCCCGGGCCTCGGGCTCGGGCACCTGGGTCACCGCGGCAGGGGTGGCGTCATCGATCTGCCGTTCGATCTGGTCCAGTTCTTTTTCACATTGCCGCACCGCCAGAAAAGCGATGCGTGAACCGGTCTCGATGTAATCCCGGGCATTGAAGGCGGCGTCCTTGGCGATAAGACAGGCGCGCAGGGTGGTGTCGATCACCTGCTGGCTCGAATCTGACTTCTCTTTACGTGATCGCTTCATGGCAACTTCGGTGGATGGTGAGGGATTCAGCCTAGCAGAGTCCCCGTCCCGAAGCGAGCCTCCGCCCGTGTGGGGCGGGCGCCCTCGCCCGCCGGCCTTTGCCTTTGCCTTTGACTTGCCTTTGACTTTGCCTCTGCCTCTGATTTCGATTTTGATTTCGCTTGGACCCTGCCTTTTCCCTTGCTGCCGGCACGCCAGCGAGCCGCCCGCGGCCACACCATCGCTGCATTCATCCTGACTTATACTGGGCACAAGAACTGGGGCAACCGGCCCCGCAGGGAGATTCTTGGGCGATGGTGAACGTCCAGGCAGTGGAGCTGGTCTTTCTCTTGCTGTTGCTGTTCGTGGTGGCATTCGGGACCCTGGCGCGAAAACTCCAAATCCCCTATCCCATCGTTCTGGTGATCGCCGGAGGACTGCTCGGCTTCATTCCAGGAATTCCCAAAATCGCGCTCAATCCCGATGTCATCTTCTTTGTGATTCTTCCTCCTCTTCTTTACTCCGCCGCCTGGGTCACCTCCTGGCGCGAGTTTTCCTACAACCTGGCGAGCATCCTGCTGCTGGCTTTCGGCCTGGTCTTCTTCACCGTGGTCGGAGTGGCGGAGAGCGCGCACTGGCTCTTTGCCGGGTTCGATTGGAAGCTCGGGCTGGTGCTGGGCGCCGTCATTGCCCCCACCGATGCGCTCGCCGCCACCTCAATCGCCGAACGCGTCGGCATTCCCAAGCGGATCACTACCCTGATTGAAGGCGAAAGCCTGGTGAATGACGCCACCGGCCTGCTGGCCCTGGAGTTCGGCATCGCCATCGTGTTGCGGAATGAAACTCCCACTGTGGCCGCCGGCATCGCCCGGCTGGCGTATCTGACGTTTGGCGGCCTGGCCGTGGGCCTGATCACGGGCTGGATCGTCAACTGGATCGAACGCCGCATCGACGACGGCCCCATCGAAATCGCCATCAGCATATTGGTTCCCTACGCTGCCTATCTCACGGCGGACCGCTTGCGCGCCTCCGGCGTACTGGCCGTGGTGGCCTGCGGACTTTATCTCAGCCGCCGGAGTTCAGGATTTTTTTCACCGCAAGTCCGCCTTCAGGCCTGGGCGGTCTGGGAGGCCCTGGATTTCATCCTGAACGGCCTGGTCTTTGTGCTCATCGGACTGCAGCTGCCTTATGTCCTGAGCGGAATTCACGACTACAGCCGCGGCACTCTGTTCTTGTACGGCGCCCTGTTCAGCGCTCTGGTCATCGCCTTACGGGTGGTGTGGGTATTTCCCGGAGCGCATGTAGCGCACTGGATTCGAACTCGCTTGCTTCACCAGAAGTTGACCAAGCCAACCTTGGCGGGCGTCCTGATATTGGGCTGGACGGGCATGCGGGGAGTGATTGCGCTCGCCGCCGCGATCGCGCTGCCTCAGGCCCTGGCCGATGGCAGTCCCTTCCCGCAGCGTAACCTGATCGTCTTTCTCGCCTTCTGCGTAATTCTCGTGACCCTCGTGCTCCAGGGACTGACGCTTCCCTGGCTGGTCGGCATTCTCGGGATCGCCGATCCGCCCGGCGCCAATCTCGAGGAGGAAGCCGCACGCCGCGAGATCCTCGAGGCCGCCCTGGCGTATCTGGCCGACCAACGCCAGAAAGACACGGCGGAATTCGATTCGATGTATGAAGACCTCGCCGGGCACTATCGCCATCGTCTCGCCGACGTCATCGGGAAAGAGGATGGCGAGAGCGGCATCAGCCCCGAAGGCCACGAACGCTTGTCGCGTATTTCCCGCGACCTGCTCCGCCTGGAGCGGCAAACCGCGGTCCGCTTGCGCAACCAGGGCCGCATCAACGACGAGACGTTGCGGCAGTTGGAGCACGAACTCGACCTGCGCGAGTCCGGTCCATCGCCTGCGTTGTAAGCGCGGCTAGGCGGGGGATTCGGCCAGCGGAAGAAAAACCTGGAAGCGGGTGTCTCCGGGCTTCGAACTGACCTGGATCGTGCCCCGGTGCTTCTTCACAATGCGCATGACCGTATCCAGACCCAACCCGGTTCCCTCTCCCACGCCCTTGGTGGTAAAGAATGGTTCGAAGATGTGCGCTTTGATCTCGGGCGAGATGCCCGGACCGTTATCGCCAATCTCGACCACCACGCAGGAGTCATCGCGATAGGTCCGCACCCGCAGCTCGCCCTTTCCGCCCATCGCGTCAACCGCGTTGTCGATGATGTTGGTCCAGACCTGATTGAGTTCGCTGCCGAATGAATTCACCAGCAGAGGGATCTTCTCGTACTGGCGCTGCACCGTGACTCCGCGCTTGAGCTTGTGATTCATGATGGTAAGAGTATTTTCCAGCCCTTTCACGATGTCCACGTTTTGCGCGGTGGACTGGTCCATGTAGGTGTATTCCTTGATGGCGCGCACCAGGTCGGAGATGCGCGACGTGCTGCTTTCAATCTCGATCAGCAGGTTGGCAATTTCGACCGACGCTGCAATTCGAACCAGGGCAGCCCGGGCAACCTCCGCGTCGAGGGTTGCGAACAGGGACTCCAGCACTTCCGGCTTGACGCCTCGCCGCGCCAGGTCTGCCGCCAGCTGCCACAGGTCGTTCTGGCCATGACTGCGCAACAGGGAATCAATCTGGTCTTCCAGATCGGTGACCGCCAGGGTATCGAGCGGCGTTTCGTCGGGTTGCAGGAACGACGCTTCCAGCTTTTCGATTTCCGATTTCTGGGCGGCGGTGAGATCGTGCTTGCTCAACTCCTGGACCGATTCCTTGATGCGATGCAGCGCCTCGCGCAGCAGGCTGGTGGCGCGTTTCGCGGCCGACGCCGGATTGTTCAGTTCGTGCGCCAGGCCCGCCGAAAGTTTCCCCAGACTGGCCAGCCGGTCTTGCTGCTGCTCGAGCCGGGTAGTTTCGCGGATCCGGTCGGACATCAGGCCCACCAGCCGCTGGGCCAGTTCCGGCATTTTCTGTACCAACTCCGGGAATTGCGCGGATGGAAATTTCAGGATGCGGCCATCCGTGGCCGCCCGGCCGGTCATCACCGACACTTTCATGCGCGAGAACGGCAGCAGCCCGCTGATATCACCCGGCTTCAGCGAAATCGTGACCGCCTCGCCGCCCAGCGCGCCGCGCATCTGCTGTTCCCCGTCGAGAACGACCACCATGGCCACCGCGGGAGCCCCCTGCTGCAGGAACGTGTCTCCCGCTTTAAGAACAATTTCCTGAGACTGGCTGATGAACCAGTCCAGCTGATCATCGGGCAGGCCGGCAAACGTCGGAATGCGCAATAAGTCTGATTTCTCGATCATGAACCCTATACCTTGCTCAGGTACTGATGGATAAACTGCACCGCCACCGAGCCTTCGCCCACTCCCGAAGCCACCCGCTTCACCGAACCATGCCGCACATCGCCCACGGCAAAAATGCCGGGCACATTGGTCTCGAGCAGGAAGGGATCGCGATCGAGAGTCCAGCCCTTGGGGCGTTGCCCGTCTCGTATGAGATCAGGACCGGTCAGAATGAAACCGCGCTCGTCACGCTCGACCAGATCACCCAGCCAGTCGGTCCGCGGCAGAGCTCCGATAAAGATAAACATCGAGCTGGCGGGAACACGCTCGATCTTGTCGGTGTCCGAACACAGAATCGAGATTTCTTCCAGGTGCGTCGCGCCGTGGGCCTCGGCCACGCTGGCATGCGCCCAAACCTGAATGTTAGGTGTCTCCTTGATCTGGTCGATCAGATATTGCGACATGGTGCTGGCCAGAGAATCCCCGCGCACCAGAATGACGACCCGCTCTGCGTACTTGGCAAAGTTCATCGCGGCCTGGCCGGCGGAATTCGCCCCGCCCACCACGTACACAATCTCGCCTTCACAGGACAACGCTTCGGTGGCGCCGCCGCCATAGTAGATTCCCGCCCCCTGCAGGCGGGCGACGCCCTCCGCCTCCAGTTTCCGCCACTGCACTCCGGTCGAGATCATCAGCGCGTGACAGGAGATTTCATTTCCGTCCGCCATTTTGATGATGCGGTATGAGCCCTCAAGCCGGACGCCCACCACCTCGAGCGGAGACAGTATCTCCACGCCGAAGCGCTGGGCCTGCACCACCGCGCGCCGCGCCAGGTCGTTGCCGCTGAGTCCGGCCGGAAATCCCAGATAGTTTTCGATGCGCGAACTCATCCCGGCCTGTCCGCCGGGCGCTTCCCGTTCGACCATGACGGTTTTCAGTCCCTCCGACGCGCCGTAGACCGCAGCCGCCAGTCCTGCCGGTCCTCCGCCCACAATGGCCAAATCGTAAAAATCGGTCTGGGCCCGGGTACGCAGTCCCACCTTCTTGGCGACATCCGCCGGAAGGCTTTCCAGAAGCTTGGTTCCGTCCGGGAAAAGCACGACCGGAAGGTCGGCCGCCTCCGGACCGAGCGCCTCCAGCAACCGCTTGGTCTCGGGATCGTTGGCAGAGATTTCCACGTCGATCCACTGGTAGGGAACATGGTTTCGCGCCAGAAAATCCCGCAGGTCGTACGATCGCGGCGACCAGCGCGTGCCCAGCACGCGTATGCCCTCGAAGGTGGGACGGTAAGAAGCCTGCCAGTCATCAAGCAGGTCATCCAGTTGCGGGTAGAGGTGCTCAGCCGGAGGGTCCCAGGGCTTCAGAAAAAAATAATTGATGTTGGCCTGGTTGATGGCGCTGATGGCGGCATTCATGTCGGCGTACGCGGTCAGCAATGCCCGCTTCGCCTTGGGGAAAATCCGCATGCCTTGCTGCAGAAACTCCACCCCGTCCATGCGCGGCATGCGCTGGTCCGCCAGCAGCAGGGCGACACTGTCGTTCCGCACCTTCAACTGCTTCAGCAGGTCCAGCGCTCCTTCCGGAGAATCGCTGCCAATCACCCGATACTCGGCCCCGTACTTCGAGCGCAAATCGCGTTCGATCGACCGCAGAACATCGGAGTCATCATCCACGCTCAACAAAATGGGTTTCGCCATGATTCAGTCTCAGACCGCGGAAATTAATTCTAGACGTCCTAAAGCGTCGAATGGGTTTTAGATGCAGGAACTTCTGCTTGGTCGCGGAATTCGGCACAGACCATGTGGGGGGGGGGGG
>DASQHA010000095.1:0-17563 GCA_035632335.1 Terriglobales bacterium
TTTGGCTGGAACGTGATGGAAGGCGACCACTGCTTCAACCCGCCCAGCGGCTGCGACACCAGCAACAAAGTCCTGCCCATTGCGGAATACCCTCACACGGTCGGCATCGCGGTCATCGGCGGATACGTGTACAAAGGCAGCTCCATCCCCGGCCTGGCCAATAAGTACATCTTTGGCGACCTCACCGGCAAAATATTCAGCCTGACGGAAGCGCCGTCGAATACCTGGACTCGCGCCGACTTGCTGACGACCAACCTGACAATCTCGTCGCTCGGCCAGGACAATAATGGGGAAATGTACGTCCTCGATTACGGCGGCGGCAACGTCCTGAAACTGGCCTCCCAGTAGCAGGTCTGTCATCACCAGTTGGCGCCACCCTTAATAGACCACGTGGGGACAGCCGCCCTCGGCGGTCCGGACGAGCAACGCTCGCCAGTATCTGGCCCAAACCAAGAGTCGCGGAGCTATGCTCCGCCGGACAGCCGAGGGCGGCTGTCCCCACGTGGCTGGTGATTCCGGCTGCTAGAACCCCGCGCGCCCTTGCCGGATACGGAGAGAAAAATCGGGCGCATCGTCGGCCGCCAGCGCCGCCGCGTTGATGTGGGCTTGCTCCTTCAGTTGGGCGAAGGGAAGGTTCCCAGTTGCGAGGTCGCCGCGCTGGTAAAGCATCTGGTCGGCGCGCCCATTCAACAGGACGCGCCAGTCCCATTCCGGCTCTCCCGCCAGGGCGGCGATGTTGGTGGTGCAGTTGTTGGTCAGCGCGTTGTACCACTCCGGCCGGTTTCGTATCCGGTTGATCCGCTGCAAGTAGTTGAGAAAAGTGGCCCTCGCACGTTCGGGGGTGGCGCGGGTGTGAAAGAGATAGGTCTCTTCGCCCTTGCGGAAATTCGTCCGCAGGCGGACCACGTCGCGCTCGTCGCTGACCGTGTAAATCAGTTCGTAGTAACGGAAAAAGCCGCGGACAGCGGAGTACACTTCGCCAACTTCCTTCCTGGTCTCAATCGACATGGCGATGTAGTCCTGGTCGCCGAACTGGAAGCTTACGATGGGGTGCGCGATCCAGGGCGAGCCCCAGTAGGTCATAAAGATATCCATGCCGCGTATCTGTGAAAGGTCAAACGATCGAGTCTCCCAATGCGGGGTGTAGTCGCCTTCGGTGCGGTAGTCGCAGTTGCGGACGTTGTGGATGGTCACGCGGTCGCCGTCGATTTCCGCCCAGGCAGTCTGGGCCACGTCGGGCTGCCAGTCCCGGTCATTCGACGGCTTCAGGGTCAGCCACCAGGCCACCACCAGCCCGAATGCGGCCAGACAGATTGCGATCCCTTTGCCGCTTCCGCGGAAGGCAAGCAGCGTGCCCAGCATGGCGATCCCATAGCCGGACGCGCCCAGGGTGCGCAGAGAGGAACCGGACAGCAGGTCGAAATACAACGCGGCGGCGGCCCAGCCGGTCAGGCATATCACCAGCAACAGAGCGAATCCGCGTCCCACCCCGCCCGCGATTCGCCGCCACCGACGGGGTGGGTCCATGGAGTGGTCGTCGTTATGCGTAGATGCCACGCTGCCGAAGGGTGTAAGCGACCCGGTCGATGGCCAGCATGTAGGCGGCAATGCGGTTGCTGACGCCGTGGGTCTCGGCGTATTTCAGGACTTCCGCGAAGGCCGTCCGCATGGTGTGCTGCAGGTAATCGTTGACCACTCTTTCCGTCCAGAAATATCCCTGACGGTCCTGCACCCATTCGAAATAGGAAACGGTCACTCCGCCCGAGTTGGCGAGGATGTCGGGAATCACAAACACCCCTTTGTCGACGAGGACTTCATCGGCCTCGGCGGTGGTGGGGCCATTCGCGCCTTCGCACAGCACTTTGGCCTTGACCCGATTGGCGTTGCGGGTGGTGATCTGGTTCTCGAGCGCGGCGGGAATCAGGATGTCGCAGTCCGCGACCAGCAAATCGGCGGAATTGCTTTCTTCGGCGCCGGGAAAACCGCTCAGCGTGCGGTTGTGCTGGTAATGCTGGGTGAGCGCTTCAATATCGATGCCGTTCTGGTTATACAAACCGCTTTTGCTGGTGGAGACTCCAACAATCTTGTATCCCCGGCGGCGCATGAGACGCGCGGCATTCGAGCCCACATTGCCGAACCCCTGAATCACCACTCGGGTCTGGTCCGGGCTCATCCCCAGCTTTTTCGCGGCTTCATCGCAAACGATCATCAGGCCGCGCCCGGTGGCCTCGACGCGCCCGTGCGAACCGCCCAGTTCCAGTGGCTTTCCGGTCACGACCGCAGTGACGGTGTGGCGCGCATGCATGGAGTATGTATCCATGATCCAGGCCATGATCTGCTCGTCGGTATTGATGTCGGGTCCCGGAACATCTTTCTCCGGCCCCAGCAGCTCCATCAACTCCGCGGTATAGCGGCGCGTCAGCCGCTCCAGTTCACGCTTGGACATCTTGTCGGGATCGCAGATGACGCCCCCGGCGGCCCCGCCGAATGGGATATCGACCACGGCGCATTTCCAGGTCATCCAACTGGCCAGCGCCCGAGTCTCGTCCAGGTTCACATTGGGGGTGTAGCGGATACCGCCCTTGGCCGGGCCGCGATCAATCGAATGCTGCACCCGGAACCCGGTAAATGTCTCCAGGCGGCCATCATCCATCTGCACCGGGATGTGCACGATGATTTCCCGGCTCGGCTCGCGCAATATTTTCCACAAGCCTTCATTGAGTTTGAGCTTCTGCGCCGCCACGTCAGACCGGGCGACCTGCGCTTCCCACGGATTGATTTCTTCCAGATATGCAGTTGGCATTAGTAGGTCTGGCCGCGCACAAAGTTTAACCCAGTATGCTACACCGCGCCAAAATTACGGGCGGCAGGCGGTGGAGGACGGGCGCCCCCGGCTGTCTGGCACCAGCCTGTGGACGACAGGCGAGGACGCCCGTCCTCCATCGATCTTCCAGTTGATATATTCAAGAGTCAGCGATGCCGGTCGAATCTCACTCTGCCTCTCATGCTCCGCTGCGCGCCGACTTCGCGCTGACGCTGCGGCTCGCCCTGCCTCTGATCGTCGCCGAGGTGGGCTGGATGAGCATGGGCATTGTCGACACCATCATGGTGGGACGGCTGCCCGACAGCGCAGTTGCCATCGGGGCCACCGGCCTGGGCCAGAGCCTGTATCACAGCGTCGCCATCTTTGGCGCCGGCCTGCTGCTGGGGCTGGATACGTTCGTCGCCCAAGCGTACGGCCGCGAAGACTTGAACGATGCGCGACACTCCCTGGTGAACGGACTCTTTCTCGCGCTGGCACTGACGCCGATCCTCATGCTGGCCGTCTCCTTCTGGCCGCCGCTCATGCAGCATTTCGGAATCAGCGCCGAGCTGGTAGGGCCGATGCGTCCGTTTCTGCGCGCGCTGAACTGGGGCACTTTGCCGCTGCTCGCCTACTTTGCTCTGCGCCGTTACCTGCAGGCCATGAACGTGGTGCTTCCCATCATGTTCGCGCTCATCTCTTCGAATCTGGTAAATCTGGTGGGCGACTGGGCGCTGATCTATGGACATCTGGGGCTGCCCGCGATGGGCATCACCGGCTCAGGCTGGGCCACGTGCATTGCCCGCATCTACATGGCGAGCGTGCTTGCCATCACGTTGTTCTGGGTTGAATCGAAACCTTCACTGCCGAAATGGAGCGGCGCGGTCGGAATCGATCTGCGCCGAGTGGCGGCCCTGCTGAAGCTGGGGACTCCGGCCGCAACTCAAATCCTGCTCGAAATCGGGGCTTTCTCGGCGGCTACGGCGCTGGTGGCAAAGCTGGGACCTGTCCCACTCTCCGGTCACGAGATCGCGTTGAACTGCGCCGCCCTCACCTTTATGGTGCCGCTCGGGATCAGCTCCGCGGCAGCAGTCCGCGTGGGACAACAGTTGGGAAGAAAAGATCCCGCGGGAGCGCGGCGCGCGGGCTGGTCGGCCATCATGCTCGGGGCCGGATTCATGACCTGCGCGGGCCTGGTGTTCGTCTCCATTCCCACCTGGATCGCGCGCCTGTTCTCTCCCGACCCGATGGTGATTCGCACCGGCGCGAAGCTGCTGCTGGTGGCGGCCGCGTTCCAACTCTTCGACGGCTTGCAGACGGTCGCAACCGGAGCGCTGCGCGGTTCGGGCGACACCAAAACTCCGATGCTGGCCAACTTCGTCGCCTACTGGTTGATCGGGCTGCCGGTGGGCTATGTCTTGTGCTTCAAACTGGGATGGGGCGCGGTCGGCGTGTGGATCGGCCTGTGCGGCGGCCTGGTGATGATCGGATCCGCTCTTCTGCTTACGTGGCATAGAAGAAAGCTCGCGCCGTAGTTCATTTTCGTGGGGACATGAGAAAGTTGCGAAAAACTGGAAGGTGTCATCCTGAGCGCAGCCCGTCCATTCGCTCGCGAATGGACGGGCGGAGTCGAAGGACCCCTAGCAGCTTCAACGGCGCGGGAGGCGTTGCTCGATGAGTTTATATGGCGAGATTGTGAAGCGGGTAGGGTTCCTTCGACTGCGTAGCTGCTTCGCTTGCGCGAAGCAGCCACTCCGCTCAGGATGACAGCCGCGGTGAAGCTTCGCGAATCCTGGCATAGCCCGGTTTGATGACTGAGTAGATCAATCGGCACCGCTGGTCGTAGGGCAGGAACGCGCTCTTCATCGCATTGATGGTAATTTTCTCGAAGTCATCCAGCGTGAGGCCGAAGGTTTCCGCGGCAGCCTCGAACTCACGCGTCATCGTGGTATCGCTCATCAGGCGGTTGTCGGTGTTGAGGGTAACCCGGAATTTTTCCTGATAGAGAATCTTGAAGGGATGTTCCGCCAGGCTGGGGGTCGCGCCGGTATGGACATTGCTGATCAGGCAAATCTCCAGCGGAATGCGCTTGTCGAGAACGTACTGCGCCAGGTCGCCCAACTTCACCACTTTGCCGTCCGCGACCGCGATGTCGTCAATCAACCGGGTCCCGTGTCCGATGCGATGCGCCCCGCAATACTGAATCGCCTGCCAGATCGATTCCTTGCCGTAGCCCTCCCCGGCGTGAATCGTGATGTTGAAGTTCTGGCGCTGAATATAATGAAAGGCGTCCACATGCTTCTTGGGCGGATACCCGCCTTCCTCGCCGGCCAGGTCGAAGCCGACCACGCCGCGCTCGCGAAAATCCACCGCCAGCTCCGCCATCTCGAGCGATACGTCCATGTTCCGCATGGCGCAAATTATCAATCCTGAGGCAATTCCAAAATCTTTTCGCGCGCGCTCCAGCCCCTTTAAAACCGCTGAGACGACCTGCTGATGCGTCAATTCCTTGCGGGTGTGAAACACCGGCGCAAAGCGGGTTTCGAAGTAGACCACGCCATCCTGGCTCAGGTCTTCGGCCTGCTCGTACGCCACGCGTTCCAGCGCCTCTTCCGTCTGCATCACCGCGATGGTGTGGGCAAAACCTTCCAGGTATTTGGCGAGACTGCCCTTGTTGGCTCCCTGATGGAACCACTGGGCCAGCGCGGCCGGATCGTCCGTGGGAAGGTCTGCGTATCGTGTCTCCTTCGCCAGGTCAATCACGGTCTGCGGTCGCAGCACGCCATCAAGGTGCTCGTGCAGAAGCACTTTGGGCAAGCTGGTCAGCCAGCTTATATCAGGCTTCATGAAAAACTCCACTTCTGCGGTGCTAGCGCCTATCGCGCGGTGTCGCTAGTTAACACGCCAGCCCAATAGTAGCTCCGGAACAGCACCGTCTCGCTTCGCGCCGGATCTTTCAACCGTACTCGAATCTGATGCAGCCCGGGATGCGGACTCTTGGGTTCAAAACTCAAGAGATAGCGATTATGGACGTGATTGTTGAAATCCGTCATGCGAGCTTCGAATCGTTTGCGCGAATCGAATAGTTCGTATTCTCCGCCGGTCTGGGATGCAATTGCTTTCGGTGTGTTGCGTTTCATCGCTGCGCTGGCTTGCGCGAGCAGTGCAATTAGATCGGCCGTGGGTTTCATTTCGTCCTGATTGTTGCCCCGTTCAGTGTCCAAAATGTTGGAGAGAGTGGGGGAAAATACCAGCGTGTACACAGTTGTATTGCTGTTACCAATTAAGGTCACGACATCTTGAATTTTCGCAAACTTGCTGCCGTGGTCGCGGGTTTCACTGATCAGGAGCAACACTTTTTGTCTTCCTTCGGGCACCTGATTCAGCAATCTCACCGAGTATTGCACGGCGTCGAGAATCGCCGCTCCGTCGTCGCCAGGTTCCAGATTGCGTAGACTGTCGGCGATCTGCGTCCCGTTGCCAGTGAAGTCGTGTTGCAGATTCAGCCGGCTATCAAACGCCAGAACTGCAATCTGAGCACCGGGTTGATCGAGAATCGGGGACAGCATGGAACTCAGTCCCTGTTCCCTACCGAATTCACGCCACGCGCGCCGTCCGGTCTGTATCGCCACCATCAGCGAGACTGGTTCGGCCTCCGCCGCTTCATCGAGGAACGGCTTCTGTTCGATGCCATCGTCCTCGATCACGAAATCTGTCGCCTGCAAACCGTAAGCCACGTTGCCGTTAGCGTCGCGCACCAGGGTGGGAACTAGCACGACATTCGACTGTGCGTTGAACGTGGTTTCCTGCGCCGCTGCCGCAGTTCCACAAACCACCAACAACATCGCAACCGGCGCTTTGAAGAAGCTCATTGTCTCTGCAAATTAATCTTTCCCGATGTCTTCATTCCAAACTTCGGGATTCGCCCGGATGTATTGGGCGAGCAGCGAAGCGCACTCCTCGGAATCAAGATCGATGACTTTCACGCCGAGCGAACGCAGCCATTCCATCCCGCCCTGAAAATTGCGACTCTCGCCCACCACCAGAGTGCCAAAACCAAACTGCCGGACCAGGCCGCTGCAGTACCAGCACGGCGCCAGGGTGGTGACCATGACCAGATCGCGATAGCTGCGCTGCCTTCCAGCGTTGCGGAAGGCATCGGTTTCGCCATGCATCGAGGGGTCGCCGTGCTGCACCCGGCGATTGTGACCGGAGCCGACCAGCTGGCCGCGCCCGTCGAAGATCGCCGCGCCGATGGGAATGCCGCCTTCCGCCAGTCCCTTGCGGGCCTCGGCCAGGGCGACGGACAGCATGGCAGCGTAGTCGAGGCTCAGTTTCGTATCCTCCGGGCATCATTATGACATTCGCGCCGGAGTCTCTGGGCGCGCTCTGTTGGGATGGTGGAGGCGCACCCGCTCGCGACTTCAAGTTTCGTGGAGCATGCCATTTCAGTTTTATGATAGTTTGGTGGCGCATTTGGAAACGTTTACATCCGGGAGGCAGGCCCTGCCGCTCTGCCTCGAGCGGAGCTCCACGAGGAGAAAGTCCGATGAGATTTTCCTGGAAGAATGCAGCTTTCCTCCTGATCCCCCTGCTAAGCCTGGCGGGGACCGCATTCGCGCAAGCCAGCTATAGCCTGCTTTCTCCTGACAAGCGCATTGAGGTAAAGATACGGACCGGCGACCGCTTCAGCTACGACGTCCTTTTCAAGGGGTCGGTCCTGCTGCAGAACTCGACTTTCTCCATCGACATTGATCACAACACGCTGGGTTTGCAGCCCAGGGTCAAGGCGACCAAGGAACGCAGCTACGACGGCACGCTCGAGCCTCCGGTGCGGCAGAAATTTGCCAAAGTGCGCGAGAACTACAACGAACTGCGCCTGACCATGGAGGGCAACTACGCCGTCGTATTCCGCGCCTACAACGAGGGCGTGGCTTACCGCCTGGAAACCACGCTGCCGCAGGCCGAAGTGAAAGTCTACAACGAGGAATCCAGCTTCAACTTCCCCGACGATTACCGGGTTTTCTACCCGCAGGAAGAATCTTTCTTTTCGCACAACGAACGGCATTACCTGCCGATGAATTTGAAGACCATCGCGCCCGCCGCGATTGCCAGCCTGCCGGCGGTGGTCGAAGCCGCGAACGGGGTGAAAGTGGCGATTGCCGACGCCGACATTGAAGACTATCCCGGGCTCTGGCTGCGCGGGACAGGCGGCAACGGGCTGGCGGCTACCTTCGCTCCGTATCCGCTCAAAGAAACGCTGGAGAAGGACCGCGATTTCAAGGTCACCGAAGCCGCCGATTACATCGCCGTGACCCGCGGCACCCGCAGCTATCCCTGGCGATTGTTGGGAATTGCAGAAAAAGACGGCGATCTGATCACCAATCAACTGGTCTGGCTGCTGGCCAAGCCTTCGCAGGTCGAAGACACCTCCTGGATCAGGCCCGGCAAAGTTGCCTGGGACTGGTGGAACGCGCTCAACGTCTATGGCGTGAGTTTCAAGTCCGGGGTGAACACCGAAACCTACAAGTATTACGTGGATTTCGCCGCGAAATACGGCATTCCTTACATCATCCTCGACGAAGGCTGGTACAAGCTCGGCAATGTGCTCGAGGTCGTGCCCGAAGTCAACATGGAAGAGCTGACCGCTTACGCCAAGCAGAAGAATGTCGGCATTATTTTGTGGATGGTCTGGAAAACACTGGACGACCAGTTCGACGCGGCCTTCGACGAGTTCACGAAATGGGGCGTCAAAGGCCTGAAGATCGATTTCATGCAGCGCAACGATCAGAAGCTGATCAACTTTTATTACAAGACTTCCCGCGAGGCGGCCAGGCGCCACATGCTGGTCGACTTTCATGGCGGACAGAGCCAGATCACCATGACCCGCACCTGGCCCAACATGATCAGCGGCGAAGGCGTGCGCGGCCTGGAATGGAGCAAATGGAGCGCTGAAACCGAGCCCCAGCACAACGTCACTCTGCCCTTCACCCGCATGTTTCTGGGACCGATGGATTTCACTCCCGGCGCGATGTTGAATGCGACGAAGAAGGATTTTGCTCCCGTCTTCGATCGCCCCATGAGCCTGGGCACGCGCTGCCACCAGTTGGGCATGTATGTGGTCTTTGAGAGCCCGCTGCAAATGCTGTCCGATAGCCCGTCGAACTATATGCGCGAACCGGAAATGATGGAATTCCTGGCTCCCGTCCCTTCCGTCTGGGATGACACCAAGGTGCTCGATGCCCGCATCGCCGAGTATGCCTTAGTCGCCCGACGAAGCGGCAAGGACTGGTATGTGGGCGCGATGACCAACTGGACGGCGCGCGACCTCGAAGTGGACTTCTCGTTTCTGCCGGCGGGAACGTTCTGGCTGGAAGCCTACCAGGACGGAGTGAACGCCGACCGCATGGCCAGCGACTACAAAAAGACCAGGACCCAGATCACGCGGGACACCAAACTGAAAATCTCGCTCGCCCCCGGCGGAGGCTGGGCGGCGAGAATTCACCAGTAGACGGGCGCTGAGATTTCCCCGTCACTCTGAGCGGAAAGGAACGCTTCGCCGGCGAAGTGTTCCTGGCAGTCGAAGAGCCCCTATTCCCTCCACCAAAGCCCGCCTTTACTGAAACCCGCAAATTGTTGCCTACATGGATATGTCGCGGCGATTACAGGCTTGCCCTGATTGTTGTGAAATTGCCTCGCCAGTAGCCTTGTCCAGCAATCGAATTCAAAACGAAACCGAGGAGGACTTCGATGGGAACAATCCTGATCGTGATTCTGGTGCTGCTCCTGCTGGGCGCGCTTCCGACCTGGCCCTACAGCGGCAGCTGGGGGTACTACCCGAGCGGCGGGCTGGGACTGATTCTGCTGATCGTGGTGATCCTGGCGCTTACGGGCAGAGTCTGACGGTTATTTCTCGCTCTCCTTGGAGTGCGTCTCAATCAGGCGCTTGGTCAAGAGTACGAGCGCAAGAATCTGGGTCCACTCCGAGACGATGTTTCCGGCCACCTGTCCCCACTTCGAATCTGGGTCGGCGTGCTTATAGACGGCGACCCAGCAGGCACCGGTGGCCAGCAGGAAAAGCGTCAGGGAGTGATTGGTGATCGCTTCCCAGAAGGGTCCGCGCAAATTCAGCGGGGGTTTCCGGCTCTCCGCCGAGCCTCGTTCATAAAGGTATTTGGTGGCCAACACCGTGACCACCACCCCCGACCAGTCGGCAATGGCGTTGCCAAAAAACGAGCCCCAGTGGGTCTTGGGATCCGAGACGATATAAAGGACGATCCAAAGAATCAGAACGCCCACGCACGCGATACTCAAGGAGTGCCGCGAGACAAATCCCGCTTTCTTGCGGGCTTTCATCGCCTTTGCAGTTTTTGGAGCGGCGTCGCGGTTTTCTGGCGGCACGGAAACCAGTTTAAACCTTTTCCATCTGTCGTCCTGAGCGGAGCCGGAAGCCCGCAAGTGGGCTACCGGCGGAGTCCCTACAACTTCCGATGGCGCGTGGCATCACGGGATTTTGCTCGCCCTGGCTGTGAACCTTCTGGACTACTTACTCAGCGATGTCCGGCTGCGCATGACCGATTGCCAGACATAAACAACCAGCCCAATCGCAGCCAGCACGAACACGAAATGAATGACCACGACGATCGCCATTTCGGGAGGATGGTGCTCGACCCATTCCATCCAGTCGAGCGCTGCCGATCCGGCAAGGGCGATGAGAAGTTTCCGCATGGCCCACAGAGCTCGCCAGAATCCTTCGGGCCCGGCGCCGGCGGGGTCCCAGAGGAGATGATGAAAAATCCAGAGCGCGATTTTGCGGTGAATGGGAACTTCCATGCGGGCAGGGTAGCACAAAAGCGAACGGCATCCCATCGGGATGCCGTTGGCGTTGTCGTTTTTAAAGAGCGAGTTTTGCAGACCGCGAAGGAATCGGCTCCTTATTAGTGCCGGCCCGACCCACCGTGCGGACCGCCGCCCCCACCGTGGCTACCGCCGCCTCCGCCTCCACCGCCCCCTCGTGGCGGGGCGGACTCGCGGGGTGAGCTTCCTCCCCCACCCCCATAGCCGCGCGGCGTGACGATGGGCTGCCTCATTTCGAGCGGCGGCCGGGAATAGCCTCGCGGCGACTCGGCTGAAACATTGCGTCCGCCGCCAGCTTCCCGATAGGGACCGCGCTGGAAATCCGGCTGTGAACCGCGCCCTCCGTAAATTCCTCCTCCGCTGTTCACGCCGTTATTCATTCCATTGTTCACGCGATCCGCGGAACCTCCGCCGGACTGCGGCGTGAAGTGCCGCCAGCCTCGATCGTTGCTCGAAGCCTCTGGCCGAGAGGAATTTACCGGTCGCTGCACGTTGTTGTATGTCGCCGGGTTGGACATTGGCGCTCCCGCCGAACGATTAATCCCGCCAGTCCGCTGCGCCGCATTCGAATCGGAGAATCGCCGCCAGCCCGAACTCTCGGAATTCGCGGAATGTGCCGAGCGGTCAGGGGTCCAGCTGGGACCTCGATCAGCCGATGACGCGCCGCCTGCCGGGGTGCGGACTCCGGGCGAGGGCCTGGAGGTCGCAGAAGCCGCGACGGATCCTCTGGAGAATGACTGACTGGTTCCTGCACCGTTGCGCTGGATGGACTGCCGCATCTGCGACACCTGCCGGTCAAATGACGGCGGCGCGGCCGCGGGCCGTTCTTTCGAGTAGAAGCGCTGTTGCTCGCCACCGCGTGGCAATGTGGAAGCTGCTGCCGGACGGTTACTCACCGACAACGCCGCCCGTGTCGGAACCACGGGAAGATTTCCCGCGATCATGCGGCCGCCGCGAAAAGTTTCGCCGTTCACCCCTACAGGCCGGGAGCGGCCCGTGCCGAACTGGCCGGTCGGAACGCTGGAGATACCGCCCCGCACTCTCTGGTTCATCGCCGCGAGTCGTAAGTTGGAGTAAGCACCACCGGGACGAAGTGGGCCGATGCCTCCAAACCTTCGGCCGTTAAAGTTGTTGATAGTCGTGATGTTGACCACGCTGTAGCGCGACCCGTAACGGCCATACCAGGGATAAAACGTGTCGCACGGTCCGACCGGCAGCCAGCCGACTGAGCCAAACCCGAAGCCGACGCCAACTCCGCCTCCGAAGCCAAAGAAGGACACATACGCCGGCGCCCACACCGGCCGATACCCGGGATATCCGTAGGCCGGTCCGGGCCACCATACCCACGAGTCGTTGTAAACGAACCAGCGCCCGTAGTGATAGGGAGCCCAACCCCAGGGTTCATACGAAACCCATGTCCATCCCCAGCCCGGTTCCCACACCCAGCGTCCGCTGCGATATGGCGCCCAGCCCGGTCCTGCGATCGGCGACCATACTGGACCGTAGTCTGGCACTGTCACCCAGCGGCCGTAACCATCAAGATCTTCCGAGCCGGTGTAGTAGCGGTTGGTGTTTCGCCAGGACTGGGCGTTGTAAATCAGGCGGTCGCGCTCGATGTTCCATGAATCCCAGCTGTCCTGGGACGGCGCTTCGGCCAACTTGTACTGCGTGTCGTCACCGGTCCCGCGCACGACGGCCATTTGGCCCTTCTCTACCCGGGTGCTGCCCTGGGGCGTCGCAATTTCGGCCGACCCCCGACGGACGATCACCTGTGTGTCGCCATCCGCATTGATCTCAATGCGATAAATTCCGCCGTTTTGCGAGGGTCGAACCGCCACGTTGGCGGTGTCAATTTCCGCCGAGGCGTCGGAACCCTTGAAAATTGTGTAGTCGACCAATCCGCGCTCGACCTGTATCTGGATCTGGTTCCGGGAAAGGCTCGCGATGCTGGCCAGCGTGCTGTCGCCCAAGCGCAGGATGTTCGCGGAGTCAAGCTGCACTTCAGCCCGGGAGTTGACGCCAGTGGAAACCTTGTCGCTGCTAACCATGGGCTGGTTCAGCGCTGCCCCCGCCCAGTCTCCGGAATCGCCCCGCTGGATGGAAACATCGCCGTGGGTCAGACTTATGCGGGCTACGCTGGACGCAGGGTCGGTCTGCGCCTGTCCCTGTCCCTGCGGCGGTCCCGGCAGCTGCGGCTGTTCCTGCGGCTGCAGTGGCACTTGTTCTGACACCTGGGCACCCGCCACGGCACTCGCGGCTAAGATCAGTGTTCCGAGAATCAATGCGAATCGGTTTTTCATGGCCCCACCTCGCGCGCAAGAACCCGCGCCCAGTGGACAATGCAGGTACGGTGCCAAACCCGCCTGGATCAGCTTAGGTAAGTCTTTTAGTTTCATCCGATTAGAAATGACAATCCCTGGCGTTTTACCGACTCCGTAACCGTCCTGGCTGAGGTCAACCAGAAGTGGTGGTTTTCAGCCACTGTAGTGGACTTAAGTAGCGCTGGTCTCCGGCCGGCTGTCTGGCGGGCGTCTCGCCCGCCCATCGGGCCGGCGGGACGCCGGCGCTACCTAGCCACGCTACTCCTGCTCTTCTTTTTCCGGGTCGTCGCTAATGCCGATTTTCGAGAGCCGGTAGCGTAGCGCATTGCGCGAGAGTCCCAGCAGGCGGGCGGCCTGGCTTTTGTTGCCGTGGGCGCGACGCAGAGCTTCGCGGATCATTTCGTCTTCCCACTGTTCGAGGGTCATGCCCTCGGGCAGAAAGCCGGCGGTGAAATCCGCGGCTTTGCCGGCGCGCGAATCAATGTGGATATCACCGGCTTCGAGCAACGGTCCCGCCGCCAATGCCGAGGCCCGCTCCATAATGTTCTGGAGCTCGCGCACGTTGCCCGGCCAGTGATAATCCATCAGGATCCTCAACGCTTGCGGTGAGACTCCGGTGATCTTCTTGCCGGATTCCTGGGCAAAGCGCGCGAGGAACAGGTTCACCAGTTCGGGAATATCTTCTTTATGCTCGCGCAGCGGAGGAATATCGATGGGCACGACATTGAGGCGGTAATAAAGGTCCTCGCGAAAGGTGCCATCCTCGAGCGCGGCCCGCAAATCGCGATTGGTGGCCGCCACCAGCCGCACGTCCACTTTGATGGTTTTCGTGCCGCCCAGCCGTTCGAACTGGCGCTCCTGCAGGACCCGCAGCAGCTTCACCTGGATCGCGGGGGGAACGTCGCCGATTTCGTCGAGAAAGAGCGTTCCCTTGTCGGCCAGTTCGAACTTGCCCGGCTTGCTGGTGTTGGCTCCAGTGAATGCGCCTTTCTCATAACCAAATAATTCGCTTTCCAGCAGGTTCTCCGGAATCGCGGCGCTGTTGATCTTGATGAAGGGGCCGGACGCCCGCCGTGACTTCTCATGGATGGCGCGCGCGACCAGGTCTTTGCCCACGCCGCTTTCTCCGCCCAGCAGCACGGTTGAATTGGTGGGCGCCACTCGTTCGACGGTGGCCAGGACTTCCTGCATCTTCGCGCTGCGCGCCACCAGGTTGGGATGCTGATAGCGCTGCTGCAGCGCCTCGCGCAGCGACCGGTTTTCCACCCGCAGGCGCTGCACATCCAGTTCCTTGTGCACCACCATGCGCATTTCATCGAGAGAAAAAGGCTTCAGCACATAGTCGCTGGCGCCCGCTTTCATGGCCTCGACCGCGGTTTCCACGGTGCCGAACGCGGTCATGACAATGACCGGCAAGGCGGCCTGAAAGCGTTTCACCGCCTGCAGAAAATCCAGGCCATTCATGCCCGGCAACTTGAGATCGGTGATCACCAGGTCGACGGAACCGTTCTGCAGCAGCTTCAGGCCGGTTTCCGCATCCTCGGCGGACACGGTCTGGAAACCGTCGTCTCCCAGGTCAAGTTCGAGGAGGCGGCGCATTTTCGCTTCGTCTTCGACAATCAGGATGGTGGCGTTGGGTGTCGTCATGAGCTTCCCGCTTTTTGCCGGGCTTTCTCCTCCGCCGGGAAGAAGATCACGAAACAGGCCCCTTGGCCGTCCGAATTCTCCAGCCGGATGGTGCCGTGATGCTCATCCACAATCTTTGAAACAATCGACAAGCCCAGCCCGACGCCGGTCTTCTTGGTGGTCACAAAGGGATTAAAAATCTGCTCGCGCATTTCCGCTGGAACCCCGGGGCCGGTATCTTGCAGCCGCACCTGAACTCCCTTGCGTCCGTTCGAGCGCGCGCCCGACGCCTCCACCCGGAAAGTCCCGCCTGCGCTGCCCATGGCCTCGTAGGCATTCTGCACCAGGTTCAAAAACGCCTGTTCGCAAAGATTCTCATCGAGCGGCACCAGGGGCAAATCCGTTCGATACTCCCGCTCCACCACCACCGGGCCGCCTTTCCACTGGTCGCCTACGGCTTTCAGCGCCTGATCGATCAATTCCGTGACTGGTTGCAGACGGGTTTCGGTGCGCAGCGGGCGCGCAAAGTCCAGAAAGCGCGTGACCAGCGCGCTCGCCCGGTTGACCTCGCTCGAAATGTATCCCGCCAGCTCGCTGGCCAGGGGGTTGGAGTTCTCCAGCTTTCGGCTCAGGGTCTCTGCCGACCCCTTGATTACGCCTAGCGGATTGCGGATTTCATGCGCCAGCCCGGCCGAAAGCTGTCCCAGGGCCGCCAGCCGTTCGGAACGCCGCGCCTCCGCCTGGGCACGTTCCAGCCGGCGATTGGCTTCCGTCAATTCCTCGGCCACCTGCTGGTATTGCATGGTCTTGCGGCGGTTCTCGATAGTGAAGCGGTTTACCACGACGGCCGCCAGGAAGAAAAACATGATCCGGATGGCAAGCTCCGCCGCGCCTTCGGGAGTGAGCGTGTATTCCTGCAGCGCGGGATAGAGGTACGAACAGTAGGCCGCCGAAGCCAGCGAAGTCCAGAGCAGGGTGCCCCAGGGGCCAAACTGGATCGCCGCGGTCACGATGGGAACGTAATAAATCGGGTAGTAACTGCTGTTAATGCCAAGCTGGCCGGTGTGGTTGATCAGCAGCGTGGCCAGCACAATCTTGACCAGAACCACGGCAGAACGGCCGGAGCGGGGCCAGATCGCGATGACCCTGCCCTCGGCCAACTGCACGATCCCAATAGCCAGCAAGGCCAGTTGCTTATGGCTTTCCCGCACCGGCGGCAGCACCGCCAGACCCAGCAGGAAAACCAGCCAGAGCAGGTCCATCCACCGGATGCTGCTGTGTTTTTCTTCGTTCATGCAAAGACGGCCCCAGCCTGGCTCGGCTCTTTTGCCAGCGGCTCCAGGGGCCCGAACCCCACCTCGTCAGCAGTGTATCTCGCTTCTCGTAAGCACCGTCAATGGCACAGGGTTTCGACCCCGCTTCGCCGCCATGGTAAGGCTGAAGACCGTTGCAGGCTTCGCGATGCACTGCGGTTTCGACCCGCGGCACAGATTTCCACAGTAGCCCAAACGTGCCATTCACAGGCGTTCTCACACCCTATACCTTCGTAGGTGAGCAGACTTCGGGGGAGGGCTGTTCGACAAGCGTCCCAGACTCAAATTAAGAGTCTGGGACGTTTTGTGTTTGGGGCAGAACTCGGAAACTGGCGCCCGCAGCCGTCTGGCGTGTACCCTTTGTCACTGAGATGGCTGCGGCAGAATGAATCAGATCGATCTGAGTAATCGCCATGCGATCGTAACCGGCGGAGCGCAGGGCATCGGATTGTCCGTGGCCCGGCGTTTTCTGGCGTCGGGCGCTTCTGTCACTCTTTGGGACCGGGACGAAGAACTTCTTGCGACTGCGGTGAAAGAACTTGATGGCGGCGGCACGGTGGATGCCGTGACTGCCGACGTAACCGACGCCGAGAGTGTCAACCGCGCGGCTGCCTCGACCGAGGGAAAGTTCGGGAAGATCGACATCCTGGTCGCCAATGCGGGGATTTCCGGCCCCAACCTGAAGGCCTGGGAATATCCGGTTGAGGTGTGGCAGCAGATTATGGACGTGGATCTGACGGGAGTGTTCTTGTGCTGCCGCGCCGTCATCCCCTTCATGCTGCAGAGGAAGTATGGCCGGATCGTAAACGTGTCGTCCATTGCGGGCAAGGAAGGCAATCCCAATGCCTCAGCCTACAGCGCCGCCAAGGCCGGCGTGATTGCGCTGACCAAATCACTGGGGAAAGAACTGGCCGATCAGAACATTGCGGTCAATTGCATCACGCCGGCGGCGGCGCGCACGCGAATATTTGAGCAGATGTCGCAGCAGCATCTCGACTACATGCTGTCGAAGATTCCGCGGGGACGGTTTCTCGAGCTCGACGAGATCGGCGCCATGGTGGCCTGGCTGGTATCCGAAGAAAATTCCTTTACCACCGGAGCTGTCTTTGATTTGAGCGGCGGACGCGCAACCTACTAGCCTGACGAGAGAATTCCGGATGACAGAAGACCGGCACATGGAATATGGGTCCTATCCCAGCCTGCGGAATCGGATCGTACTGGTGACGGGCGGCGCCAGCGGCATTGGAGAACAAATCGTAGAACAATTCGCTCAACAAGGCGCAAAAGTCGCATTTCTCGATATCCAGAAGGAAGTCGGAACGCAGCTGGTGAGCAGGATTCGCTCTGGCGGAGGGACGGAACCTCGTTTTCTGCCGTGTGATCTCACCGACATTGAGGCCCTGCGGGAGTGCGTGCAGAAAATCATTACGGAATTCAAGACGGTCGATGTGCTGGTCAACAACGCAGGCCATGATGCCCGCCACGCTCTGGAGGCCGTAACTCCGGAATTCTGGGACCAGATGATCGCGGTCAATCTCAAGCACCAGTTTTTCACCAGCCAGGCGGTGATTCCGGCGATGAAGAAGGCGGGGAGGGGCTCGATCATCAACCTGAGCTCGATCTGCTGGATGATCCCATCGGTT
>DASQHA010000096.1:0-18340 GCA_035632335.1 Terriglobales bacterium
TCGTCAGCAAGCATCAGCGGGCGGCGGATTGCTGACGACTGACGACTGACGACCGAAGACTGACGACTGCTCTATGATTCAAACTCTCGAATGGACTGATTCCGGCGTGCGCTTCATCGATCAGACGAAGCTGCCGACCGAAGAGACCTACGTTACCTGCAGGACTTATATCCAGGTGGCCGACGTCATCCGCAACATGGTGGTGCGGGGCGCGCCGGCCATTGGCGTGGCTGCGGCGATGGGCATCGCGCTCGGAGTGAAGACTTCCAAGGCTGAAAATGGCGGCGATCTCAAGCAGGAATTCGACCAGATCTGCGACGTGATGGGGAAGACCCGGCCGACCGCGGTAAATCTGTTCTGGGCGATCAAGCGCATGCGCGACAAGTTTGAAGTGTTGCGAGTGCGGCCGCTGGCCCAGATCAGGCAGTCGCTGATTGAAGAAGCCCAGCGCATGCACGCCGAGGACATTGCCGCTAACCAGGCCATGGGCAGGCACGGCGCGACCCTGATGCCAGCAAATGGCGGTGTCCTTACCCACTGCAATGCCGGGGCCCTCGCCACCTGCGGATATGGCACGGCGTTGGGAGTGATTCGCGCTGCCGTCGAGCAGGGCAAGACGATCCACGTTTATGCCGATGAGACGCGTCCCTTTCTGCAGGGTTCGCGATTGACCGCCTGGGAGCTGATGAAAGATGGCATTCCCACCACGGTAATTTCCGACAACATGGCGGGCGCCATGATGAACCAGGGGAAGATCAACGCCATCGTGGTGGGCGCTGACCGCATTGCCGCGAATGGCGATGTGGCCAACAAGATCGGGACTTATTCGGTGGCCGTGCTGGCTAAGGAACACGGTATCCCGTTTTATGTCGCCGCCCCGCTGTCAACCGTGGATTTTGAAACGCCTGACGGGAGCGGGATTCCCATCGAGCAGCGTGACGGGAAAGAAGTCACCCACATCGCCGGCCGGCAGATGGTGCCCGATGGTGTGGAGGTGGAAAACCCTGCGTTTGATGTTACCCCGGCGAAGTATGTGACCGCGATCGTGACCGAACGGGGGATTGCGCGAGCGCCTTACGGGGAGTCGCTGCGAAGATTGGCGCCGGAGGCGGCAGTCGCGGGCTGAAGCTCTAAGCTTCATCGCGAGAGTTCCAGTCAAGACGGCTGTTTTGATAAGAACCCAGTAATCAGTTTTGTGTTCCCGGTTCTCAGTTTTCCGGAGGGAACTTTTCGGGAGTTTCCGTCGTAAGTCAAAGCAGGAGCGATTCCCGGGAGGTACGGTCATGGTAGGTTTTCTGCTGTGGTGCATTCTGTTTGTGGTGTGCTGGCCCCTGGCGCTGCTGGCGCTGGTGCTTTACCCGTTTGTCTGGGTGGTTCTGCTGCCGTTTCGACTGGTGGGGATTGCGGTCCACGGTGCGCTAGCGCTGGTCTGGGCCGTGGTCATGCTGCCGGCACGATTGCTGAGCGCGCCCTTCCGGGTGTGAAGTCCTTATTTCCCTTCCGGTTCCTGCATTCCTGATTTTTTCAGATCAAGATTACGGATCAGCCGCAGCAGGGAATTGGGGTGCATCCCCAGGGCCTTGGCGGCTTGTATGTAACTGCCGTTGGCCCGCTGCATGGCTTCGAGGATGAGTTGCTTTTTCGTTTCTTTGATACTGCCATAGTATTTGTCGGTTGACGCCGGGGTTGTGGAACTGGCTTCGAGGACGGTCTCGGGCAGGTCGTCGGGGAGAATGGAATCCGTGGATCCGAGGACGAATGCGCGTTCCAGCGCGTTCTCCAGTTCACGAACGTTGCCCGGCCAGTCGTAGTGCATCAGACAGGCCAGTGCTTCGGATGAAACCGGCTTGACCCGCATGCCGCATTTGCGGCTGGCCTTGGCAGCAAAATGGTCGGCCAGCACAGCGATGTCTTCGCGGCGCTCGCGCAACGCCGGCATATTGAGCGTGACCACGTTCAGGCGGTAGAACAGGTCGTTGCGGAACGTGCCGCCCTTGACCGCTTCGGATAAGCTGCGGTTGGTGGCTGCAACCACGCGGATGTTCAGCTTGATAGGCTTGGTGCCGCCCAGGCGCTCGAATTCGCGTTCCTGCAGGACCCGCAGCAGCTTGGCCTGCAAAGCGGGTGCGAGTGCGCCGACTTCGTCGAGAAACAGCGTTCCTCCCTCGGCGACTTCCACTTTGCCTTTCTTTTGCGCGCCGGCGCCGGTAAAGGCGCCCTTTTCGTGTCCAAAGAGCTCGCTTTCCAGCAGCGTTTCGGTGATGGCGGCGCAGTTGATGGCCACGAAGGGCTGCTCCGCGCGTGGGCTGTTGCGATGCAGGGCGCGGGCCACCAGCTCTTTTCCGGTCCCGCTCTCGCCCTGGATGAGAACAGTGGAGTCGGTGGGCGCAACCCGGCGAATGAAATCGAATACCTTGCGCATGGCGGCACTGCCGCCGACCATGTTATGTTCGAGGGCGATTTCAGCCCGCAGCTCCTGGTTTTCCTGGCGCAGATCTTCCCAGTGGCGCACGTTGTCAAAAGCCAGGCTGGCGATGCCGGCGACGGCGGTCATCACCTGCAAATGTTCTTCATCGAACTGCACCGTCGGGCTGGTCGTGTCCAGATAGATGGCGCCCAGGACCCGGTCGGCAACCACCAGGGGAACGCAAAGCAAGGATCTTACCTTCGATTCAAACAGGGTCTTGACCTGGCGCAAAGCGTCGTTGCCTAGAACATCGCTCACCACCATGCCGACGCGCTCTTTCAGGGCGCGCAGCACCACAGTGCGGCTGACTTGAACCGGATGGCCGGGCCCACGCACCCGGTCCCAGGCAGCCGTCGAATTGAACTCATCGGGGTGATCGCAAAGCAGAACGGCGCCTCGCTGGGCTGGGACCACGTCGAATATGAAACCCAGAAGTTGCCACTGCAACGAGTCCTGATCGCGAATGCCGCCGATGCCGGTGGCGATTTTCAGCAGGGAATTCAGGTCGCGGGCACGGCGCGCCGAGGGAGGCAAAGTCGCGCTCATCTTCTCCGGTTGCAGGTAGAGCGCATCTTCCGCCCGAAGCAGAAGCGGAGGACCCGCAAAAGCCGCGGTGTCCTGGAACTCAACCGGATTCCGGTTGAAGTATTCCCGGTCGTCGTTCAGCAGGAAGAGAAGAACGGAATCGCCGATATAAATCTGGTCTCCGTGGCGCATCTGCTGCTGCTCGATGGGGACACCGTTGACGAGCGTGCCGTTGCGGCTTCCCAGGTCGCGTATGGAAACCTGTTCGCCGCTGGCGACCACGACGCAGTGCCGGCGCGACAAGGCGGGATCGGGCGCCCAAAGGTGGTTCGAGGAGTCTCGTCCGATCGACACCTCGCCGGCGGGCAACGGGAAAGCCGCGCCTTTTAGAGGACCGCCGATGCCGACCAGCCTGGGATTCGACTCCGCCATACTCCGCTGTTTAGCACATATCCGCCTGCGTGTACACGCACTGACCGTGTGGGACCGGGTCTCTGACCCGGTCAGGCGGACCGAAGGTCCGCAGTCCTGGCACAGGCGCAATCGATCTCCCGGCCTGCCTTTTGAGACCCTGCAGTGCTGCGCACCGCCCGACCGGGTCTGAAACCCGGTCCCACACCATCAAAGCCGGGATCCAACCCTCCGCCGATTAACCATCGGGTTGGCGCTTCTAACCCTTGGGTTAGCGGCGCTGCCCCTTGAACCTGACTCCGAATGCTTGGCGGTCTACCTCATCCGTTGAGAACATCAATTCCATCAACCAGTTGAGAGCACCGATCGATCCAGGCGCATGCCGAAGCCAAATCTGGCACGCGACCTGCAATCAACCGTAGCGCCCAGGCTTTTCAGAGTTCTTGCCAGGGTCAGAAAAGCAGAATGTTGTCGTAGTCGCAACGCTGCATTAGGGGCGCCCTTCGGGGGAAGGCGCACTTCTTGGGTAGCGAGGCATGAAAAGGGGCACATTCCGTGCCCCTTTTTATTTTTCGGCTCAGTCCCGAAAGGCAACCGCGGACCTTACCGGCAACCGCGATGCAACTGGCGAGCCCGTGCGGTGCCTGCTAACATCCCACCAGATGGCCCGTCCCAAGCCCAGAAAAAAGGTCAAAATCGGAGCCCGGAAAGCATCCGGGAAAAGCCCGAGGACGGCGGTTCGCCCCTCGCCTGAGCTGGTCATCATCACTGGCATGAGCGGTTCGGGCAAGGCGTCCGTGCTCAAGGCCTTCGAGGACCTGGGCTACTACTGTGTGGACAATCTGCCGGTCGAGTTGATTCCGCGTTTCGCGGAGCTAGTTGGGCAGTCCTCCGAGATCAGGCGCACCGCCCTGGTGGTCGACGTTCGCGAGGGCACGCAGCTGGAGGGGCTGCCGGCAATCGTGAACTCGGTCAAGCGGATGGTGCCGACTAAAGTCATCTTCCTCGAAGCCGCGGAATCCATTCTGCTGCGGCGGTTCAGCGAGACTCGCCGGCCGCATCCCCTGGGCACGCACGCTCCGGTCAAGTCGTCGCTGGCCGCCGAGCGCCGTCACCTGCAGTACATCCGCGCCATGGCGGACCTGGTTATCGATACTTCCAGGTTCAATGTCCACGAACTCCGGGCGTACATCACGGAGCGCTTTCACAAGCGGGAGTCGGGCAAGAACATCCTGGTATCCTGCGTAAGCTTCGGATTCAAGCATGGAGTGCCCGATGACGCCGATTTGCTTTTCGACGTGCGCTTCCTCCCTAATCCGCACTTCGTGCCCGAGTTCCGGCCGCTGACCGGTCTGGATCCGAAGGTTGCCAAATATATCCGCTCGTTTCCCCAGAGCCGCGAATTTATCCAGCGAATTTCGGAGTTGCTGGTCTACCTGCTGCCGCACTACATTCGCGAAGGCAAGAGTTACCTGACCATTTCGTTCGGTTGCACCGGTGGGCAGCACCGTTCGGTGATGATCGCCGAGGATGTAGGCAAACGCCTGCGCAAGGCGGGCTACCGGGTGAAGGTGGTGCACCGGGATAGTCCGAAGTGACAGTCGTCAGCCGCCGGTCTTCAGTCGTCAGCGAACCGGAGTTTAAGGATTGGTCTGGCTGACGACCGAAGACTGACGACTGAAGTAGAATAGGACCTTGCGACGTATGTCGATTTCTTCAGGCGCGGGCCTCGGGCGGCCGCGCATCGGGAGCCCCGGATGCGGCAACTGACCCGCCTTCTGAGGTACGTGCTTCCTTTTGGACTGCAGTTGCTGCCGGGCGTTTTGCTGTTGGCCGCGGTCGGATTCCTGGAAGCATTTCGGCTGGTGCTGGTCAAGCCGATCTTTGACCGCGTTCTGAACCCGTCCTCGGGATCGGACAATATTCAGCTCTTCACCATTCCCGGCAGCGGCCACATCGTCTACCTGCAGCAGTTCGTTCCCGCCCATTTTCATAATGCCTGGACCATCGTGGCCTACGCGCTGGTGGCGTCTACGATCCTCAAGGGCATTTTCGATTATGCCGGCACTTACTTGGTGAACCATGCCGGGTTCGGCATGATCACCGACCTGCGCAACGATCTGTACAACTCCGTGTTGCGGCGCTCGGCGGCGTTTTTCCAGAGGCACACCACGGGCACGCTGATTTCAACCATCATCAACGACATCGAGCGCGTGCAATACGCCATGTCGAGCGTGCTGGCGGAGTTTCTTCAACAATTCTTCACCTTCCTGTTCACCGCCATCGCGGTGGTTGTGCTGGGGCGAAAACTGGCCTGGGTGCTGCTGCTGTTCGTGCCTTTTATCATTTTTTCGGCGGTCCGGATTGGACGCCGCGTGCGCACAACGACCCGCGGCGGCCAGGACAAGCTGGCTGACATCCAGAACATCCTTCAGGAAACCATCAGCGGCAACCGGATCGTGAAGGCCTTCAGCATGGAATCCTGGGAGATGGCGCGCTTTCGCCAGGCGGCGCAGAAACTCTTCAAGGCAAATCTGCGCTCGGTGGCGGCGGCGGCCATGAGTTCGCCGCTCATGGACATTTTCGGCGCGATTGCCATTGCCCTGCTCTTGCTGTTGGGCCGGGACCGGATCGCGCACGGAGAGTTCACGCTGGGAACATTTGGCGCTTTCATCACGGCGGTCTTCAGCTTGTATAACCCGGTGCGGAAGTTCGCGCTCTTCAATAATAATTTCCAGCAGGCGCTGGGGGCGTCCTCGGAGATTTTCAAGTTCATGGATACCGAGGACGACGTCAAGGAGAAGCCGGGGGCCAAAGCCATACCGCAGTTCACCAAAAACATCCGGCTTGAGGGGGTCTGCTTCTCATACGAGGCGGATGGCGACGAATCGCGCGAAATTCTTTGCGACATCAATCTCGACGTGCGGGCGGGGGAAGTGGTGGCCGTAGTAGGATCGAGTGGCGCGGGCAAGAGCACGCTGGTGCATCTGATCCCGCGCTTTTTCGATGTGACCGCAGGCCGCATCCTCATCGACGGACGCGACGTGCGCGATACCACGCTGGCCTCGCTGCGCTCCCAAATCGGAGTGGTCACGCAGGAGACCGTGCTTTTCAACGATACCTTGCGCAACAACATCGCCTACGGGCAGCCCTCCATTTCGCAGAAGCAGGTGGAAGCCGCGGCCCGCGCCGCCCTGGCGCATGATTTTATTATGGAGTTGCCGAACGGTTACGAAACCATGATTGGCGAGCGCGGGGTACGGCTTTCCGGCGGCGAGCGGCAGCGTATCGCGATTGCGCGCGCCTTGCTGAAGAATGCGCCCATCCTGATTCTGGACGAGGCCACGTCGGCGCTGGACAGCGAGTCGGAGGCGCTGGTGCAGTCGGCGTTGCAGAACCTCATGACCGGACGGACTGTGTTTGTGATCGCGCACCGGCTTTCGACGGTCCGCCGCGCCGATCGTATTGTAGTGCTGGAGAACGGGACCATCGAGGACATTGGGGCTCACGAAGAGCTCATGCAGAAAGCCGGGACCTACCGGCGGTTGTATGATCTTCAATTCGCGGAAGGGGAGTCGCCCAAGGCGAATGCGGTTCGGTAGTTGACGAGGCGAGGGCGAAAGACCCTCGTGACAGCGGAGCGTGCACTGAGCGTAGTCGAAGAGCCGGCACCCCGAAACGCCGGCGCTATAAACATCATGCCTATTCGTTCCATGACCGGGTTCGCGCAGGTGAAGGGACAGGTGGCGGATCCGCGCAGCGGTTTGCCGGGCAAGACCCCGATGGGTTTCACGTTGTCTTTGAAGTCGGTGAATCATCGCTTCCTCGACGTACACTTCCGCATGCCGTCCGACAGCGATTCGCTGGAGATGAAATTGCGCCGTCTCCTCAAGGAGAAACTGGCCCGGGGTCATGTGGAGCTGACGCTCAATCTGGAGCGGGGCGGGAACGAGAGTTTTGCGCTCAACCGCCAGATTGCGGGAGGCTACATTCATGCATTTCGGGCGGCAGCGGCGGAGTTCGGGCTGGCCGCCGAGCCGGACTTGAACGCGGTATTGCGCCTCCCTGGCGCACTGGACTCGGCGACCCTTCCTGCCGATGGTGCTCTTGAGGCCTCGGTGCTGGCCAAGGTGGAGGAGTTGCTCAGTCACCTCAACCAGATGCGCGAGGAAGAGGGACGCGGCATTGAGCGGGAGTTGCGGGAGCGCATGGCCCATGTCCAGAAGGCCGGCGACGGAGTGGAGAAACAGCGCCGGGCGGTGCAACAGGCCTATGTCGACAAGTTGAAGACGCGCATGCAGGATCTGATGGGAAGCCAGGTGGATCCGGAACGCCTGCTGCAGGAGGCGGCGCTGCTGGTCGACCGCAGCGATATCCAGGAGGAACTGGTCCGGCTCGATACCCATGTGAAGCATTTCCTGGGATTGCTCGACCAGGGAGGCGAAGTGGGCAAGAAGCTCGATTTTCTGCTGCAGGAAATGAACCGCGAGGCCAATACGCTGCTCTCCAAGACCTCCGGCCTGGCGGGCGACGCGCTGAAAATCACGGAAATGGGGCTGGCCATCAAGACCGAAATCGAAAAGGCCCGGGAACAGGTGCAGAACCTCGAATGAGCGGCGTGTACATCATTTCGGCGCCGTCCGGTTCGGGCAAATCCACGCTGGTAAACCAGGTGCGCCTGATCGTTCCGGGCCTGAAATTCTCCATTTCCTACACCACCCGGGCGCCCCGGGCGGGCGAGCAGAACGGCCGCGAATATTATTTCGTTCCCCGGTCGGAGTTTGAGGAAATGGTCCGCCGGGATGAGTTCCTGGAGTACGCCGATGTGTTCGGCAACTACTACGGCACGGCGCGCCGTTTTCAGTTCGAGGCCGAAGAAGAGGGAAAGGACCTGCTGCTGGACATCGACGTTCAGGGCGCGGCCCAGATCAAGCGGAAAATTCCAGCCGCCGTAAGCATCTTCATTCTGCCTCCCAACCGGCAGGAACTGGAGAAACGGCTGCGTACCCGGAGCCTGGATGCGGAAGAGGTGATCCAGCGCCGGTTGGTCACGGCCTCTCGTGAGATTGAGAATTATGACAAATACGACTATATTTTGGTGAACGACCGCCTCGACGAATCTATCGACGCGCTGAAGTCGATCCTGCTCGCGGAGCGACTGATGCGGCCAGGAGCCCAAGTACAGGGACAACGATCCGCTGACGACACCGACCTGATGGCCAAGGCAGAACGCTGCCGCCTTAAGAATGTGCGGGAGCGATTGCAGCCGATTCTGGCTTCGTTTGAAAAGGCAGCGGTGCCGGGTAGACGTTAGCGGCAGGGGAGAACACAATGAAGTTGATGGATGGGTTTGACAGCAACTATCGCTACATCCTGGTGGCCGCGCGGCGTGCGCGGCAATTGCAGGGTGGCGCGCCGCCGGTCATCGAAACACCTTCCCGCAAGCCTTGCCGGATTGCCCAGGATGAAATCAAGGCAGGCAAGGTGAAGTGGGTGATCCCCGAAATACCCCGCTCCGCGGCCGAAGTCGCCAGCGAAATGCTGGAGAAGGCGATCGCGAAGGACGTGTGAACGGCAGATTGCAGATTTCAGACTTCTGATTTTAGATTTGTAGCCTCTGTCGGCCGTTCCTGGAGACGCAATCTGAAATCTCCAATCTCAAATCTGAAATCTGCGTTCGATGTGGACCCATGAAAGTTGCGCTCGGAGTCAGCGGCGGAATCGCGGCCTACAAGGCGGCGGAAGTGGTGCGCCTGCTGCAGGACCGCGGCATCCGGGTGCAGGTCATCATGACCCAGGGCGCGCAGCAGTTTGTTCGTCCCCTCACCTTTGCCGCGCTCTCCGGCGACAAAGTCATTACCGACATGTTTGCCCCGGGCGGCGACGAAAACGCCCAGCCCAACATCGACTCCGCCATCGAGCATATCGCGGTGGCCCAATCCATTGACGCACTGCTGGTCGTGCCTGCTACCGCTGACATCCTGGCCAAATTCGCCCAGGGCATCGCTAGCGATTTCCTCACTACGTTGTATTTAGCTACGACCGCGCCGGTAGTAGTTGCGCCGGCCATGAACGTGAATATGTGGAACCATCCCGCAACCCAGGCGAATCTGGAAATTTTGCGCCAGCGCGGCGTGCGGATCGTGGAGCCGGGTGATGGTTATCTGGCGTGCGGCATGACCGGCCCCGGCCGTCTGGCGGAAAACGACCTGATCGTTGCCGCTGCCATGGAAGCTCTGGGGGCCTCGCAGGAACTGGCGGGCGAAACCGTGCTGATCACGGCGGGTCCCACCCGGGAGAAGATCGACCCGGTGCGCTATCTTACCAATCGCTCGAGCGGCCGCATGGGATACGCGCTGGCTGAAGCCGCCTTGCGGCGCGGGGCGCGGGTTCTGTTAGTCAGCGGACCCACCACCCTGACGCCTCCGGGCGGCGCCGAAGTCGCGCGGGTTGAATCCGCCGAGCAGATGCGCCAGGCGGTGATGAAACTGCTGCCCGAGGCCACCATCGTCATCAAGACCGCGGCCGTGGCCGACTATCGCCCCAAAAGCGCAGCCGAGCAGAAGATCAAGCGCAAGGGCGCAATCTCGCTGGAATTGGAGCCCACCGCCGACATTCTTGCGGAACTGGCGCGCAGCAAGAGTTCGCAAATCATCGTCGGTTTCGCGGCGGAGACTGAGAATGTGCTGGAAAACGCGCGCAAGAAGCTGCTGGCGAAAGGGCTCGATGCCATCGTAGTCAATGATGTGTCGCGGGAAGGCGTGGGCTTCGATTCCGACCGCAATGCAGTCACCATCATCACCCACACGGACGTGATCGAAGTGCCCGAGACCACCAAGTGGGAAGTGGCCCAGCGCGTCCTCGACCAGGCAGTTCGCCTGCGGAAGGTACCACAGGACCGGTAGCAGGCACATCCCAAAAACATTTCAGATTCTTGATTTTAGATTTAAGATTGGGCACCAGCCCCTCGGCACGAGGAAGTTCAATCTGAAATCATCAATCTGAGATCTGCAATCGTATTGAAATCCCCATGTCCCCAATCCTGGATCCACAACTCAAGCGCGCGCTGGCCGACCGCATCCGCTATTACAACGAACTTGGCATCTATGATTTTTACCGGCGGGATTTCTACCGGCGCGAGACTACCGTCCAAATTCAGCCAGAAGAGCGAGACCCATTGCCCAGAGCCAAAACAGCAGTCGTGCTTCCCACGCAGGAGCTAGTCGAGCTTTCCCCGCCCGCGTCTGTCCTGAGCGATCCCGCGCTGGGACTGCGCGCCATCCGCGAAGATATCGGCGACTGCACTCGCTGCCGCCTGGCCAAACAGGGACGCAAGCAGATCGTCTTTGGCGTGGGCAACCCGCGGGCCGAACTGATGTTCATCGGAGAAGCGCCCGGCGCCGACGAAGACCAGCAGGGCGAGCCCTTTGTGGGCCGCGCCGGACAGCTGCTTAACAACATGATCAAGGCCATGGGACTGCAGCGCGAAGACGTGTATATCGCTAACATCATTAAATGCCGGCCGCCGGGCAACCGCACGCCGGAGCGCGACGAGTGCGAAACCTGCTCGCCTTTTCTGATGCGGCAGATTGCCACCATCAGGCCCAAAGCGATCGTGGCCCTGGGCGCGGTTGCGGCCAAGACGCTGCTGGCGATCAATGCGCCGATGACCGAGCTGCGCGGCAAGTGGTATGACTTCCGCGGCACCAAGCTTGCAGTCACCTACCATCCCGCCTTTCTGTTGCGCGATCCCCGTCAGAAGAAGGAAGCCTGGAAAGATCTGCAGATGGTGATGAAAGATCTGGGGCTGGTGGCTCCGCCCAGGAGCCCGGAGTAGACTGCCAACGATTCCTCGCTGCGGCACGAGCGAGACGCTCGCGCCTACATTGATCATGTCTGAATTCTGCGACGTAGCTCTGCCGGTGCCGCTGGACCTCGTCTTCACTTACGCTGTTCCTGACGGGATGCAGCCGGTTGTGGGAGGGCGCGTGCTCGTGCCTTTCCGCCAGCAGCGCATGTCCGGGATCGTCACCGCCCTGCATGATCACAAGCCGGAAGTTAAGACCAAGAATCTCGTCGGAGTACTGGATCTTTCTCCTGTGCTCGACGAACAGCTGATTCGTCTGGGCCAGTGGATCGCCGACTACTATCTCGCCCCAGTGGGAGAAGTTTTCCGGACCATGCTGCCCCTGGGCGCGGAATTCAAGAAGGCGGTCGGCTACCGCATCACCGAAGAAGGGCAACTGGCACTGCACCTGGCGGGAATGTCGGGATCGTCAGCGCGCTCCCAGAAAACTCCCGAAGACCAGCTGGCTGAATTCCGCGTGCTCGATTATCTGGCCGAACGCGAGATGACGCGGGAAGAGAGTTTGCGGGCCGCGACCCGGGCGTCCAAGCCGCTGCTCGCGGGAATGGTGCGGAAGAAGTGGATCGTTCGCGAAGATTTGTCGGAAGGACAAGAGGCGACCCGCACGGTCAAGTTCGCAGTCTTGAAAAGCAGCGAAGGCAAGCTGAACTCCAATCAGCAGACTTTGGTCGACACTCTGGCCGCCGCCGGAGGCAAGGTGGCCGTCGAGGCCCTGCAGTCGCTGGAGGTCCCGCGCACCACGTTGAACACGCTGGCGAAGCGCGGGCTGGTGGAGATTGTCGAAGAGCCGGCGGATTTCACCGTGTCCGTGTTGAAAGCCCGTCCCAGTTTGTTCGACTCGCAGTTCAGCCAGGCGCAACAGGCGGCGCTCAAGGCGATCCAGCAAAGCGTGAATGCGCGCAGGTTTTCCGGCATGCTGCTGCACGGCGTCACCGGATCGGGCAAGACCGCCATTTATCTTTCTGCGATGCGGGCGGTGCTCGAGGCCGGGCGCTCCGCCATCCTGCTGGTCCCCGAGATTGGTCTGACGCCGGCGGTGGCTGCCGACTTGCATCAACTGTTCGGAGACCAGGTTGCCATTCTGCACTCCGCCCTGTCGGACAAAGAGCGCGCCGAACAGTGGCATCGCATCAAGCGCGGAGACGCGCGCATGGTGGTGGGAACGCGTTCGGCGGTGTTCGCTCCGGTCGCCGATCTGGCGCTGGTGATCGTGGACGAGGAGCAGGACCCGTCTTACAAGCAGGAAGAAATGCCGCGCTATCACGCTCGCGACGTGGCGGTGATGCGGGCCAAGATGGCGAACGCGGCCGTGGTGCTGGGATCGGCCACGCCGTCGCTGGAATCCTACTTCAACGCCAAAAAGGGTAAGTACAAGCTGCTCGAATTGCCCGACCGGGTGGAGCAGCGTCCACTGCCCGAAGTCGAGATCATCGACATGCGGCAGGAATTCCAGGAAACCGGCAGCGAACAAGTGATCTCCCGCAAGCTGGCCGAAGAAATCAAGGAACGCCTCGAACGTAAAGAGCAGGTCATGGTGCTGCTGAACCGGCGGGGATATTCGCCGGTGGTGCTGTGCCGCGCCTGCGGCAAGACTCTCGAATGCAGGAACTGCGCCATTGCGATGACCCATCACAAGCGCTCCCGCCGCATGGAATGCCATTACTGCGGATACACGGCGCCGGTGCCCAAAGCCTGCATCCATTGCGGCAGCGAGTACGTATATTTCCTGGGCACCGGTTCGGAAAAGCTGGAAGAGTTGCTGCACGGGATGTTTCCGCAGGCGCGCATCGGGCGGCTCGATCGCGACACGGTGCGCGGCCGCGAAGACTTCGAGCGCGCTTTGAATGCGCTCGACGAAGGCGAACTCGATCTGCTGGTGGGCACGCAGATGATCGCCAAGGGCCACGACATCCACGGCGTCACCCTGGTCGGCGTCGTGGGCGCCGACATGGCGCTGGGCTTCCCTGATTTTCGCGCCGCCGAGCGCACCTTCCAGTTGTTGACCCAGGTTGAGGGACGGGCCGGGCGCGGCCAGACGCCGGGAAAAGTCGTGCTGCAGACTTATTTTCCCGACCACTACGCGGTGCAATACGCAGCCCAGCACGATTTCGTGGGCTTTTATGAAAAAGAACTGCGCTTTCGCAGCTGGATGCACTATCCGCCCTATAGCGCCCTGGCCAATGTGCTGGTGCGGAGCGACAAGCTGGACGAGGCGCTGCGCTGGTCGGGGATGCTGGGGAAGTGGTTTGAGAAAACCCGGCATGAAGGGATTCGCGTGCTTGGGCCCGCGGCTGCGCCGATCGTGCGCTTGAAGCGCGACTATCGCTATCACTTTGTAGTGAAGTCCGCTAGCCGCGAGAAGCTGAACGCACTGCTGCGGACGATGCTGGCGTACGCGGCCCAGCAGAAGATTCCGCGGACGCAGGTGATTGTGGACGTCGATGCCGTGTGGCTGATGTGAGTAGCGCCGCTGTCCCGGCGCTGGTGGCGCCCGCCGAGGGCGAGACGCCCTCGGGACAGCCGGCAGGATGCCGGCGCTACAACTACAGACCCTTGTTCCGTAAAAATTCTCCTACCACTTGTTTCACATCTCGGTGCTGGCCGTCGACCGCGTAGTTCAGCCGGCGCATGTCATCATCGGAAATCTTTCCCGCGAGTTGCTCCAGAGCGGTTCCGACCTCGGGGTGATGAGCCAGCATCGCCTGTCGCATGACCGGTACGGCCTCGTAGGGCGGGAAGTAGTGGCGATCGTCTTCCAGAACGAATAAATCCAGTACCGGGATCAGGCCGTCGGTCATGTTTCCAGCCGCCAGGTCGATCTGTTTGTCCTTGAGCGCGCGGGCAAGCAATCCGAGATCCATGATGCTGGGAGACTCAGCGAAATGAAGTCCGTAAGTCGCCGCCAATCCCTTGTAGCCGTCGGGACGACCCATGAACTCATAGCCGAAGCCGGCGCGCCATTTTGGCGTGTAAGCGGCGGCTTGCGAGATGGTCTTCAGGCCGAGGCGGCGGGCGTCCTCGCCGCGGATTTCGATGGCGAAAGTGTTATTGAATCCGAAAGGCCGGCCGATCGCGAGATTAAATTGCCCTGCGTATCCTGCCTTGACGCGGCGGTAAACCTCCGCGGGATCGCCGGACGGCGGCTGCTTCAGAATCGCCGTCAGGGCGGTGCCGGTGTATTCCGGATAGATATCGATGCGGCCGCCCAGAATGGCCTGCTGGCAAATGTACGTTCCGGCCAGGTAGAAACGCCGCTCTACCGGCAGGTGGGTCTTATTTTCGATCTGCTGGGCCATGATTTCGCCGAGGACGAGTTGCTCGGTGAAGTTTTTGGAGCCGATGACGATGATATCCGCGCGCGGCGGTCCGCACGCAGCGAGCAGGACAACGAAGGCGAGACTGATAACGGCGTGAAGCCGATGCATAAGGTTCATCGTGGGCTGAGATCCACGCGGATGAAAACTCGTTCTATCGCTTAGGCGGGGCTGAGGCGTTTCTCCAGCCATCCCAAGCTCGCGTCTGCGAGTATGGCCAGCGCGGCGGCGGGAATTGCGCCGGCCAGGATGACCTGGTTATTGACCATGGCCAGACCGCGAAAAATGTATTCTCCCAGGCCTCCGGCGCCAATGGCGGCGGCGATGGTGGCCACGCCGATGGAGAGCACGGTGGCAACCCGGATGCCCGCAATGATTACGCTCAGCGCCAGCGGGAATTGTACCTGCCAGAGCAACTGGCGATCGGTCATGCCCATGCCTCGTCCGGCCTCGACTACAGCCGGATCCACGCCGCGGATGCCGGTATAGGTGTTGCGAATAAGCGGCAGTAGCGCGTAGAGCGTAAGCGCAAGTATGGCGAGGCGGTCGGCACGGGCGCCGATCCAGGGCGCGGGCAGCAGAAATCCGAATAGAGCCAGGCTGGGGATGGTCTGAATAATGTTTGCGCTCCCCAGCACGGGTTTGCTCAACACCGGCCAGCGCGTGATCACGATGCCGAGCGGAATTCCAATCAGCACCGCCAGGGCAATGGAGGCTCCTACCAGCCACAGGTGTTCGGCGGTGAGTTGGAGTACCTCGGCGTGATTTTGCAGGATGAATTGCAGCACGTTCATGAGTGACCTCGTGGGAACGCAGTTTGTTCGCCTCTCCGAGGGCTGGATGCCCTCGGGACAGCCGGCGGGACGCCGGCGCTACTCTGACCGTTCATCGCGATTCCTCGGAGCGGGCGAGACTTCGGTCTTGAAGGCGTCGACGTAGGCGGCGACCATCGGGTCGCTGCTGCGCAGAAACTCGTCCGGCCGGAGCGCGACGACCAGTTGACCTGATTCCATAAGAGCGATCCGGGTGCCGAGCAATAGGGCCTCACGCAGGTCGTGAGTAACGAAGACCACCGTTTTTCCCAGGCGTTGCTGCAACGACAGAAATTCGCGCTGCAGTTCGGCGCGGGTGATGGGATCAAGCGCTCCGAAAGGCTCGTCCATAAGGAGAAACTCGGGGTCGGCCGCCAGGGCGCGGGCTACGCCGACTCTCTGCCGCTGTCCACCCGAAAGTTCACGCGGGTAGCGCGAAGCCAGTTGAGGCTCAAGGCCCACCAGTTGCAGCAATTCGGTGACCCGGCTTTGAATGCGGTCGGCAGACCATCCTTCAATCTGCGGCACCACTCCGATATTGCGCGCGACCGTGAAATGCGGGAACAGGCCGACTTCCTGTATGACGTAGCCGATCATGCGGCGCAGGCGAATGACGTCCCACTCTTCCAGGGAGCGGCCGTCCACGTAGATGGCGCCCGCGCTCTGGGTGAGCAGCCGGTTGATGAGCTTCAGTGTCGTGGTCTTGCCGGAGCCGCTGCGGCCGAGCAGTACCAGGGTTTCGCCGCGCTGCACTTCGAGATTGAGATGGCGAAGCAGGTCGCGGCCATCGTCCAGGCGGTAACCGACATCGCGGAATTTGATGGCGGGGCCGGCATCGGGAGAATTGTTCATGCTGCTTTCTCGCCAACAATAAAAATCGACGCTACTGCAAGGACGAGACTCGCGACTGCGGAGCCTGCCCTGAGCGCGGTCGAAGGGCTGGCACTACGATACTTCGTATGCTTTTTCCGGCAGGCCGGTGATGCGAATGCCGGAGTGGCCCTTGTGGCGAATATTCAGGCCAATCAGGAGCGCGGTGATCTGCTCCAGGATGCGCGCGTTTTCCAGCTTGCCGCCGTCAATGGCGCGGACCCCGGGAATTTTTGCCGCCAGCGTTCTTACCGTGGCCGCCGCATCGGCGTCGTCGCTGCAAACAATGACGTCGCATTCGACGCGGGCATCACCGTTCAGCACTTCCGCCGAGGTGTTATGGAATGCGGCCACCACGGAAACTCCCTGGGGCACGAGTTCGGCGGCTTGCTGCGCCGCGGAACCTTGCCAGACGCCGAGGGTGCGAGTGACGCGTCCGCCCACGCTCGCCGCCAGGGGCACGGTGGCATCAATCACAATGCTGCCCTCGGTAATTGCCGGCTTGATCTGTTTAAGCAGAGCGGCGTGGCCTTCGAACGGGATGGTGAGCACGAGCAGATCCGCTCTGGCACAGGCGGCACTGTTTTCGTCTCCTGAAACGTTGGCGCCGCTGCCCACTCTTGCCGTGATTTTTGCGGCGGCCTCCCGAGCTCGTCCCGCGTCGCGCGATCCGATGATCACGGTCTCGCCCGCCCGCGCCCAGCGCAAGGCGAGTCCGAAGCCCTCCGGTCCGGTGCCGCCCAGGACAGAGATGACGCGGGGCATGATCAGGCGAACTCCGGTTCCAGCACTTCTTCAAACGCGATGGCATCCGGTTGCAGTTTCAGGTTGATTCGGGTGTAGAGCGTATTGCGCTCCGCGGGGATGCGTCCGATTTCGAGGATCAGCGACTGAAACTCTTCGCCGCTGGTGTACTGTCCCGCGGTGGCCCCGGCTTCGCGCGAAATGTTTTCTTCCATCAGCGTGCCGCCGTAATCATTGGCGCCGGCGTGCAGGCAGAGCTGCGACAGCCGCCGGTTCAGCTTGACCCAGGAGACCTGAATATTGTTGATGGCGCCCGCCAGCATCACCCGCGCGAGGGCGTGGATCTTGAGATGCTCCGCCAGAGTCGGGCCCGGGCGGGCGATGCCCTGGTGAAAGAGCAGCGTGTTCTGATGGACAAAGCCCAGCGGCACAAATTCGGTGAAGCCGCCGGTCTGCTGCTGGATGTCACGCAGCAGTTCCAGCTGATTGACCCAATGGGTAGGGGTTTCGACATGCCCGTACATCAGCGTCGAGGTGCTGCGAATGCCGCACCGGTGGGCGGTGCGGACCACCTGCTTCCACTGTTCCGTGGAGAGCTTGTTGCGTGAGAGCACGAAGCGCACGTCGTCGTCGAGAATTTCCGCGGCCGTTCCCGGCAGAGTGTCGAGGCCGTTGTCGCGCAACATGGCCAGGTAGTCCGGCAGCGGCATTCCGGTGAGTTCCACGCCGTACACGATTTCCATGGGCGAAAAGGCGTGAATGTGGATCTCCGGCACGGCGGCCTTTATCGCGCGCAGGATGTCGCGGTAATAAAACGGAGGCAGTCCGTGCGGCAGCCCGCCCTGGATGCAGACTTCAGTCGCCCCCAGCGCCCGGGCTTCGAGCGCCTTCTGCGCCATGGTCTCAAGGCTGTGGAAGTAGCTGTCTTCCTCGCGCGGGCCGCGGCTGAAAGCGCAAAACTTGCAGCCGACAAAACAGACGTTGGTGAAATTGATGTTGCGATTGACCACGTAGGTAACCAGATTGCCCACCAGGTCGCGGCGCAGCATGTCGGCCGCCACCAGCAGCCCGAGAAGATCGTCGCCTTCGGCATGCGCCAGCAGCAGGCATTGTTCGCGAGAGAGGACGCTGCCATCCTGCGACGCCATGACCTGATCGAGCGCGTTACGCGATTCCGAAGACATGCGCCCGGCGATGCCTGGCCATTCGAGGGCAGGAAAAGTTTCCAGTTCAGAATCGGGTAAGACTCGGGTCACAGCTCCTCCTCGAGACAACGACTCAACGAAACAGGTCGTTCGCCGCCGGGCGAATCAGATCACGCGCGCTGCCC
>DASQHA010000097.1:0-1511 GCA_035632335.1 Terriglobales bacterium
CTGGTGCTGGCGCCCTACGGTGTTTTGTATCTGCTGCTGGCGGAAGGCAGGAATATGCGCAGCCGCGTTCGGAGTCTCATCGGGCGGCGATAACGGCCCATCTCAGATCACGCTGTCGCGGATGGCGATTCTGACGATTTCACCGATCGAGTCGACGCCTAGTCTCCTGTCCCAGTGGTTCGTGAGTTAAGTCCGGGGTGAGCTTTGAGTGTACGGCGAGCATATCGGGCGATGCTGTCCAGGATCTGATCAGCCGTTCTGGTCCAAACGAATGGCTTGGGATCTTCGTTGTGCACGTCGATAAACTCTCGAATGGCCGCTTCCAGTTCTCTGACGCTGCGGAATGCGCCGCGCCGGATTCGTTTATTGGTGAGTTCAGCGAACCATCGCTCGACCAGATTCAACCATGAGCCGTAGGTTGGCGTGAAGTGGACATGGAACCGAGGGCGCTTCGCCAGCCAGTTCCGGATGATCGCCGTCTTGTGGGTGCCGTAGTTGTCGAGGATAAGATGAACGTCCAGATCGGCGGGGACCTGAGCCTCGATCGCATCCAGAAACCTGCGGAATTCCACGGAGCGATGACGTCGGTGAAACTGACTGATGACGCGGCTGGTCTTCAAATCCAGAGCGGCAAACAGTGAAGTCGTGCCATTTCGTTTATAGTCGTGCGTGCCGCGCTCCAGCTGTCCCGGCTGCATCGGCAGCAGCGGCTGAGTCCGGTCCAGCGCCTGAATCTGGCTCTTTTCGTCGACACACAGGACCAGCGCGTGATCGGGTGGGTTGATATACAAGCCGGCAATATCGCGCACCTTTTCGACCAGCAATGGGTCCGGCGACAGCTTGAATGTATCTGCACGGTGCGGCTGCAATCCGAAGGCGCGCCAAATACGGCTGATGGTCATCCGGCTGAAGCCGGTGGCCTCCGCCAGTCCTCGCGTGCTCCAGTGCGTTTGGCCGCGTGGCGTGGTCTCTAACGTTTGGATGATGACTTTCTCCACCTCGTCATCACCGATCCTGCGCGGCGCACCCGGCCTCGGTTCGTCATAGAGTCCTTCCAGACGGTCCTTCAGAAACCGGCGGCGCCATTTTCCCACCATGCCCAGCGAGCACCGAAGTTTCTTTGCCACCGCCTGATTGTCCAGCCCATCGCCGCAAGCCAGCACGACTCGCGCCCGCCGCGCCAGCAGGGCCTGACTCCGCGCGCGGTGGGCCAACGACTGAAGTCGCTCACGCTCTTCTTCGGTCAGTATCAACGCCTGTTTGGGTCGTCCAGTGCGCATCCGCGTCTCCCATATCTTAAGACGCGGGGCCGCCGACTTAGATTACATATTTCTGTGACAGCAGACTAGGGTAGATCGTCCAAGCGAGCACACCCGGATCGAGCGCTGGGTTCGTGATCTCGGTTGCCGCCGGCGTGTAGCTGGAAGGATTCACCAGCAGAACGACGAGGGCGCTCCAAGGATTGGTAGAGGTTTGCCAGGACCCGCTGCTCGCAATGGTCGTAAACGGGG
>DASQHA010000098.1:0-4503 GCA_035632335.1 Terriglobales bacterium
GTGGCCCGGCATGTGACCGGCACGCAGTGGAATGGGTTCGCGTTTTTCGCCGTCGATGGCAGTGCGGAGCGACGTCATGGGTGCTGATCGAATGCCGCCGCGGTGTGGCGAAGAAGGGGCACGATCCATCACTCCACTGCGCTGTGCCATCTACACCAGGAAATCGACCGAGGAAGGTCTCAACCAGGAGTTCAACTCGCTGGAGGCGCAGAGAGAAGCTGCCGAGGCTTACATTGCGAGCCAGCGGCAACTGGGATGGATTCTCGTACCCGAGCGTTACGATGATGCCGGTTATACGGGCGGCAATCTGGAGCGGCCGGCCTTGCAGAAGCTGCTACGGGACATTGAGCAGAGCAAGGTTGACTGCGTTTTGGTTTACAAGGTCGATCGATTAAGCCGATCGCTGCTGGATTTTGCCCGTCTGATGGAGATCTTCGAGCGGCATCAAGTCAGCCTGGTGTCGGTCACGCAGCCGTTGAACACCACCACTTCGCTCGGGCGCCTCACGCTGAATATTCTGCTGTCATTTGCGCAGTTTGAGCGGGAGATGATTGCCGACCGGACGCGAGACAAGATGGCGGCGGCGCGCCGGAAGGGTAAATGGGTGGGAGGCAAACCGGTGTTGGGCTACGATGTCGCCGCCACCGGGGGGAAGCTGGTGGTCAACCCGGAGGAGGCTAGCCGAGTGCAAGCGATCTTTGCTCTCTATTTGCAGCATAGGTCTCTCGAAGCGGTACTGGCCGAGTTGCAGGCGCGGCAGTGGACAACGAAGCGCTGGAGGACGCGGTATGGGAAGGAGCATCCAGGCCGGTCGTTCACGAAGCCAACTTTAATGCGGCTGCTGAGAAATGTGCTCTACGTCGGCCAGGTCTCGCACCAGGGGCAGGTATACGCCGGCGAGCAGGCGGCAGTGGTGGAGAAGTCTGTCTGGGCACGCGTGCGAGAACTGCTCCCCGAGGGGCAGAATGGGTCTTGCGCGGCAGCGAAGTCATCCCGCGAGGCAAGCCAGATCCGGAGCCGCCGGAGACCTCCGACTGCGGTGGCCGAAGCCATGGAATGCGTGCCACGGATCACACGATTGCTGGCCTTAGCGCTGAGGTTTGAGGAGATGATCCGGTCCGGGGTGGTGGGCAACTACACGGTGATGGCGGAACTGGGGCAAGTGTCGCGTTCGCGGGTCACCCAGGTAACGAACCTGCTGAATCTGGCGCCCGATATTCAGGAAGAGATTTTATTTCTGCGGCCGGAGGAGGCGGAGCGGCTGCGCATTTCTGAGCTGTCGATTCGGAAGCTGAGCGCCAGGCTCGAGTGGGGAGAACAGCGCGCCCACTGGAGAAGACTGCGCGAGCCAGCATGACCGGTTGCGGAGTGAAACTTCCTGGATCACGCCGTCGTGGTCAGCAGATTCATCACTCTTGTTGGCGACACTAGCAAGTTCTTTCATGACCCCTTCCGGGCCATAACCCAACCCACGTTAACTTTGGTTAGACGTCACAGTTGAGAGGGTATTGACGATTATTCCGTGGGCGGCATTTCAGGCAAGCCCACCACGGTCTCGCTCTTCGGGGACCGATGGAAATCTAAGTCTCGATTGGAGAGTCCTATGGATACCGACGAACTTACGGAAATCTCGCGCGGCGACGATGGCGAATCTTGTGATGTGAAACAGGCTCGGGACATTGCCCGAAATCAATTGCTCCGATTAGATCGTACGGGAACGAAAAGTCCTCAGTGCCACGCCCAACCCGTCACGCCCGCCACAGATTCACAGGCGCTAGACAGTAGATGGTCAATGGAGAATCTTCAAAATGAACTACCACAGGAAATATTTGATCAGTTAGATCCGAAACTCGCCGAACTATTTTCCCAAATGCCGTTTGCGTCCTCTTCGCGGATTGCCAGTCTTGTAGGAAGAGCACTGCAGCTTCCAATCCATCCCACCCAGCTTGTCAAATATGCGTTTCTGTTCGCGGAGGCGGAGCGGCAGGCAAAAGGCGATGCAGTCTCCGAAGACCACGCCACGCGATCGAGACACGAGCTGGCTGGAGAATCTCACGCCCTTCAGACAGGGTATTCAGACACTACAAAGGCGCGGCAGCGATATCGCTGCGGTCGCAGGGCACGCCAACAGATCGCAGCTTTACTCCAAGGTCTGCTTACGAACTGGGAAAGGGTCGAACACGTAGTGTTGAAGCATCGGGAAGAGTTGCCGGTTTATCTAAGACCAACCTTCTCGAATGAGGAATTGGCTGGCATCCACGGGCGATTGGCGGCCCTGGGAAGGGCTGTCCGTCTCGGGCGTGATGTTCTGATCGAAAAGAGTCACAGGCGCAAGCTGACGGTGGCGGCGCAAACTTACATTTGGTGGCGCTTCACCCTAGCGCCTTACACGGGCAAGTGGAACGACATGCACCGGCTTGCAGTCGCCTGGAGATTGTCAGATGTACGCGATGTAGAGTCGTTCCGAAGGATCGTAGGCAGGATCTGCAGGGGGCTAAAAAGCATGCATTGCACGTTTGGAAGCGCCTGGCAAATTGGTGCTTTCCGAGAAACCGGAACACCGGCGCACCTCACCCCCTACCCCCGTCACCTAGAACAATGTCGCTCCCGGAATTTACTGTGGCCGCCATAGGATTGGGATTATGCGACCGCGATTCCAACCCGCCCCCGAGCACCCGAAACTGGTCCGCAAGTTGGCAGCTTGTGGCACCAAGCAGGAAGCCATCGCTCGGCTAGTCGGCCTGCGCTCACCGAAAACCCTGAGGAAATATTTTCGAGAGGAACTCGATCGAGCTGCCATCGAGGCCAATACCCAGGTAGCTTACTCACTTTATAAATCCGCGATTTCTGGCGAGGACACCACGGCGGCAATATTTTGGCTCAAGTGTCGCGCCGGCTGGCGAGACAACCACGAAGCTAACACGCCCACAGCAGCGCCACCCTTCATCGTGAAGAAGGAGGACAAATGAACGTAATCCTGAAGCTGACGCAATGGAACGTCTTTACCTGTGAGAAGCGATTCCGAGTACTGGCGGCCGGCAGGCGTTTCGGGAAAACCTTTCTCGCCCTGGTGGAACTGATTCGGGCAGCATGGGGACCAGGCCGGTTGGGATGGTATGTGGCCCCGACCTACAGACAGGCCAAGCGCGTGGCCTGGAAAATGGCGAAGAATCTGACGCGGCCTTATTGGGCCGCACCACCGAACGAGACAGATTTGTCGATCGAGCTCACCGCCGGCGGTGTGATCGCGCTGCGCGGCGCCGACAACTATGAAAGTCTGCGCGGGAACGGCCTGGATTTCGTGGTGCTCGACGAGTATGCCTCAATGACGCCTGAGGCGTGGACCGAAGTCCTACGCCCCTCGCTGGCGGATAGGCAAGGACGCGCCCTCTTCATCGGCACCCCACGTGGGTTAAACCATTTCTACGATCTTTTTCAGGCAGCGCAGAGTGAGGATGCCGACGCCTGGGCAGCTTTCAAATTCACTACCGCCGAGGGCGGCAATGTCCCGCTTGAAGAGCTCGAGCAGGCCGCACACGAACTGGACGAGCGCACGTACAGGCAGGAGTTCCACGCCAGCTTCGAGAACATCGGCCAGGGTTTGGTCTACTACGGGTTCGATCGTGCACAGAACGTGCGCCAGGTGGTTTACGATCGGCGGCACCCCATTTTCTGGTCGCTGGACTTTAACGTAAATCCGATGTGTTCGGCGCTGGGCCAGAGAGTCGAGAACGTCGTGAACACTTTGGAAGAGATCATTCTGCCCAACTCCAATACGTGGGAAGCGTGCGAGCAGTTCAAGCAACGCACGGAGGCCTGGGTACGTGAGTGTCGACCATTGAACGTTTACGTGTATGGAGATGCGACCGGAGATGGTCGGCACAGTTCTGCGGACCGGACCGATTGGCAGATTGTGCGGGAGTTTTTCCGCCGCCATGCGGATGTGTACCACGCACAGGTGCGGGTGCGCAAAGAAAATCCGTCCGTGAAAGCTCGCGTCAACGCCATGAACGCGATGCTGTGCAATTACCACGGCGAGCGCCGACTACTGGTTGCTCCGCAGTGTCGCGAGTTGATCAAAGATTTTGAACGAGTGTGCTGGGCGGGTGATGCCCACGGCAATCTGCTCGGGAGCATTGACAAGTCCGATCCCATGCGAAGCCATGTATCAGACGCTCTGGGATACTTTGTGGCCCAGGAGTTTGCGCTGCCCACAGGCACGCCGAACATTCGGCAGCTATAAACCTTTCGCAGCCTGTGCCCGCACCATCGGGACTGATGGGTGCCGCCGTTGTGCAAGTTGTTACCGCCCATAAAAAAGGATATATTCAAATGACAATTACGTATTGGCCTATAGAAAAAATCACGCCGTATGACCGTAACGCAAGGAAGATCCCCCAGAAAGCAATCGACAAGGTAGCGGCCTCCATTCAGGAGTATGGCTGGCGCCAGCCCATCGTGGTGGATAAGGAAGGTGTCATTATCTGCGGACACGTACGCTGG
>DASQHA010000099.1:0-1999 GCA_035632335.1 Terriglobales bacterium
GCTCTCCGTTGCCTTGATCGAGCAGGACAACTACCAAACTCCTCGCGTCGGAGAGACGCTGCCGCCCATGATTCGCCAGCAGTTGACCGGACTGGGCGTCTGGCAACGCTTCCTGGAGTCCGGCCCCTTGGAGTCCTACGGAATCCAAACAGCGTGGGAAACGCCGGCGCCCCGCCACCAGGATTTCCTTCAAAATCCCTACGGCTGCGGCTGGCACGTGGATCGAGCTCGCTTTGACGCCATGCTCGCCTGTGCCGCCGCGGGGGCAGGGGCCGAACTGCTGCTCAGCGCCCGGGTCACTTCCTGTCATAGGAAGGCAGATTGCCAATGGTGGTTGGAAGTCGCGCAGGCCGGAACGACGCGAGACCTCAGCGGCCGCATGCTCGTCGATGCCACGGGGCGAAAAGCCCTGCTCGCCAGCAGGCTGGGATCGCAGGCGCATGTGGCGGATCGGCTGATCGGCGTGGTCACTTTCCCCCGCAGTTCCGAAGCGGGACAGTGGACTTTGATCGAAGCGGTGGAAGAGGGCTGGTGGTATTCGGCGCCGCTTCCCGGCGGCCGCATGGTCTTCGCCTACATGACGGATTCCGACTTGTGGCAGGATCCCGTGTGGGGCGATCTTTGGAAGCAAGCGCCGCTCACCTTGCAGCGGGCCGACCTGCTGAAAATCCCATCCCCAGTCCAGATCGTCTCGGCCGCGTCTGTCCTGCATCGTCCAGTCGCTGGCCCGAACTGGATTTCGATCGGCGACGCGGCGCTCGCCTTCGATCCACTTTCCGGACAAGGCATCTTCAAATCCATTGAGACCGGCACTCGATCCGCTGCCGCAATGGCTCGACGCTTTGACGGCGACCCCAGCGCGCTGGCCGAATACGAAGGCTGGGTCAACGAAAGCTATCTGGCTTACCTCTCCGAGCGCCGACAGTTTTACGGTAGCGTCAGGCGCTGGCCCGGATCGCGCTTCTGGCAACGCCGCACGGGGGTCTGACTTTATCTGACGGCGCCAGAGCGATCTGAATCGCTGCTTAGTATACGCCCAGCAATTGACTTCGCAGCGGGCGCGTCTGCGGCATTTGAGCGCCTCCTCCACCCAGGCGTATCCCCTGGCGAGGGCCGCCTGGCGCATATCCCGTCTTATCACTTCAAGACAACGTCCCGTACCTTGGTCCAGCGCGCTTTGCCTGCCGGACCTTCGATATAGAGGTTAATGATGTACTCGCCCGCCTTCTCGAACTTGTGAATGGGATGCTGTTCGGTGGACGTCGTGCCGTCGCCGAAGTCCCACTTCCATGACGTGATCTGCCCGTGCGATTCATCCTCGAAGGCGACCAGCCTCCGGTTCATGTCGAGGATCTTGTAAGACCACCTGGCGTCGATCGGCTTGCGGAACTGCGCCTCGAGCGGCATCAGGCGGAAGGCCACCAGATCCGACGCGTTGCCGTACATCGTGGTCTTGTGCGACAGGTTCCAGAAGCCGGTGTAGTCCCCCGGTCCGTCGTAGTCGAGCACCGCCCAGGACATGCCGATGATCTTGTTTTCGGTGAGCTTCGACTCCACGGCCCGTACCGGTCCATCCATGGGCGCGTAATCAAATGGCGTGATGAAGAACTCGAGCGTCAGCTTGCCCGATTCTCCGTGCTTGAAGTTGTAGTTGTAGGCGGCGTTGGCCCAGGGCAGCTCTTTGATCCACGGCTGGCAGCCCCAAACGAAGGCCCAGTCGCGTTCGGGAGCGGGCGTGAAGATGTGATAGTTCTGCGCGTGAACACCTTGCATCAGGAAGAAGGCATCGTCTTTCATCAGCGGCGCCTGCGGGTGCATGTCGGTGATGAGCGGACCGCCTGACAGATCGCCGTCCACCACGAGTTCGAAGATGTCGTTGTGGCGGCTGCGATCGGCGAAGTCCCAGAAGTTGTCGTACGCCTCATAAAGGAAGTAGAGCCGGTTGAGACCCTTCACCCAGCCAACTTTCACCTTGACGTCGAGGTTTTTCTTGTCGTAG
>DASQHA010000100.1:0-3644 GCA_035632335.1 Terriglobales bacterium
TCTTTGTTCCTGAAGGGCAAAGACAGCGGGTGATCAAAGCCATTACTCAAAAGATCGTCGTCCTCAGGGTTGCCCCAGCTGGAGTTCCTGCACCGTAGTGAGAGCGAACGGGCTTACTCAGCTCTTCTCATCGCCTCGTCCGCGCGCGACAGGCAATTTCCGCTGGTCAGTATGCCTTCTGGAAATCGGGTTTGCTGAGGACACGCACGATGTCGATCCGGGTCCCAGACCGTGTGAAGACCACCCGGTAGTCGCCGGCTCTTAGGCGATACAGGCTCTCCTTGAAGCCCTGCAACTTCTTGATTCGTTTTCCGTCCGGAATGGGATTGTCCGCGAGGCGGGCGCAGTCAGCGAGAATCTGATGGGCGATCTTTTCAGGGAAGGCGTCGAGATCCCGTTGAGCTTTCTCCGACAGAAAGACCTGGCAGGTCACGCCTTGCGGACTTTCTTCCCGCGCCGCTTGACTTTGTAGTCGGACAGCAGCATTGTCCGACCCGCACGGATATCCTTGAGCCCTGCTTCGATCTTTTTGCGCAGTTTGGGGCTATAGGCGAGCAACGCATCTTCGATGTCGTCTTCGGTCACGGGGACAAGCATGGCAGTCGGCCGCCCGTGGGTCGTGACGAGGACCGTGTTTCCTCGTTCGACGGTCCTGAGCATCTCAGACGTCTTGGTTTTGAGTTCGCGCACATTCGTGAATTTCACGGCATTCGCTCCTGTGGTTGCAAGTGTGACTACAGCGTAGAGTCTCCATGAAGCGAAGTCAAGGCCACCTGCTCGTCCGCGCGCGGCGTCTTTCCTGATCCGACCGAGCTCCGGTGGCTTGGGATTATCCGGAAGGGGACGCTGGATACGCATTGGACTGTCCAGTAGAGTTGAGACTTCCCTGCCAGGGAAATGTTAACGCTGCATTGCACGTTGTACCGGTATGCGCGGCAGATATGAAGTTAGGCCTTGTCATTTATTCATCGGACGCCGAAACAGTTTGGAACGCTTTTCGCCTTGGAGTGTTCTCACTGAAGCAAGGTGATACGTGCAGCGCATTCTTGTTAGCGAAGGGCGTTGAGAGCGAGTCGCTGCACGCTGACCAGTTTCCTGTCAGAACTCAAATGCAGGCCTTTGTCGATGCCGGTGGTACCATCTTAGCGTGTGGCACCTGCCTCAAGTTGCGGAGCTCCGAAGGGACGGCGCTCTGCCCGCTCTCTACGATGCAGGATCTTTACAAAATGATTCGAGGCTCTGACAAGGTGCTTTCATTTTAGGAGTACGCCTCCTGTTGCGGTCCAGGGGGACGCACCACGAGCCGGGCTTCATCCTCTAGTTCGCACTCTTCGGCTTCTACGTTGACCATCTCCGGGGGGCCTTCCGTTCGCACATGAACCGTCAACAACACTGGAACCACGTTTATCAGACCAAGGGGTCGCAGGATGTGAGCTGGTATCAGCGCCGCCCTGAGCTTTCCCTGGCACTCATCGCTGCGTCCGGGTTGAGCAAGGATGCCGGCGTCATCGATGTTGGCGGTGGCGCCTCCACGCTCATTGACTGCCTGCTCGACGCCGGTTACACGCGGCTCGCTGTGCTCGACGTGTCTGGAGTCGCGCTGGCCCAGACCCGCGCTCGCCTCGGCGCGCGAGCTGCTGGTGTGGAGTGGTTTGAGACTGACGTGACCGCGTTCGAGCCTCCGCATCGCTTTGGCCTCTGGCACGACCGGGCGGTATTCCACTTTCTAATGGCCCCAGAGGATCGGCGCGGATACGTTGCGGCAGTGCGACGCACCTTGCAACCGGGCAGCACGATTATCGTGGCCACCTTTGCAGTGGATGGGCCGCCAAAATGCAGCGGCCTCGATGTCATGCGCTACGATGAGCAAACCATCGTCACGGAGTTGGGGCCAGAGTTCACGCTACAGGAAGTTCGTCGAGAGATACATATGACGCCTTGGCAATCCGAGCAGCGGTTCATGTACTTCCGTTTCCGGTGGTTACCTGCCGATGAACGATGAAAAGGAAAAAGGATCGAGAGTCTTTGTTAGATCAGCCCCGTCCGCGCGCGGCGGGCATGTGTCGTCTGCAACGTGGTCGCGATCTTCTGTTGTCCCTTCCGTCTGCTTGACACTTTTCTGTGACCGGCCTAGCCTTTCGCCATTCGCTCGCACCGGATCCTAACCAGGAGGTTCACCGTGGGGAAGATCAACTGGAAACGAGTGGTGCTGGGAGGGCTGGTCGCCGGGCTCATCATCGACGTCGTCGAGGGAATTCTGGAAGGGGTGATCCTCGGACCGGAATGGCGGCAAGCGATGCAGGCCTTGGGGCACCCGCTCCGGGAAACGGGAACCAATGTGGCGCGGCACGTCCTGCTGGGATTGGCCTATGGGCTCACGGCGGTATGGCTCTATGCCGCAATTCGTCCACGATTCGGCGCCGGGCCGAAGACGGCGCTCTATGCAGGAATTGCCGTGTGGGTGCTCGGCAGTCTTCTGCCATCGGTGAATTGGGGGCCGCGCGGATTGCTCCCCGGCCATCTCTTTACCATCGCGGTCGTGGTGGGACTCGTCGAGATCGTGGCGGCGACAGAAGCGGGCGCGTGGTTGTACCACGAGTAGGGACGCTGATCCAACAACGCAATGCATTCTATTTTCCCGCTCGCCTCCTCCGCGCGCGGTGTGCCTTTGATCAAGCAGTAAGTTACGTTTAGCAAATTGTCATTTCAATGTGAGGAAGGAATGCACGATGACTGACAAGAAGATCATCGCGGTCGTGGGCGCAACCGGTGCACAGGGCGGCGGCCTGGTCCGCGCTATTTTGAACGACAAGAGCGGTGGTTTCGCCGCGCGGGCGCTGACGCGCAATGTTACCTCCGACAAGGCCAAAGAGTTGGCAAGGTCGGGCGCCGAGGTGGTCACCGCCGATCTGGATGACGTCGAAAGTCTGAAGCGAGCGTACGCTGGAGCGTATGGAGCGTTCTGCATCACGAACTTCTGGGAGCACTTCTCGCCGGAGAAAGAATTAACCCAGGCGAAGAACATGGCCCAGGCGGCCAAGCATGCCAATCTCCAGCACGTCATCTGGTCCACGCTCGAAGACACGCGTCAGTGGGTGCCGCTCAGCGATACCCGCATGCCGACCCTGATGGGCAAGTACAAGGTGGCACACTTCGATGCCAAGGGTGAGGCCAACCGGCTGTTCATTGAGCTCGGTGTGCCGACGACGTTTCTGCTGACCTCATTCTACTGGGAGAACATGATTTACTTCGGTCTGGGCCCCAAGAAAGGCCCGGATGGCAAGTTGGCGATCACGTACCCGATGGGCGACAAGAAGCTTCCCGGCATCGCGGTCGAGGATATCGGCAAGTGTGCCCTGAGTATTTTCAAAAAGGGCCGCGAGTTTATCGGGAAGACCGTCGGCATCGCTGGGGAGCACCTGACCGGGGCTCAGATGGCAGCCGCCCTCACGAAGGCGCTGGGCCAAGAGGTGCGCTACAACGACGTGTCCCCAGATGTGTATCGGAGCTTCGGGTTCCCGGGCGCCGAGGATCTGGGCAATATGTTCCAGTTCAAGCGCGACTTCCCGCAGGTCTTCTGCGGGGCACGCGACCCGGCCGTCGCCCGTGCCCTCAACCCCTCTCTGCAAACTTTTGAGACATGG
>DASQHA010000101.1:0-2769 GCA_035632335.1 Terriglobales bacterium
TGCGAGCTCTTCCGCGCCACCAACGGCGCACAATATGCCGAGCACGCCACGTTGCTCGGCCGCGAGCTGATGCGGCGGCAGAATACCGAATTTATCGGCGAGCAGAAGCAGATCCGTGGCTTTTGGATGCAGGGCGATGCTCCGTACATGAGCATTCCTGAATCGGCGGTTCCCCCGCTGGCCATGCTCGAATTGCATGCAACCTTCCCCGACGCGGCGGATCGCGCCAGGTGGCTCGACGCGGTCAAGCTGCACGCGGAGGAATATTTGCTGCCCATGTCCGCACGGAACGCATACGAAATCATCCCGCTCGGCGTCTATCTTGGGTCGCCAACGCCCGAGACTTACCGGCCTCTCGCGGGACGCCTGACGTACCGCTACTTTCATCCCGTGCGCAAGCAATTCTGGTGGCAGGGAGCGAACTGTCACCTGGCGGCCAATGCGCTGGTCCTTGGGCGCCTCGCGAAGCTCGGCGGTGACCGAGGGAAGGAATACGTGGCTCTGGCCTACAGGCAACTGGAATGGATTATGGGAGCGAATCCGTTCGGCGCCTGCATGATGACCGGTGAAGGCGTGCGAAACCCATTTCCGCACTCGCGATTCGTCGGGCTGATTCCGGGTGGCATCATGAACGGCATTGCAGGCAACGTCGAAGACGAGCCGGTGCTCGACATGCAATACACCCTGGATTGGCGGACATGCGAGTACTGGAGCCCGCACGTCGCCTACTACATCTGGGCGAACTCGGTGCTGGAACCGTAAGCGGTTGTATTCTCAACGGCGGGACTAAACACCACCTTCCGTGGGTGGTGCCCAAAAGCGACCGCTTTCTTTGTTACAAGTGCTTGACAACACAAGAGGTTTGGAGCATCATACTACAAAACTATTAGCCAGTAGTTACGGGTGGGCTTAGGGCTCTTGATGCATGGTGATATCCAATTTCCGCAGAGAGCCTCGGTGTGCCCGCGTCTGTCACGCCAAAAATCTCAGGAGAACATCATGAATCGTCAGCTACGAACCGTCGTTCTCTGTTCGCTCGTTCTGCTGCTGTCGGCAGCAACCGTTTGGGCTCAACTTTATTCCAGTACGGTCTCGGGTTTGGTAACCGACCCGTCCGGCGCCGTCGTTCCGGGCGCACAGGTCAAACTGGTAGATGAGCAGAAGGGCTATTCTTTCGCGGCGACGTCCGATTCTACGGGACGCTATCTGTTCCGTAGCATCCCGCCTGGATCCTACAAGGTTTCCGTGCAGGCGCAAGGATTCCAGGCGCAGGAACAGCCGGGCGTTAAGGTCGACATCAATCAGAATGTCACGGTCAACTTCGCGCTCCAGGTGGGAGTGACCGCGCAGGCGATTGAGGTTTCCGAAGCAGCCCAACTGCTCTCGACCCAGGACGCCGTCACCGGCCAACTGGTGGACCGGAAGTTCATAAATGACCTGCCGCTGGTGAGCCGTTCGGTGACAGACCTGGCGTTCCTCACGCCTGGCATCACCGAGGTCGACCCCAACACGATGTTCTCTACAGCCAACAATTTCATCTCCAACGGCACGCGTAACGCCACTGCCGACATCCTGATGGACGGCGTCACGATGACCAACTTCGAGCAGAACAGCGGCATCATGAACCCCCTGTACACACCCTCAGTGGATGCCGTCGACGAATTCGTGGTGCAGCAGACGAATTTCAGCGCGGAATATGGTTTCACCGGCGCCACTATCATCAACATGGTCACGCGCTCGGGCACCAACCAGTTCCATGGAAGCGCCTACGAGTTTTTGCGCAACCAGGTGCTGGATGCCAACAACTACTTCAACAACGCTGCCGGCGTAGCCATTCCCCCTCTGCGGCACAACAACTTCGGAGGCACGATCGGCGGGCCGATCAAGCACGACAAGACGTTTTTCTTTTTTGATTACGATGGAACCCGGCAGGCAACGCTGAGCACCTTCAATGCCGGCGTGCCGAGCGGACCGGAACGCACCGGTAATTTCGGCGAACTGTGCGGGTATGCGGGCGGCGCTTTCGATTCAGCCGGCCGCTGTTCCGCTGATGGAGGCCAGCTTTGGGACCCCTACACCGGCGTTTACGACAACAATAGAGGCGGTCCGGTGCGCTCGGGCTACATCCCTTTCAACGACCTGACCAAATACATGAGCCCCGGCAACCCCAATCTCAATGGCACTCCTTTGCAACCCCCGGCACAACCTGGGAATCTCATCGATCCGACCGCGCTGAAACTGATGCAGTACTTCCCAATGCCTAATATCGCAGTGGGAAGCTCTGCCTACAATCAGTACACCAACTGGCAGGGATCGCCGCCGAGCCGCAACACCAACAACCAGTTCGATATCAAGATCGACCAGCGTTTCAGCGACAAGGATTTGTTGAGCGGCAGGTTCTCGAGAGCCTGGGGCGGAAGCTCCCCCCAGAACTGTTTCAACAACGTCGCAGATCCCTGCGACTTTGGCCAGACTGGCGGACCGACTCACTCGGTGGCCATCAACCATACCCACACATTCAGTCCCACACTAATGCTGAACGTTACCTACGGTCTGCTGCGAGCCTTCGGGCTTGGTGGATCAGGGATCTTCAATGAGCCGAAGTACAAAGGCAAGTCTCCGTCGGCCACGCTGGGGCTGCCCAATTATCTGGATACCTCCGGCTTTCCTCAGCTCCCGGTCATCGAACTGGGGAGCTACACGCCGGCAGGTTTCTCCAGCGACAACATCGGGACCCAGCCCTGGAGCTATCTTCGCGAAGGGCAGCAA
>DASQHA010000102.1:0-11368 GCA_035632335.1 Terriglobales bacterium
ACGGACGATTCCCGCACGAACGGGGCGCTCGCGCCTACATTACTCATTGGCCCGGATCGTGGGCGCAAGTTGCCTGTGGCAACTGCTTGAACGGGCTGCCGCTTTCAGACAGCCGTGCACCCAGCCAGATGCTAAGAGTACATGTCCCGAATATCAGCCGGGCATGGCCTGACATCACGTGGTTTGCCCGCTATTTCCTGAAACAATAGAGGCATGAATTTTCTCTGGAGGAAATTCCTGTGCGCCCCAGCCGCGCTGCTATTGGCACTGGCCTGCGTGAATTGCGGCGGCGGCGCAACCGGTTCCAGCCTGTCGTCGGGCGGCGGGAGCGGCTCCGGCAGCGGGGGCAGCGGTTCGGGCGGGAGTGGGGGATCGGGCGGCTCGGGCGGCAGCAGCCAGAGCGCCTGCAGCGCGATGAGCGCGGGCCAGGGCGCCAGCCTCAACGGGTTCCGTCCCTTCAGCAGCGACAGTCCCTGGAACCAGGATATTTCCGGCTCGCCCGTAGATGCGAACTCAGACGCCATCGTCAATTTCATCGGGCCAACCGTCGGGATGCATGCCGATTTTGGATCCGGAGAATACCAGGGTTCGAATATCGGGATTCCGTACTCGGTGGTGAGCGGATCGCAATCGCCGGTCAGCATCATTTTCACCGCCTATGGCTCGGAGAGCGATCCGGGACCGATGCCGGTGCCGGGCAACGCGCCCATCGAAGGCGACCCGAATCCGGGGAATGGCGATCGCCACGTGCTGGTGCTCGACAACAGCAATTGCTTCCTCTACGAGTTGTACAGCGCGTTCCCCAACGGCAACGGGAGTTGGAATGCGGCTTCGGCCGCGGTCTGGGACCTGTTGGGGAATGAACAGCGTCCCTGGACGTGGACCTCCGCCGATGCCGCGGGCCTGCCGATTTTTCCCGGCCTGGTGCGCTACGACGAAGTCGCCGCCGGGCAGGTGCAGCATGCGATCCGCTTTACCCTGCCGCAGAGCCGTGCAGCCGCGGTGTTGCCGGCGACGCATTGGGCATCGAACTCGACCAGCGCGAATGCTCCGCCGATGGGCATGCGCCTGCGCCTGAAAGCCAATTACAACATCTCCGGATTTTCGACCAACCTGCAGGTCATCCTGTCCGCAATGAAGAAGTACGGCCTGATCATGGCCGATAATGGCAGCGCCATGTACATCAGCGGCGCGCCTGACAGTCGTTGGGACAACGACGATCTGCACAATCTCGGGCAGGTGCCGGCGTCAGCTTTTGAGGTAGTGCAGATGAATCCGGTTTACACCGCGTCCAACGTCCCGCAGGGCGCGACCCCAAACATTGCCAGCTTTACCGCGACACCGGCCAGTGTGAGTTCGGGCGGCAGCGCGACCCTCTCCTGGAATGTAAGCAACGCTGCATACGTTATCGTTTCGCCGCAGGTGGGAGCCGTGCGCGGCGCCAGCGTAATGGTGCAACCTACGCAAACCACCACTTACACGCTCTACGCCACCAATCAATTCGGACGCAGCACCGCCACAGTCACAGTCAACGTTCAGTAAAAGTAAATGTGGGCGCGAGCGCCTCGCTCGTGCGGCAGTGGCAATGACTGTCTCTTGATTGGCGTTTTCAGCGATTTTGAAGACCTTGCCTCGTCCCGCCGGGCTTTTGCCGCTCCGCACGAGCGCGGGCGCTCCCGCCCACATAAGCTCAGAACAGCTTTTCCTGGCGGCGGAGATTTCCGAATGAGCCGATATTGGCCAGGGCGAAATTGAAACGGAATTGATTTTCGTTGCGCACCGAACCCAGGGCGAAACGCCGGTACTCCACGCTCAAGCCGCAGCAGTCCCAGTTGTAGGCCGTCTGCACCGCCGCGTACTGCAGAAAACCCAGGTTGGCGTCGAACCCAAGGTTAGTCGCGCCGCTGAACCCGCGCTTGTTGGGTTGTCCGTAACCAAACAGGATCCGGAACTGATTGAAAGCCTGCTGCCCGGTGGGTGTGGGAGAGAAACTGGGCGCCAGCAGGTACGCATCTCCGCCGCCAATGGTGTACGAACCAAAACGATAGTTCACGAAGGCGGTGCTGGCATTGATCCGGCTCTGCTTGAAATCGTAGTCAATGTCCCACTCCGCTTCGGTCCGGCTGGTGGCCTGGAACTTCAGCCGTGAGATCAGCGGTGACAATCGCCGCGCTTCGGTGAGAAACGCGATGCCGGTGAAATCGGCGGTCGTGGTAAATACATTCCGCTGCCCGGGCACCAGGGCCCCGCCGAAAGTCGGATCGAGAAAATATTTCTGCGCCAGCTCCCAGGTGATGACTTCCCGCACCTGGGGTTCAGGGGTGCAGGGAACTTCGCCTTTTTCCGGCGGCCGTTCCCATGGGATGGGGCTGGCGACGGCCGGACGTCCTATGATCAGCGAAGCCATCCCGGTGGCGTCGCAGTTCGCCGCTTTCTCTGAAGTACGCTTGGCATAGAGCCGATTGACGACTGCATATTCAACTTCACTGGTGTTGCTCAGGATGTCGCGTTCGTCGAAGCGCAAAATCTGCGCAAAGTTGTCCACCCCGGTTACGTAGCGATAGGTGGCGCGCGGCTCGATGACATGCTTCCATTTGCGTCCCCAGAATTCCCGGTCGTACACCCGCTCCAGCGCGGGCGGGCGAATCTCGATCGAGCCCTCGACCGCCTTGCGGTTGATGACGTTGCTCTCCGCCACTCCCACTCCACCGCTGCTGGGCACGAGTTGCTGGGTATAGAACGTTTCGCGCAGAGCCAACTCGGGACGCACCGACCAGCCGCGCAGCACCAGGGGCAGAGACAGCGTGGGGCGCAAATCGAAACGCCCCACCAGCGGCGCGGTTCGAAACGAGGGCTCGCTGCGCGACAGGCCTTCCGCAGCGGCGTCATACGACCAGTAAAAAGGCGAGCGCCCGATCGCATGTTCCACGCTCGAGGCTTCGAAGCTGGGGGCGTGCAGAATGGTGACCACGTCGCCCGGAGTCGTGCTCTCGAAGTTCTGGTAGCGCTGGGTGGACGCGTTGTAGAAATAACCGTTCGTAGCGCTGGAGAGAAAGGCCTCCGACTTCACCTCCGAGTTCACCGCCTGGCTGAAGACGTCGTTAAACGCGAGCCGGAACACGAACGAACTCAGGTAGTCGATGCTGGCCACGCCGCGGAAGTGCCCGAAAGTATCTTCCGCATTGAGATTGACCTCGTGACCGCCCTGGTCCACCGGCGGCTGGCCGATGCCCCGGTCAAAGACCCCGAAATAGTTGAGGTAGACATAGGACTTCTCGCTGGGCTGGGCGCGAAACGTAATTTGCGGCGCCCAACCTCGCCGGGTGAAATATTCGGCGCCCGCGGTGACGTCCATGCTGCGATTGATGGCCCAGAAAATCGAGTCTCCCAGAATCGTTCCCTTGATGGAAGAGCTGCCGACGTTGGGAATCAGAATCCCGGTCTGCCTAGGCTCGCGTTCGACCGGATGCGTCGCGAAGGGAAAATAGAACACGGGCACGCCTTGAAGGCGGAATGTGCTGTGGTAAATGGTGGCATTCCCGCCCACCTCCACCACAATCTTGTGCGCGTTGAACTGCCACTTGGGACGCGGCAACTCGCAGGTGGTAATGGTTCCGTCGTAGACGACGTAGTGGTCGGGGCCAGTCTTTTCCACCACTCCTCCGGTAAAGGCGAAGGGATTTTCGGTGGTCAGGACCATCCGTTTGCCGCGCAATCGCATCCCGGTCGTGCCGACCACGTGCTGGAAGCGTCCGGATTCAGTGCGGATGTTGTAGGTGGCGTGAGTGGCTTGCACATGCTCGTCGTTGGGGCCGCCGTCGAGCACCACGTGGCCGTCCGCGACCGAGTCTCCCGTGTCGGAGTTGTAATCCACCGAATCGGCATACAGGATGTACGTGCCGTAGTGGATTTCCGCCTGCCCGCGCAGCTTGTAAACCGCGCCGTCCTTTTCCTGCTGCAGGGCGCGGATCGTGACGTCCTGCTCTCGCACGGTCGAAGGCGCAGCCGGAAGCGAGGCGGTGTCGTCCGGCTGTGTGGAAGCAAAAAGCAACCGGCTGGTAACTACGGACGGAGCGAGTAGCAGATGACAAACCAACGCCGCCGTGATAAGGAATCGAGTGCGGGATGTCATCGCAAGCGGACGAAGTCCCCGGCGAGGAAATCCACGCAGGGATAAGGTGACGTTAGCACGGCTCGGCTCGAGTGGCAAAGCCGCGAGGCTTCCCGGCAAAATGTTTTCGCGCTGGCTTTTTTCCGCGGACGGGTGCGCGCTTCACCAGAACGCAGCCGGTTTGCCGCTGGAAGTTCACCGGACCCGATCGCTCCTTCATGAGACCAAGATTCGAACCCGATGTTCCAGGCGATGCGAACCCAGACCTTTCAGCCAGACTGATCGATCCTGAAGCGTACGATGCCAGCGAACAGCAATTTGCTGACAGCCTCGAGCCAAACTCCGCCCGCGCTGAGCCTCCCTCTGGGCCAGCGAGGTTTGCCGTGCCCAGGTTCGTAGTCGAAGACGCGCGAAAAGTAGCCGGCAGTATGCCCCAGGTCAGCACGGACATTGTGGAGACACCGGAAGCCCCGGCCGCCTCGGAGCCTGCCGCAGCGGCGCCGCCGGAAGACCCCGATGCGTGGCGGCGCGAGGTGGCAGCCCGATTGAGCCATTACCGGGCACGCCGGCGTACGCGAGAGCCGCGTTATCCTTCACTGCAGTTGAAGTTTGAGACCGAACCCAGCCCCTTGCCCGTCGAACCGGCGCCGCTCCCGGCTCCCGTCGCGCCAGAAGCCCTGGACCATGCGCCTGCCAGTTCCGCTCCCCGCATCACCCTCGCCGAGCCGGCTAACCATGCTCCGCAATATCCTCAAAACTTTCCCTCGAGCTACGCCCCGAACCATCCACGGATATTGCCCGCCGTCGACAGCGAAGCCACAGCCAAGGTAATTGAGTTTGCCAGTTATAACCCGGCGCCCAGAGCTTGGGATGAACTGGCCGAACCGGTGCTGGACCGACCCCGAATCATCGACACTCCTGAGCTGGCGCCTCCACCACCGGCCCTGGGTGGCATTCTCATTGAGCCCGCCGAAGCGCCGGCGAACGAGAGGCGGCCTGGATTCGAGATTCCGTTGCAGTCCGCGCCCATGTCGCGGCGCATGGTTGCCTCGGCCCTCGATGCGGCGCTGGTAATGTCGGCATTCGCGGCCTTTGCCTATATCTTTTTCCGCATCACCGCCGAACTGCCGCCGCTCGGCAAGATAGCCGGAGCCGGAGTTGTCCTCATCGGCCTGTTGTGGTCGGCGTATCAATTTCTGCTGCTGGTTTACAGCGGCACCACTCCCGGCCTGAAACTGGCCAGGCTTGAACTGCACCGCTTCGACGGAAGCCCGGTTCCGCTGCGGATCCGCCGCTGGCGCGTTCTCACCTCGGTCCTTTCCGGCTTGTCCCTGGGCCTGGGGTACGCCTGGTGTTTCCTCGACGAGGACAGGCTGTGCTGGCACGACCGCATCACCCGAACCTACATGGCGCCACGGAAATAGCTTGCTGGACAGGCAGGGACCAACGAGATTGTGTAGCACGGGCGCCCTCGCCCGCGCGCCTTATATGGCTCTGACGGCGGGACGCTAAAACCGAGGACAAGATGCCCTCAGAACAGCCGGCCGGCCGCCGGCGCTACGAGTTTGGGCTGTGTCCGTGGTCTGCTAACATCTTTTGGTGACTGCAAGTTCTCCCGTTCGGGTTCGCTTTGCTCCTTCTCCAACCGGGCATCTCCACGTCGGCAACGCCCGGACCGCTTTGTTCAACTGGCTTTTCGCCCGGCAAAAGGGCGGCACCATGGTGCTGCGCATCGAAGACACCGACGTTGAGCGCAGCGAAGCCCGTTTTGAAGATCAGCTCATCGCCGACCTGAAATGGCTTGGCCTCGACTGGGACGAAGGGCCGGACCTCGGCGGACCGTACGCTCCCTATCGCCAGTCCGAACGCCTGGACACTTACCGCGAACACGCCGAGCGCCTGGTCGATCAGGGCAAGGCGTATCTTTGTTTCTGTACAGAAGAAGAGTTGCAGAAGGAGCGCGAGCGGGCCCAGGCCGAGCATCGCCAGCCAATCTATTCCGGAAAATGCCGCGCTATCGACCCGGCGGAAGCCGGTCAACGCCGGACCTCGGGAGAGTCCTGTGCCATCCGGCTGAGAATTCCCGAGCGTCCCATCCGTTTTCACGACATCTTGCACGGCGATGTCGAGTTTTCGAACGAAGTGGTGAGCGATCCCATCATCCTGCGCTCGAATGGCATGCCGGTTTACAACTACGTCGTGGTCATTGATGACGCGCTGATGAAGATCACGCACGTGATCCGCGGCGACGATCATCTTTCGAATACTCCGAAACAGGTTGCGCTGTATGAGGCCCTGGGCTGGCCCGTGCCCGAGTTTGCCCACCTTTCGACGATTCTGGGCAGTGACCGTGAACGGCTCTCCAAGCGGCACGGGGCAACCTCGATTGCCAATTTCCGCGACATGGGCGTGCTGCCCGAGGCCCTAGCAAATTACCTGGCTCTGTTGGGATGGGCGCCCACCGGCGGCACCCGTGAACTCTTCAGCCCCGGTGAACTGAAGAAAGAATTTTCACTGGAGCGGGTGACTCCCGCGGCCGCCATGTTCGACATGGAAAAGCTCTACTGGCTGAACCGGCACTACATCAAGAGCTGGCCCGTGGGCAACCTGGTAGCGCTGAGCGCGTGGTTTCTTGCCCAGGCGGGCTACATCGAGCTTAAAGATGCGAAGTGGTTGAGCGCGGAAAGTATCCCCATCATTCACCTGGAAAACGCATTGCAAGCCTGGCTCACCCGGGTCACGGAATTGTTGGTCCCCTCCGTCGACCGCCTCGACCAACTGCCCGCGCGGGCATCGCTGATCTTCAACTATGACGCCAAGGCCGCCCTGGCCGCGCCCGATAACGCCGAAGTGCTGGCTTGGCCGAACACCGACGCAGTATTCGCCAGGTTCGCGGTCAAGATACTTGAAGACGAATCAGCCAAAGCCGGGAATCTCACTTCCGAAGGCTTCAAGCTTCTGGTCAACCAAGTAAAAGCTGAGACGGGCGTGAAGGGAAAGGAATTGTTCCATCCCATTCGCATCGTGATCACGGGCTCGCATTCTGGACCGGAATTCGACAAACTGGTCCCCATCCTCGAAGAAGGCAGCCGGCTCACGCTACCTAAACCAGTGCTCAATGTGCGCCAGCGGGTGGAAGAGTTCGCCCGGCAGCGGGCCCACGAGAATTAGCACTCCGCTCTGTAGCGCCGGCATCCTGCCGTCTGTCACGAGGGCGTCCCGCCCTCGGCGCGGCGGGCGAGGACGCCTGACACCGGCGGAACTCCGTGCTATCGTCCTTCCATGATGCGATCGTTCGTCATTTTTTCCCTGCTCTTATCCCTCAGCCTGCCCGGCCTGGCCAAGGAAAAATATCAACGCGCCGGCCCCATTCGCCTCGATCGCGATGGCGAAAAATGGGCGGAGAAAACTCTCCACAAGCTCTCCCTGGAAGAAAAAGTCGGACAGCTTTTCATGGTCTGGGTGCGGGCGGAGTTCCTCAATCTCAACAGCCCCGAATATCTCGATCTGCGCGACTCCATGCGCAAGTATCACATTGGCTCGTTCGCCATGACGGTGCGCTGGGACCCTCCGTTCCTTTACCGCAATCAGCCTTACGAAGCCGCCGAACTGCTCAATCGCCTGCAGCAGGAGTCCAAACTGCCGCTGCTTGTCGCCGCCGATTTTGAGCGCGGCGTCACCATGCGCCTTCATGGCGCTACCATGTTCCCCCATGCCATGGCTTTCGGAGCTGCCGGAAAAACCGAATACGCGGAGGCCTTCGGTCGCATCACCGCCCAGGAGTCTCGCGCCATCGGCGTGCATTGGAATTTCTTTCCCGATGCCGACGTCAACTCGAATCCCGCGAACCCCATCATCAACACGCGCTCCTTCGGAGAAGATCCGCAACAGGTGGGCGATCTCGTAGCTGCCTACATTCGAGGATCGCGCGCCAACGGGATGATGACCACGGCCAAACATTTCCCCGGCCACGGCGACACCGCGACCGATTCGCATCTCAGTCTGGCCCAGGTCACCGGCGATCGCGCGCGCCTGGATGCGGTGGAGCTGGCCCCGTTTCGCAGGGCCATCGCCGCCGGTGTCGACTCAATCATGGTGGCGCACGTTACGGTTCCCGCGCTCGAGCCCGACCCCAATCGCGTGGCCACGACGTCCCCGGCGATCGTCACTGATTTGCTCAAGCGCCAGCTTGGATTCCAGGGAATCGTCGTGACCGATGCCCTCGACATGGCCGGCCTTACCCGTCTTTACGCCAACAACATCGGTCGCGCCGCAGTGGAAGCTTTCAAAGCCGGGAGCGATCTGCTGCTCATCCCCGCCGACCTCGATGCCTCCTATAAAGCCCTTCTTCAGGCCGTTCGCAGCGGGGAAATCCCCACCGCCCGGCTCGACGCGTCAGTCCTCAAGCTGTTGAAGGCAAAGGCTTCGCTGGGTTTGGACAAGGCCCGGCTGGTGGATGTAGACGCCCTTCCCGAAATCGTGGGCAAGCCCGAGAATCTGGCCCTGGGACAACAGATTGCCGACGACGCGGTCACCCTGGTCCGGGACAACGGCAAGCTTCTGCCGCTGAAACAATCGGGAACCGTGAAGGATGGACTTCCGTATCAACATGTGGAAGAAGTGAACAACCGCGTGGTGGCGCTGGTGCTTTCGGAAGACGTGCGCACCGAATCGGGACGCGCACTGGAGCGTGCGCTCAAGGCTCGCGTGCCGGATGTTAATGTGATCTACGTGGACCCTCGCATCGCCGGCCCCATGTCCGGGGAAATCATGACCGCGGTGGACCAGGCGCAAACCGTGATTGCTGCAATCTACGTGGTGCCCACGGCCGGTAAAGCCATGAAGGGCGCGAACGGCCTGACCAACTCGGTTGCGCTCAACGACGCCAGCGGCGCGCTGCTGCAGGCGGTCCTGGACCGGGCGGCGCAAAAAACCGTGGTGCTCGCCATGGGAAATCCATACCTGGCCCAGGATTTTCCCGCGAACCAGAATTATCTGTGTACTTTCTCCAACGCCAGCATTTCCGAAATCAGCGCGGTCAAAGCGCTCTTTGGCGAGATCGCCATTCGCGGCCACCTCCCAGTCAGTATTCCCAACATCGCTCCGCGTGGCGCCGGCATCGAGCGTCCGGCCCAGATCGCAGAGGAAGGATCGCAACATGCGCGTGCTTCAAAACCGTAATTCGCGGCTGGCTTTGATTTTGGCTTTCGGCGCCGTGCTCGGCCTGCCCGGCTGCAGCGTCAACGTGAAGAAAGACAGCGAGGGCAAAGACAAGAATGTGGACATCGAAACTCCCGTGGGTGGACTGCACGTCACGCAAGGAGCAGACGTCCGCGACATCGGCCTTCCCGTATACCCCGGCGCCCGCCGGAAGGAAACAAGCGATAACGACCAGCACACCAGCGCCCACGTCAATATCTCCACCAGCCTGTTTGGGCTCAAGGTTGTGGCCATCGAATACTTGTCCGACGATCCGCCGGAAAAGCTTGTCACGTATTACAAGGACCAGCTCAAAAAATATGGCAGCGTGCTGGAGTGCCACACCAATGACCTTCACCCGGGCGCGACCATGAACGGCGGCGACACTTCGGGCGATTCCAAGAAATTAAAGTGTGAAGAAGACCAGAACGGCAAGACGGTCGAACTGAAGGTAGGTACCGAGCAAAACCAGCATATCGTCTCCATTAAACCCGCGGACGACGGTAAAGGATCTGATTTTGGCCTGGTATATGTGCAGATGCACGGCGGCAAGGACACAATTTGAAAGACTCAGAGTGAATTTCAGGATGATTTTAAACTGATGATCTTAGGCTTGATGACTTCAGATTTCAGATTGATGATTTCAGATCTTAGATTTCAGATCTTAGTTCTCAGAACTCGATTGAGGTTCCGCTGCCATGATCTCTCCATCCCGATCAATCTGAAATCTTCAATCTGCCTTCTGAAATCCCCAGCTTTCCTTGCCTCGCCTCGCCGCCCTGCTGTAACTTGAAACTCAGTGGAGTATCCCTGTCATCAGTGTGGCGCAACTGTCGAACAAGGGACCGCCTTCTGCCCGCAGTGTCGCGCGCCGCAGATTCGGGTCGCGGTGCCGGAGGGCTCGGAAATGGCCCCGGACCGGGCGGTTACGTCCCTCTCGGCTTATTTCGACTCGCCTCTGACCACGCGGATTGAATGGTCGCAGGGTTTGCCCGCCACCGCCCTGGCCGGATTAATCGCCGCCGTGCTCATGATGACGCCTCTGGCCGGCTTTGGATTGGGCATGCTGATCGGCGGGACCCTGTCGGTGGTTTTCTATCGGCGTCGCATCCCGGTGGCCAACGTCACGCCTGGAATGGGGGCTCGCCTGGGCATGGTGAGCGGCATCCTGGGGGGCGGCATTTTCGCCGCGCTGCTCTCGATCGGGACTGTGCTGTTTCACGCCTGGGATACGATCCGCGGCAAGCTGATCGAGGTCGTCGATCAGACCGCGGCCCGCAATCCCGACCCGCAGGCCCAGCAGGCCCTGGAATTCTTCAAATCCCCGGAAGGCGTCGTCCTTCTGCTGGCTAGCGCCCTGATCGGGACCTTGCTGGCTTTCGTGATTTTTTCCGGACTGGGAGGAGCCATCGGCGCAGCCCTGTTCCGGCGGAAAGAGCGTCCGTAGGTGCGACAAGGTTGATCCCTTCGGTAGACGTCGCCACAAGCCACGTGGAGGCAGCCGCCCCGGCTGTCCGGCGAGGCAACGTTCCGCTAGCTCAAACTGAGCCGCTCACAGCATCTCGAGCAGGTTGCGCGCCGCCGGAAGGCAGTCTATAGTCACCGTTTCGGAGAGTGCCATGAGACATCTCCTCAACTGGGCGTTAAGCGCGCTGGCGGTCTGGATCGTGGCCCGGCTGGTGCCAGGCTTTGACGTCAGCGGGCCCCTGGCGGCGTTGATCGCGGCGCTGGTGATCGGCTTTGTAAACGCCACCCTCGGCGTTTTTCTGAAGATTGTTACCTTCCCGCTCGTCCTGCTGACCCTGGGGCTGTTCTGGCTGGTCATCAATGCGGCGATGATCGAACTGGCCTCGGCGGTGGTTCCCGGCTTCCACGTAGATACGTTCGGCTCCGCTTTCGTCGGGGCAATCGTCCTCGCGCTGGTCAATATGTTCTTCCGCTGGCTGGCGGGAACGGGAAGAACCCGCGGATAGACTTTCGACCGGCATGCAAACTGCCGCCAGGGCGGGTCGTAGACCCCCCACATTCTGACAAGCCGCCGGCGCTACCGCTTGCAGG
>DASQHA010000103.1:0-15841 GCA_035632335.1 Terriglobales bacterium
GCTTTGCCCGGCGAGGTTTCTGGCGCCGTTCAAGACCCGGCAAGCCTTCTGGCGCCGCTCAAAACCCCTGGCGAGCTTCACTCGCCCGCCCAGATGAGGACATCTGGGCCTACGTGGTTCGTGGCGCCGGCTACGTGCTAACCGGGACCGGGGGCCTCAGCCCTGCCACTTCTTTCGCAATCTTGTCGTTGATATTGCGCTCGGCGAATTCGGCGGCCACGCGCAGCGCATTTTTGATCGCGTTCATGTTTGACGATCCGTGGGTGATGAAACAAACGCCGCGCACGCCGAGCAGGGGCGCGCCGCCGTATTCCGTATGGTCGAGGCGTTTCTTGAAATCGGCAAAGGCGCTGCGGGAAAGAAGGTAGCCCACCTGGCGCGTGATCGTGGCCTTCAATGTCTCTTTGAGGGTGGCGCGCACCAGGTTGGCCACGCCTTCCGAGGTCTTCAGTGCCACGTTGCCCACGAATCCATCGGCAACGATCACGTCCACCTTGCCGCTGTAGATGTCGCGCCCTTCGACGTTGCCGATAAAATTCAGCGGCAGCCGCTTCAACAACTGGAAGGCCTCGCGAGTCAATTCGTTGCCCTTGCTCTCTTCTTCTCCAATCGAGAGCAGACCCACACGCGGACGCCGGGTCCCGAACATGCTGCGAAAGTAGATTTCGCCCATGACCGCGAACTGTTCCAGGTTTTCCGGTTTGCAATCGACATTGGCGCCGACATCGAGCAGGATTGCGACCGTGCTTACGGCGGTGGGGAAAACCGCGGCCAGCGCCGGACGGTCCACTCCCGGGATCCCTCCGAACACCATTTTCGCCGTGGCCATGGCCGCCCCGGTGTTGCCGGCTGTCACAAAGCCGGCGGCGCGGCCTTCGCGCACCAGCCTGATGCCGACATGAATCGAAGAATCGCGCTTGGAACGGACCGCTTGAACCGCCTTGTCCTCCATGGTGATGACTTCGCTGGCATGGACGACTTCAATCGGAAGGCCGGCGGCCGCGGGATGGCCGGCCAACTGGGCCCGCAACTCGACTTCGTTTCCGACTAACAGGACGTGAACGCCGTGGTGCCGGGCCGCCTGAATCGCGCCTTCGATCTCAGGTTTCGGCGCCCGGTCCGAGCCCATCGCGTCCAGCGCTATGACGCTTGGCATGGAGAGTTCAGGCTAGCTGGCTTCTTTGACGTCCAGAACTTCGCGGCCCTTGTAGTGTCCGCACTTGGGACAGGCGCGGTGCGGCATCTTGCGCTCGTGACAATTGGGGCACTCCGAGAGCGAGTGGCTTTTGAGTGCGTCATGAGAGCGGCGGATGCTGGTGCGCCGTTTTGAGTGTCGCCGTTTTGGATTAGGCATTCGATTCCTCGGTTACTTTTTTCGATTTCGATTGCGGAGTGTTTCAATTCCGCGGTTCTTCAACTCTCAGGATCGGAAAATCTTGAACTCACTAGAATCAGTGATCCAGTTTGCCGCGAATATCCTTCAGCGCCGACCAGCGCGGATCTTCCACCGGCTCCGCGCAGGCGCACCGTTTCACATTCAAGTTCTGGCCGCAGTGCGGGCAAAGACCTTTGCAGTCATCGCGGCAGATCACCTTGAAGGGAAGGGCCAGTAGCACCTGTTCCTGCAGAACATCTTCCAGCTGCAATCCCTCACCCTGATAATAGCTGACCTCGGCCTCGGCGGTGGTGACGGAAATCTCTTCGCGTCCCGCATCTGTGCCTTGCGGCCGATACAGCAAATCGAACTTATGCGCGACGTCCTGCACCACCGGTTCCAGGCACCGGGCGCAAGCCAGCTCAACCCGGGTCTCCAGGCTCCCGTCGAGCCGTATGTCCTTTACTATCTTATGCTTGCCGTGCTGCTCTTCGACCAGCTGGGCGCGTCCGGCGGTGTGCAGCGGGGCGATCTGCCGCAGGTCCTCACCCAAGTCAAGCACACCCGGGCGAATTTCCTCTTCGAAATCAATGGGATGCAGTTCAAGTTCGTGGATTTCGATGAACATCAGGCACCCCCCGCGCCGCAAAAAATCGTACCGCGAAAACCCGCGGAAGCACGCTCTGAAGAGCAAGTTCTCCAGGAAGTAAATTCAAGAATAAAGGCCATGCGAAGGGGTGTCAAGGAAGGGACAAGTCATGTGTGGGGCAGGCGCCCTCGCCCGCCAGGCTTTGATTTTGCTTTTGAACCTCAGTGGCCCTTCAGCACGAGCGGGACGCCCGCGCCTGCATTCGACGCGCGTCCGGGTATCATAGTCGTTGCCAGTTCCCTGAACTCTGCCCGGCCATGAGCGAAAGTCCCAAACCAACGAACTGGCGACATCGCCTCGTAAATCGATTCACTGCCCACCGCGATCTCGCCGCCGGCCTCGTCCTGCTGTTGGCGTTCCTGCTGCGGCTCGGGAAAGCCTCCGGCACCTTCCTCAATCTCGACGAAGCCATGCACTTCCTGGCGGCCAATAAACCCTCGCTGGCGGAGGCCTACCGCGCCAGTCTTAATCTGGCCCATCCCCCACTGCTGATTTTGCTATTGCACGTGTGGCGAAGGTTAGGCACTTCTGAGCTCTGTCTCCGCCTGCCGTCGGTGATCGCCGGGACGATTTTCTGCTGGATATTTTTCCGCTGGCTGTCCCGCCTTCTGGGCCCCACGGTGGGCTGGGTCGGATTGATGCTGGTGAGCCTGCTTCCGGTATTCGTGGAACTGTCCGCGGAGATCCGCCAGTATCCTTTCCTGCTGTGCTTCATGATGGCCGCGGCATACCTGCTCGAGCTGGCACTCGATGAGAACTCCGTCGGCAAGATGATCGCCTCCTTCGTCTTTCTCTATCTCGCCATGCTCACCCACTTGTCCGCAATCCTTTTTGCAGGTGCGATGGGGGCCTATTCATTGTGGCGGCTGGCCAGCCGGCGGACTTCCCCGCGGGTGGCCGCCATCTGGACCGCGGGACAGGCGGGCGCGCTCGGCCTGCTGACTCTGCTCTACATCACTCAGGTTTCGAAGTTGAAAGGCAGTGCATCCGCGCAACACATGCACGTGCTGCTGGCAAATTCGTACTTCCATCGCGGACACGACCACCTGCTCGGGTTCATCTTCGCCAAGACTTTCGCCATCCTGCAATACACGTTCGGACAGCTGGTGATCGGCGATTTTGCCGGGCTTTTCTTTGTCGCCGCGGTCGTCCTCCTGTTGACCGGCACGGACGTCAGCAACGGCGTGGCGGAGCAAAACACGCCGCAACGGCCGGGGCCATCCTCCCGCCAGTTAGCCTTGCTGTTGACGCTTCCCTTCGCCATCAACGCGGCGTTTGCGATTGCGGATACCTATCCGTATGGCGGAACGCGGCACTCCGCATTCTTGCTTCCTTTCGCCGTGATGGGCATCAGTCTGGCTATAGCCCGACTGTTCCGCCAGGGACTGGCCCCGTCCCTGGGTCTTGCCATTCTGCTGGTTGCGGTTTGCCAGCTTTTCGGCGCGCCTCATCGGCCGTATATGCATCGCGAAGATCAGCGTCGCAGAAACATGACGCAGGCCCTGGATGCGATCCGGCGCGACGTTTCTCCGGACGATCTGATCCTGGTCGATTTCCAGACCAGCTTCCTGCTCCGGTTCTACCTGTGTCCCGAGGTCAGCCCGGCCGGTTTGCCCTCGGCCGATTTCAAGACTTACACCTGCGGCGGCTATCGAGTAATTTCCACGACGTCGGAAACCAATGTCCTGACGGCGGATTCATTTCTTCGCCGGCGCGATGAATTAGTAAGCGCCTACGGCCTGAAACCCGGCCAGACGGTCTGGGTATTTCAGGCGGGATGGGACATCGCCCTGGCGCCGCAGTTGCAGAAGGAAATTCCGGAGTTCCATGACCTGAAAGCCGAATCCTTCGGCCGCAATATTTCGTTATTCAAACTGAAGATCGGGTGACCCAAACCAGGGCCGGGCTCACAGAAATCACGCGATCGCGGAGGCGGCAGTGGGAGTCTCGGCGACCGCTTACCAGATGGTTTTCAGCAGGGGAGACTTGCGGATACCTTCATCGCGGGTAAGCAGCGCCAGACCTTCGGCCCGCGCGGTGGCTCCGATAAGCCGGTCGATCGGGTCTCTCGGATAATCGTTGGGGAATTGAGTGGCCAGAGCGGCAATTTCGGGTGTGATGGTTCTGATACTTACCCCGGAACGATCCAGAAGAGTTCGTACCGCGTTCTCGACGGTGCCGCGTGATTGCAGCGCCCCGCGTGCGAAGAGAAATGCCAATTCCCAAACGCTGACATCGGCGATCGCCAGCCCGTCGCTGCTGCGTGCTCTTCGAATCGCAGATGCAGCCGCCCGGGAGAGCTTTTCCGGTTGCCCAACCAGCCAGACCAGGACGTGAGTATCGAGAAGAATCACCGCAACGCGTCCCATTCTTCCCACGGCACAATCGGCGACTCAATGTCGCCCACGATCTCGATCTCATCTTTCATGCAGCCGAAGATGTCTTCCGGCTGGTTCTCCGCGGGGACCAGCTTGGCTACCGGCCGGCCCTTCTTGGTGATGAGCAGTGGTTCGCGGGTGGCGCGGACTTCGTCCATCAGACGCAAGCATCTAGCCTTGAACTGCCCCGCCGGAATTGTTTTCATGACCGCTCCAAATGACCATGGTCATATTAACATGACCACCGGAAAAACAGTCGAGAAATCTGCGTCCGGACGGCTGCTAAACTATCTCCCCATGCTTCCTGGACATGCCACCGCCGCCGGCACTGCCCGCTATCGCGACCGCTTTGCGAATTTGCGCGACGCCGGCCACTTCCGCCAGGCAGCGCACGTGCCCGGCGTAAATCAGCTTTGGCTTTCCTCCATCGGACTGGGGACATATCTCGGCGACCCCAGCGATGCCGCCGATCAGTCCTACATGGCTGCGATCGAGGCCGGCCTGCGATCGGGTATCAATGTTCTGGACACCGCCATCAACTACCGTCACCAGCGTTCGGAACGCAATATCGGGGCGGTGCTCAAGCAGATGATCGAAGCCGGGGAACTGCATCGCGATGAAGTTCTGGTCTGCACCAAGGCGGGCTATCTTTCCTTCGACGGCAATCCGCCACCGGATCCGCGCGCCTATTTCCATCGCGAGTACGTCGAGACTGGCGTTCTCGATCCCGCCGAACTGGCGGGCGGAATGCACTGCATGTCACCGGCATATCTGGAAAATCAGATTGAACGCTCGCGCCGGAACCTGGGCCTTGAGACCGTCGACCTGTTCTACATCCATAACCCGGAATCGCAGCTGGCGGAGGTCTCGCGCGAAGTTTTCCGGCAACGCCTTAAAGATGCGTTTGCGGCGCTCGAGAAGCTGGCGAAGGCAGGCCGGATTCATTACTACGGAGTGGCGACCTGGAGCGCTTTCCGCGTGGCCGACAGCTCCCGCGACTACATGGATCTTTTTGATCTGGCGAAAATTGCCAACGAAGTTGCGGGGGAGCAGCACCGCTTCCGTTTCATCCAGCTGCCCTTCAATCTGGCGATGCCAGAAGCCTATGGCCTGGTGAACCAGCGAGTAGAAAAAGAGAAGATGTCATTGCTCTCGGCCGCGACCCGTCTGGGAATTGCTGTCATGGGCAGCGCCACCCTCTACCAGGCAAGACTCACGCAGGGCTTGCCCGATTTCGTCGGGACGGTTCTGGGAATGAAGACCGACGCGGACAACGCCATTCAGTTCTCGCGCTCCGCGCCCGGGCTTACCACATCCCTGATAGGAATGGGCCGCCAGGAACACGTGGCCGTGAACCTGAAACCCGCTTTGACCAACCCGACTCCTACCCAGGAATGGAAGAAGCTGTTCACCAGGACAAAAGAGTAAAAGGTCTTGCCGAATTCCGAGGTCTGAAGTCCGAGGTCCGTTACTTAAGCTGCTGCAGTTTCTGAGTCGCGAATTGCGCCACTTCGCTGGCCGGATTCTCTTTCTGGATCTGCTCGTACACGCGCTTGGCTTCGGCCGGCTGTTGAGTGGACGAATACAGTTCCGCCAGCTCCATCTGCGCCGTCGCCTTGCCCACGCTGCGCGTCGGTTTCGCGATCAGCTGGTTGTAGAGGTCAACCGCTTCCTTGGTGCGATGGGTGTCGCGGTAGACCGCTGCCAGGGCCAGCTTGGCGATGGCCGCCAGGTCTTCGTTACGCGCGGACGCGACCGCTTTCAAATCCCGCTCGGCGGCGGCGTTGTCACCCAGTTGGGACGAAGTGAGCCCGAGAAAATAGCGGGCGAATTCGGCGGTCCGGGTGTGCGGATACTGGTCCACGATCGCCTGGAACTGCTTGTGCGCTTGCGTCGTGCGCTCCTGGGCGGAGGCGAAGGTGGGGAAATCAGGTTCCGCCGGCGTGCCGGCTGGGCGCAACTGCGTGTCCATGGTGCGCACGCCCTGGTTCAACAGGAGACTGGCTTTCTCGTCCTGCTGGTTCAGGTAATACCAGCTGCCAAAAGCCGCCGCCAGAACCACGGCCAGAATCACGGCCCCGATGATGAGCCTTGACTTGTGCTCTTCCGTCCAATGGACGGTGGCTTCCGCGGCCCCCATCGTGGCCCGGCTGAATTTATCTTCTTTAAGTCGATGACGAGTCTCTGCGCGCACGAACGTCCCTTCTGTGAGATTAAGGCTGTGGGTGAACCGTCCTTGAGTCTAACACGATGCGGAAAAATGCGGCCCGCCCGCTGGCTGATGGTTAGCTGCGAAAAACCCAGCAGTGTCATCCTGAGTGAAGCCGCTACTCCGCTCAGGATGACAGCCCTGAAACACGAAAGCCGCCGGAAAATCCGGCGGCCCACTCCTGACGCAAACGCCAGAAACTAGTGCGACGTCTCTTCCAGAATGCCCTGTTCCAGTTTCTCCTGGCACTCGATGCAGTGCCGCGTCCAGGGCACAGCCTCCAGGCGTTTGGCGTTGATTTCCTTGCCGCAGGAAATGCATTCCCCGAACTCGCCCTCGCGCAGCCGCTCCAGCGCGACTTCCACCATCTGCAGCAACTGGCGGTCGTTATTGCTCTGGTGGAAAAGAAATTCCTTGGTGTAAGAACTCGCGGCCCGGTCCGCGATGTCCTGGGCCGAGTCTTCATCCACGGTCCGGCCGTCCTGCTCGGTGCGCGTGACCATGCGGCGCAGCTCCACCTGCCGCGATTCCAATCTCTTCTTGAAGTAGTCGAGCTTCTTTTTGTCCATGAATAATAATTTCGCGGCCCGCAGGCCGCGTCCTTGGTGCGCCACTGGCTATAAGGCCAAACAAAAATGATATGCGCTTAATTTGAGATGCGTCAACTGCCCCTGGCGTCTAATCCCGGGCGCTGGCATTTTTAGGCGGGGAGGCTCCGCGCTTGATGGCTCGCTCCAGAGTCTGGTCGAGCGCTGCCCTGGCTCGGTCGTATTCCTGCTGAGAAATGCTGCCTTGCTTATGCTCCACTTCCAACTCGAACAACTCTTCCTTGAGCGCCTCGAGCAGCAACCCGGCCCGCCCCGAGGCTGGCTGCCGGCTGTGCAGACGGCCGGCCACCTCTGTATCTGATGCGCCCAGATCGGTCATGGTCGCAAGCGATCTTTCCCCCGCTCTAAACTCGGCCGAGCGGGAGCGGCTTGTGATGTAGACGGCGCCCGCCGCCAGGATCACGGCAAAGCTCCCCAGGATGTACCAGCGGTATTTCTCCAGAGGATCGGGAGCATCGATGGGCGGCCCCAGTCCACCTCCCGGACGCGCATCGCGTCCCGCGGCGGCAGGCCCGTTATCCGGCCCCGAAGCGCTGCCCTCGCCGTCTTCGCGCGCTTCGCCCAAGGTTCCGGTGCCGGAAATCTTGAAATTCAACGCCTGGCCCGCTTCGGTGTTCGACGCCACCTGCACCGTGGTGCTCGGCTCCCGCGGGTTGGCCCGCGCCTCGAAGCCGCTGCCCGGGCCGGCGGAGAACTTCATGGTCTTGGGTAACATCACAACAAAATGTTGTGCCGGGTAGAGCGATTTGGGATCGATGCTCAACTCGCCGTTGTAAGGGAGTTCAAAGCCGATCTGAAACAGGGTCTGGCCGGGGCGCAAAGGGAAATTGAAGGCGTAGCGGTTCTTTTCCTTCTGCGGAACCGGATCCGTCTTGAGCGGCTGCCCGCCTGCCGTTTCCGCCGACGAGTCCACGATCTGCGCCCCCTCCGGCAGATAGAACTCGAAGTTCTGGTCGTTCATCTGGGTGCGCGGAGGATTGGACGTGTTATTGACCGCGAACAGGCGAGTGGCCTGAAGTTGGTTGCCTTGCGCCTCAAAGCGCATCACGTCAGCGGTCACACTGATGTCCTTCAGTTTCTTGGCGACGTCAAAGACCTGCACTTCGACCGAGTTCGTTCCCGGAGGCGCCATGCTGTGGTAAGTCACCCCGTCGTGGACGGCCCGGATCAGGTGCGGACCATTGTCGGGAAGGTTGAAGGTGAAATGGCCGCTGGCGTCGCTCTTGGTGCGCGCCGCTTCCTCCATCCCCTGGCCTAGTTTGATGAGAATGACGTCATCGCCGGCGGAAGGCTTTCCCGTGGTTCCGTTTTTGAGTGTGCCGTTTAAAGTCTGCGCTGAGGCGATGCTGCTGAGCAGGACGGCGAGAATCGCAATGACAATTCGGGGAGAGGCCCTCAAACTCTGGCTCCTTTTCTGCCTTTGGGGGCGGCAGCGGCTGCCTGTTCCAGTCGCGCCATCTCAGCCAGAACGCCGGCCGCTTCTTCCTCGAGCGATGCCTTCAGCGACTGGTAGTCCTGCTCGGGAAGTTTTCCCGCCTGCTGTTCGAAATTCAAATCGCGCATGTTCTCGTAGATCGCTTCCTTGCGCTCCTGCAAATATGCGAAGCGGGTCTTTTCCGGACCGAGGTGCAGCCTTCCCGGAAGATAAAAGACATAAAACAGGACGCACAGCGTCACCATGATGCAACTGAGAGTCGCGACCGTCATATCTGGGTGTCCTTCCTGGCCTGGGTGCGAAAGCGCTCGAGCTCGCTGCCGCTTACCGGGAACACGCCGCCCGGCGCTGCCAGCGCGGGCCGTTTTCTCCAGGCCAGCACGATGAAAATCGTGGTCAGCAAGCCCAGCGCCAAGGCCAGAAATGGCATGATCCATGCCACCCGGTTAAAGCCGGTAGCTGTCGGCGCCGCCAGCACCGTGGGGCCGTATTTCTGCACGAAATCCTGCAGCGTCAGATCGTCGTTCTCGCCGCGATCGAGCCCGGCCATCAGTTCGTCGCGCATGCGATCGGAATAAGTGCAGCCCACGTGGTTGCATTCGAGCAGGATCTGGTTGCAGCCACAGACGCACATCAGCCGATGGCCCAGACTGTTGAAGCGCGCTCCTTCGTCACCGGCGCCAAGCGAGGCAAACACTGCCAGGCAGAGCGCAGCAACCTGCAAACAGCGCCACGCGGCATTGGGCAACGACTTCATAATTTCAGATCTAAGATTCTCGATTTCAGATTGTTGATTCCATCGTTGATTGCATCATGAACTTCGTCGGGCGTGGCCCAAATCTGAAATCTGCAATCTGAAATCTGCAATCTAGAATCTGAAATCCCCAACATCAGTCTCCCGCACCCGCCGGAGCCGGCTGTATTCGCGCCGGAGCAGTGGCTCGTACGGGCAGCGCATTCGGGATCAAACCCAGTATGGTTCCGCCGATCATGATCAATACTCCCACCCAGATCCACATGACCAGGGGATTCAAGTGCGCCTTGATGATGGGTCTGCCGGTGCCGCCATCCACCCCTTCATAGGTCAGGTAAAGGTCTTCTTTGTAGGTCGAGCGAATTCGGGGCAGGGTCTGCGGCTGCTGGCTGGCCTTGTAAAAGCGCCGCTCGGGATACATGGTCTCAAGTTTCTTGTCGCCCTTGAAGACGCTGATCATGGCCCATTCGTTGCTGTAATTCGGATTGTCGTCCTGGGTATAAGACTCGCAGACCAGGGTGTAGGGGCCGATGGTCATCTTGTCCCCAAACCCCATTTCCTTTTCTTTGTCCTGATTGAAAGGAGTGCCGAGAATTCCAATGATCACCACCGCCACGCCGAAGTGCACGATGTAGCCGCCGTAGCGCCGGGTATTGCGATGGAACAGGTGCACCATGGAGGCCAGCAGGTTTTGCCCGGTGTGGCGCGCGATCACGCGTCCGCCGCGGATAAATTCCGAGGCTACCGTGAACATCACCAGCGCCGCCAGCATGGCAGCCATGAGCGCGTAGAAATAGGCGATGTCTGTCCACGGGCGAACTCCGAACACCATCATCAGAATCCCGATGACCAGCGCGCCCAGCGCCGGCCACATGAAGTTGCGCTTCAGGCTTTCCAGCGACGTCTTGCGCCACGCCAGCAGCGGGCCCACGGCAGTCAGCAGCAACAGCAGGAGCGCAACCGGAATCGCCACCTTGTTGTAGAAAGGCGGGCCCACCGTGACCTTGTTGCCCTGCACGTATTCCGAGATCAAGGGGAACCACGTGCCCCACAGCACGGTAAAGCACGCCAACAGCAGAAGAAGATTATTGAACAGGAAACTGGACTCGCGCGAAATCAGCGATTCCAGTTTGTGCTCGCTGCGCAGGTGCGATTTGTTTTTGAAAAAGAAAAAGGTGAATGTGACGAACGTGATCAGCAGAAACCATTTGAACCATCCGCCGATCGAAGACTGCGCGAAAGCGTGCACCGAGCTGATGATTCCGCTGCGGGTCAGGAACGTCCCCAGAATTGCCAGCCAGAACGTGGCGAAAATCAGCCACATGTTCCACATCTTCAGCATGCCGCGCTTTTCCTGCATCATCACCGAATGCAGAAACGCGGTGCCGGTCAGCCAGGGCATGAGCGAGGCATTCTCCACCGGGTCCCATCCCCAGTAGCCGCCCCAGCCCAGAACTGAATACGCCCAATGCGCGCCTAGAAAGACTCCGCAGGTCAGGAACGCCCAGGTCACCATGGTCCAGCGGCGGGTGATGTGGATCCATTTTTCCCCGGGATAGCGCATGATCAACGCGCCCAGGGCGAAAGCGAAAGGCACGGTGAAACCCACATATCCCAGATAGAGCATGGGCGGATGGATCACCATTTCCGGATATTGCAGCAGCGGGTTCAGGCCCGCGCCGTCGGCCGGCAATTCGCCCGTCATCAAAGCAAACGGATGGGCGGCGAAATTCAGCAGCAGCAGGAAGAAAATCTGCACTGCGGCAATAATTGCAGACGCATAGGCGAAAAGCCGGGCATCCGTTTTGTGCCGCAACCGCAACACCAAGCCGTAGGCCGACAGCAATAAAGACCAGAACAGCAGCGAGCCTTCCTGCCCCGACCACAAGGTGGCGAACTTGTACGGGCCGGGGAGGTCACGGTTGCTGTGGTGGTAGATGTAGGCGAGAGAGAAGTTATCCTGGAAAGCCGAAATGACCAGGATCAGCGCCGCCAGAAATACGACGGCAAAGGTGGCAATGCCAGCCCGCCGCGCCGTTTCACCCAGCCGTTCCGACCCCGGGCCGGGACGCGCCAAGGCCAGAACTCCCGCCAGGAACGAGTAGACGCTTAGAGCGAGCGCAAGCAACAGCGCGAAGCTGCCAATTTGGGACATGGGGAGGCCCGAACGGGTATCTTTTCAGAAACAGCGGTTTGAGGCAACCGGAGACTGGGAAAGATTACGAGGGAACAGCCGTCCCCCCGGCTGTCTGGCCGAGCTGGGCTTCGCTATCTTGCAGCAAAGACGGGTGGAACTTCGCCGGTCGGAAAGCTGAGGGTGGCTGTCCCCACAAGGTTCGTGGTGCGCCCTGCCTTAGGCGCTCTGCTGGTGGTCGTGACGAGACAGCACTTCCTGCTCGGCGACCAGCCAGTCCTCATTTTCGTGCCCGGGCGTGTATCCCCGCTGCTCATACAGTTCGTAAGCGCGACGGCGGATTTCCACTTCCAGGTCAGTTGGCGGCGGATTTTTTTGAGGTTCAGGCGAATTTACCGCAGCCAGGGTTGCAACCTGTTTCTTGCGGGCATTTCCATTACCAGGGGTTTTTACTCGAGCCATGATCGGATACTCCTTACATATACCCAGGTTCAGCAATGAACCGAATTGATGAATAAGCCACATACACGGTGGACGTCACCTGAAGGGGTCCCACATAGATTTGTGGCGAATTGACAACTCAATCATAAACCGGATGGCTGTGGATGAGGGAGAGGAGAAGCAAGAAAATATTGATTTTCTTGGAACAATTTTAGTAATCGCTTACACGAAGCGCTAATAAAAATCGTGCGAACTGGTTGCGGCCCGGGTAATCGACAGCGGCATTACCCGCTGCGCTTTCACCGAGATAACGTTATCTTGGTTCTGCAACACCCCTTCCACCATCAGGAACTGCTCGGAAGTCACCAGCAGGCGGTTTTTCTGAAACAGGTCGGGCATGATGATGGCATTGGCGACTCCGGTTTCGTCTTCCAGGCTGAGAAAGACAAAACCTTTGGCGGTGCCGGGACGCTGGCGGGCAATGACGCATCCTCCGATTCGCAAATACTTCCCATTGGGAATGCTGGCCAGATCGCTGGCTTTGCGCACTCCGATCGCGTCCATGCGCTCGCGGTGATAAGCCATGGGGTGCGGACCCACGGTCATGCCGGTGCCGCGGAAATCGGCCACCAGCCGCTCTTCCGGATTCATCGGCCGCAGCGGAGACTTGGCATCGGGCTCGGAAAGTTCGTCGAGCAGCGGCCCGGAGTGTCGGACCGAGCGCTCGATCTGCCAGAGGGCATCGCGGCGATGGAAGGTTCCACCACCGAGGGACAGAGGCACGGAGAAATCGTTTTGGTCGTTCTCCGTGACCCCGTGTCTCCGTGGTGAAGTGGCGATGGAATTCAGCGCGCCGATTTCCGCCAGCGTATTCAATTCGTCCTTGCGCAACTCCGGCACGCGATGGATGAGATCGTGAATGGAAGTGAACGGGGCGAGGTTGCGCTGGCGAACGATAGCGCGGGCAGCATCTTCCCGCAACCCGCGAACGTAACGAAGGCCAAGGCGTAGCGCCGGCGTACCGTCGGGCGAGATCGTCGAGGCCAGATTCTTTCGCCCCTCCGGGGCTCCCCTCTCCTCGGTGGCTGACCCAAGGCTTGCGCCGTGGGCTACATTCTCTCGCCGCTCCGCGGCTGGGTTCGCCGGTTCTACGAAATCTCTGTCATCTTCCGGGTCGTCTTCTTGGCCAACGGCCAATGACCAACGACCAACGACGGGGTTGACGACTGACGACTGACGACCGGCGACTGCTGCGACCACTGTGCACGCCCACTCCGACCTCATCACATCAATGGGAAATATTTTCAGCCCGTGGCGCTGCGCGTCTTTCACAATCGTGGCCGGGCGGTAAAAACCCATGGGCTGATTGTTGAGCAGGGCGGCGGTGAAGGCAGCCAGGTAGTGACACTTCAGATAGGCGCTGGCGTAGGCGATCAGCGCGAAGCTGGCGGCGTGAGACTCGGGAAATCCGTACAGCGCGAAAGAAGTGATCGACAGCACGATCTGCTCCTGGGCCTCGCGCGAAATGCCGTTGCGCTCCATGCCGGCGCGAAGCTTGGCTTCGATTTCCTTCATGCGTTGTTCCGAGCGTTTGAATCCCATGGCCCGGCGCAATTCTTCCGCTTCGCCGCCGCTGAATCCCGCGACCACCATGGCCATGCGCAACAACTGTTCCTGAAAAAGCGGGACGCCCAAGGTGCGCGCCAGCACCGGCTCGAGCGAAGGATGCGGATAGGTAATCGGTTCGCGCCCCATGCGGCGCTGCAAAAACGGATTCACCATCTGCCCCACGATCGGTCCGGGACGAATGATGGCAACCTGCACCACGATGTCATAGAAACGTTTTGGACGCAGGCGCGGCAGGCACGACATCTGGGCCCGGCTTTCCACCTGGAACATGCCGATGGTGTCGGCCTTTTGCAGCGTGGCGTACACCGTGGGATCGTCCGCCGGCAGGTGGGCGAGGTCCACTTCTTCGCCATAATGATCGCGGATGAGCGTGATGGAATCTTCCAGCGCCGCCATCATGCCCAGGCCCAGCAAGTCCACTTTGATGATGCCCAGGTCGGCGCAGTCTTCCTTGTCCCACTGCACCACCACGCGGCCCGGCATGGACGCAGGTTCGAGCGGCACCACGGAATCAAGTTGCCCCTGGCAGATGACCATGCCGCCGGAATGCTGTCCCAGATGGCGCGGCAGATCCTGCACCGCTTCGCACAACTCAAAATATTTCCGCAGTCGCGGATGATTCAGGTCCAGACCAGCGTCGTGGAAGCGATGATCGAGCGTGTCATGAGCATCGCGGTATTCCCAGGTGGAAACGGCGGTCGAAACTTTGTCCAGGGTTTCGGGATCGAAGCCCAGCGCCTTGCCCATTTCACGCCCCGCCATGCGGCTGCGGTAGGTGATGACGTTAGCAGTCATCGCTGCGCCGCGTTCGCCATAACGTTTGTAGAGATATTGGATGACCCGCTCGCGCTGCTCGCCGCTGGGCAGATCGAGATCGATGTCCGGCCACTCGCCGCGCTCCTCAGACAGAAAACGCTCGAAAAGCAGTTCCATCCCGATGGGATCGACCGCCGTGATGCCCAACGAATAGCAGACCGCGCTGTTGGCAGCGGAACCGCGTCCCTGGACCAGGATATTTTCCTCGCGGCAGAAGCGCACCAGGTCCCACACAATGAGAAAGTAGCCGGGCAGCTTGAGTTTTTCGATCAGGGCCAGCTCACGCTCAATCTGGCGCTGGGCGCGGCTTCTGAGGCCGGTGTCGGCCCGTCCATAGCGTTTTTGAAAACCTTCGCGGGTGCGTTCGCGCAGGAACGACATCATGGTCTCGCCTTCCGGCACGGGGTATCTGGGGAATTCGTATCCCAGAGCTTCGAGCGTGAATTCGAGCCGCGACGACAGTTCCACGGTATTCGACAAGGCCTCGGGCAGGTCGGAGAAAAGCTGCTGCATCTGCTGCGGTGATTTCACGTGGCGCTCGGAGTTGCGCGCCAGCAGGCGTCCGGCATCCGCCAGCGTTTTATGATTTCGAAGGGCGGTGAAGACATCGCAGAGTTCACGCTCCTGAGGCGTCGCATAGCACACGCCATTGGTCGCCAGCAGCGGAAGTTTGAGCGAGCGGGCAATTTCGATGGCAGCGCGATTGCGCGCTTCCTGCTGGCGATGAAAATGGCGCTGCAGTTCCACGTAAACATTGCCCTGGCCGAAAATGCCGGTCAGGCATTCCACCGAGCGCCGCCCCTCTTCCATGCCGCCATGAGCCAGCGCGGTAGCGAGCGGTCCGTCTTCGCCCCCGGTCAGGCAGATCAACCCGGCAGCATGTTCCTGCAACTCATCTTCGTGGACAGCGCCTTCGCCTTTCTGTGCCCGCAGCTTCATTTTTGTGATCAGGCGGCAGAGGTTCTGGTAGCCGGCGCGGGAGGAAACGAGCAGCGGAAGGCGAAATTCACCATGGAGACACGAAGACACGGAGGAAGTCCAAGGCATTTCTTTCTCTGTGACTCGGTGACTCCGTGGTGAAAACTCAGATGTTACTTCCGCCCCCATATGCGCCTTGATCTTTGCTTTTTTTGCCGCCATGTAGAAGCGGGGTGCGCCATAGACGCCATCGCGGTCGAGCAGGGCCATGGCCGGCATTTGCAGATGCGAGCACGCGACAACCAGGTCCTCGGGCAGGGAGGCCCCTTCGAGAAAACTGAAAGCCGAGCGGGAATGGAGTTCGATAAACATCGCCCCGGGCCGGAGGGAGGATAGTTTCGCTCTTTGTTCGCCATCAAGTTTTGACCATGACAGGGCAGGATGTCAACTGGGAACTGACAACTAGAAACTGACTACTGGTTTTATTTTGTGATT
>DASQHA010000104.1:0-8374 GCA_035632335.1 Terriglobales bacterium
CTGGCCCAGCTGGACAAGGCCGAGATCGAGGCGCAGGTGGAACAGTCCCGCGCTGCTGTGGAGGCTGCCGAAGCCAATCTGAAAAGTTCGGAAGCTGACTTCGAGCGGGCCAAGGTTGACGCTGAAGGCCCCGACGTCCCACTGCTGAAGCGTGCCTACGAACGTGCCATCGGCATGGCCAAGGAAGGCGTAGTTTCCACCTCTGCCCTGGAAGACGCCCAGAAGAACTACGAACTGGCGTTAAACAAACAGAACGTTTCAAAGGCGCAAGTAACCGTCTTGAAGGCTAAGATTGCCCAATCCCAGGGACAGCTCTCCCAGGACCGAGCCAACCTGAAGCAACTGGAAGAGCAACTCAGCTATACCGATATTCAGTCGCCGATTGATGGCGTGGTTCTGTCGCGTAATGTGGAAATGGGCGACGCGGTCAGCTCCATTCTGGTGCTGGGCTCTTCGGCCACGCTGGTCATGACCCTAGGAGATATCAGCCAGGTGTATGTAAAAGGGAAAGTCGACGAGAGCGACATTGGCAGGGTCTACCTGGGTCAGCCGGCGCGAATCAAAGTGGAGTCCTTCAAAGACAAAACTTTTAATGGCGTGGTCACCAAGATCTCGCCCATGGGGGTGGAGAAGGACAACGTCACCACTTTCGAAGTACGCGTCTCCATCAACAACCCGGGTGGCGAACTGAAGGCCGAGATGACCGCCAACGCTGAGGTCATCCTCGAAGAGCACAAGAACGTCCTGCAGATTCCTGAAGGCGCCATTATTTACGACAAGGACAAAAAGGCATCTGTCGAAGTGCCCGACCCGAGCGCTAAAGATGGCAAGAAGAAGATGGCGATCAATATTGGCATCTCCAACGGCGCCAAGACTGAGCTCCTCAGCGGACTGAAGGAAGGCGACGAAGTCGTGCTGCAGTAGTTACGGCCCCGCTCCTGGAATGGCAATGCACATTATTCTTTGCGTCCTTTGCGGAGTTTCTTTGCGACCTTTGCGGTAAAAAGATCTTGCCCGCAAAGGTCGCAGCTTAACAGGCGCGAAGAACGCAAAGAAAGACAACCCACCGAGATGCACCACTTGCCTGAGTCTTGGAGAAAACATGAAACGCCGAAGCCTGGTTTCCTCTACCCGCTCCGTCTGGACCATCGCCGGTGTGACTCTCGCCACAGTGATTTGCCTCCAGGCCTTGCCTGCGGCGGCTGCGGCGGAGGGCTCGTTCCACCGTGCATTGCAGGTGAGCGGACCGGTACATCTGGACCTCACCACGGGCTCAGGCAGCGTCGAGGTGCGCACCGGAAACCCAAGCCAGGTACAGGTGACGGGACGTATTCGGGCCACCGAATGGTTCGACGGAAATGTAGAGGAAAAAATCAAGCGGCTGGAGGCGAACCCACCCATCCAGCAGAGCGGCAACGATATCCGCATCGGCCACATTGACGATCCAGAACTGCGGCACAACATTTCGATCAGCTACGTCGTGGTCGTTCCAGCGGAAACCGATTTGCGCGTCCAAAGCGGTTCCGGGGACCAGAGAGTGGAGGGGATTCGAGGTCCGCTCGAAGTCAGCTCCGGTTCCGGCGGTCTTAAGATTGCCGCCATCGGGGACCGGGTGCACGCCGAAACCGGCTCCGGGGATATCAACATTGACCGCGTAAAAGGAAATGTACACGCCAAAACCGGCAGCGGATCGATTGACGCCAACGATGTTGCGGGCGCTTTTGAAGCCGACACCGGGAGCGGACACATTACTTTGCAGCAGACCGCGCCGGGCTCGGTGCGGGTGGACACCGGCTCCGGTGGCATGGAACTGCGCGGGGTGCATGGCTCGCTCGAAGCCAAGGCGGGGAGCGGAACCATTGAGGCCGAGGGCAGCCCGACCGGCGCCTGGAGCGTCCATACCGGTTCCGGGGAAGTGCAACTCAAGCTGCCGTCGGACGCGGCTTTTGACCTGGACGCCCACACCAGCTCCGGCTCCATTTCGATCGATCAACCACACACCGTCCAGGGATCCATCGGCCGCAAGGAGGTGCGCGGCCGAGTGGGCGGCGGCGGCGTGCCGGTCGAAGTGGAAACCGGATCGGGAGACATTCAGATCCGGTAGCAGTCGTTCAGAGCAGACGTTGGACGTCGGACCTCGGACGACGGCCAATCCATTCTGCCCTTTGCAGAATGCCGTCGCGACCTTTCGGGCCAAGGTCTCAAACCACTGACAGCATAAAAAATGGCTCCCGCAGCGGACCCAATGGATTGGCCGACGTCTGAGGTCAGACGCCCGACGACCGCACTCCATTACCTCCGTTCCTTGACTCTGCCCTCCTGACAGGTTACTTTCGGCATTTCCGGGATCACTCTGTCTGCAAGCGAGGGAAATTTGGCGAATCGTCCCATCATCACGCTGACTACCGACTTTGGGCTCAACGATCATTTCGTGGGGACGATCAAAGGCGTCATTCTGAACATTTCTCCGGAGATCGAGATTGTGGACATCAGCCATTCCGTCCAGGCCTTTGATGTGTTGGATGGCGCATTGACCATCGCTCAGTCGTACTCCTACTTCCCTTCTGGAACTGTGCACCTGGTCGTGGTGGATCCGGGAGTGGGAACGGCGCGGCGGCCCATCCTGGTCACCAGCGACCGGCATCACTTTGTGGCGCCTGACAATGGCGTGCTCTCCATGGTGTACGCCCGCGAAGAACGCTTGCACATTCGCCATGTCACCGCCGACCACTATTCCCTGCAGCCCATCAGCAACACTTTCCATGCGCGCGACATTTTTGCGCCGGTCGCGGCCTGGCTGGCCAAGGGGGTTGATCCGGAAAAATTCGGCGATGAGATTTCCGATTTCGTCCGCTTCAATCCGCCCAAGCCAAAATCGGTGAACGGCAACACGCTGCGGGGCGTGATCCTGAAAGTGGACCGCTTCGGCAACCTGGTCACCAACATCACGCCGCAGGATGCTCCCATGCTTTTTGGGACCGATCCAGCCCCCTTCAAGATGGTCGTGGGCAAACACGAGATTACGGCAATCTTGCCCAATTACTCGGATGGCTCTCCCGGCGAAGTCTTTGGCATTCTGGGCAGCATGGGCTACCTGGAAATCTCGTCGAATCGCGGCTCCGCCGCCAAGATCGTCGGCAGCGGCAAAGGCAGCGAAGTGACCATCTCGCTAGAAGGCGCGGCCGCCGCCGGTAACGGCAACTAGAGCTCTCGAGGGTTCCCTGTCCAAGCTTTGCCTGGGCGGGGATTTTTTGTTTAGGAAACCCGGCATGGGCGGGGGGCGTTTCGGTCAAAGTCAGGAATTTCCGCGGGCGGGTCGCCCGCGACCACATTACCAAACCTTACACCCGTTTCGCTTTGGGATGGACGTAGCGCTCTATTTCACCCGTCCACTTCAGGAAGCGCCAAAGATTGCTGCGCTCCCGCCACATGAACTCCCAAAACTCGAGGAACCCGATCTGCTGCATCTTGACCCCACAATAGGTCTCCACCCGCCAGAGGAGATAGGGGCTGCGCCAGGGGGTAAGGCGATGTCCGCGGGTCGCATTCCAGATAAATCGAACCATATAGCGCATGGCTGTTACTGAGTATAGCGTGCCAGTGTCAGTCTTCAGTCGTCAGTCGTCGGTCGTCAGAAAAACCAGGTTCGGCCGATGACCGACACGTGACGCCTGATTTCTTAGAGTTATTTGTTCCAGTTGTCAGTCGTCAGTTGTCAGTTGTCAGTTGTCAGTTGTCGGAGAGCTGACGACTGAAGACCGACGACTGACGACTGCATCCAGACCTGTTAAGATTTTCGCTTCATGAGCTCCGACCACCAGAAAGCCGAGGACCACTACTACGCCGCTCTCGACCTGGTGGCAGAAGGCGATCAGGAGCGTGCCCTGGCCGAATACCAGCAGTCCCTGGCGGCCGATCCTGTTTTTACCGAAGCCATGCACGGCATGGCGCGTACGCTGCAGGACCTCAATCGACTGGATGAAGCCATCGTGGTCGCGAAGCGCATTGCCGAACTCGATCCCGACGACGTACTGGCCTATACCAGCCTGTCCGTCCTCTACCAGAAAAAGGGCATGATTCCCGAGGCTGAAGCCGAAGCCAACAAAGCCAGAATTCTGGGATGGAAGCAGCAGCTGAAAGGAAGTCGTTAGTCGTCAGTCGTCAGAAAAGGGTGAGGACCGACGACTGACGACTAGAGCTCGTACTTCTTCGCCAGGTGCCGGAACGAACGATAAGAGATCTTCAGCACTTCGGCGGCCCGGGTCTGTACTCCGTTCGAATGCGCCAGCGCCGCCAGCAGCAGCGAGCGCTCGATGTCAGCGACATATTTCTCCATGTCTACGCCTTCGGGCAGGACCGATCCCGAACCTGCCGCGACCGGCCCTCCGCTGAGGCCGACGCCTGCCGCCGCGGCCCGCGCTTTCGAACGTTCGGCGGGGAGTTCAACGTTGAGTTCTTCGCCGGTCTCCAAAGCGACCGCGCGCTCGATGGTATTTTCCAGCTGGCGCACGTTGCCCGGCCAGTCGTAGCCGCAGAGCGCGCCCAACGATTGCGGGTTCACTCGCATAATGTTCTTGCCCGCCGCTGGAGCATACTTTTTCAGGAAATGATTGACCAGGAGAGGAACGTCCTCACGGCGTTCCCGCAGCGGCGGCACCGACACCGGAATCACACTCAGCCGGTAATACAGGTCTTCGCGAAACGTATTTTCGGCCACCTGCTTGTCGAGATCGCGGTTGGTAGCGGCAATCACGCGCACGTCGATGGGGATCTCCGTCGTGCCTCCCACCGGACGCACGCTGCGCTCCTGGAGCACCCGCAGCAGCTTGACCTGCATGGTCAGCGTCATTTCGCTGATCTCATCCAGAAAGATGGTGCCCTGGTCAGCGACTTCAAATAAACCGCGCTTGTTCTGGTTGGCGCCGGTGAAGGCGCCTTTTACATAGCCGAACAATTCACTTTCGAGCAGAGTTTCAGGGAAAGCCCCGCAGTTGATCGAAACGAAGGGCTCGCTGGCCCGGGGCGAGCACACGTGCACCGCCCGCGCCACCAGCTCCTTGCCGGTACCGCTCTCGCCGTAAATCAAAATCGTACTTTGGGTGGACGCCACGGTGCGAATGGTTTGTTTCAGTTTTTCCATGGCCGGGCTGGCGCCCACGATGTTGTCCAGCGAGTTGCGCGTCGCGGCATCCCGTTTGAAGGCAAAATTCTGTCGGCTCAGCGTCATCTTCACCAGGGCGCGGTTGATGGCCAGCTTGATTTCATCCACCAGGGCGGGGGACTTGCGAATGTAATCGGTGGCCCCGCCAGCCTTTACTGCTTCCACCGCGGCTTCATAGTCGTCCACCGCGGTAATCAGAATGACGGCGGAGTCGGGTGACACCTGATGGGCGTAGCGCAGCACTTCGATGCCATCGGTATTCGGCATCTTGATATCGGTGACCACCACGTCGTAGATGGCGCTTTCGAGTTTCCGCTTGGCCTCTTCGCCGGACTTTACAGTCTCAACCTTGTGACCGTCGCGGCGCAGGGCGATGTCGAGCATTTCGCAGATGGAGCGCTCGTCGTCGCAAACCAGAATGTTACCCATGCGCTCTACCTCCCGTGCCCGCCGCGACCGCGGCGACTCCGGTCTCCGGAACGAGTTGCGGCTTCGCGGCCGGCCGTTTCGCCGGCAGGCTCTCTACCGCCGCCAGGCGGCGCAACCGCAGGACGAAGACGCTGCCCTCTCCGACTTTGGACCGCGCCCAGACCTTGCCTTCGTGCGCCTGGACAATCTGATACACGATGGCCAGGCCCAGTCCGGTGCCGCCTTCGAACTGCGACTGGAAGGGCTCGAATATTTTTTCCACCAGCTGCCGGCTCATGCCGTGGCCGGTATCGGCGAAGTTGATCTGCCAGTCCTCCCCTGTCTGCTCGAGCGAAACCCTGAGCACTCCCCCCGAACGCATGGCGCGAACCGCGTTCTCGCAAAAATTCCAGAACACCTGTTTGATCTTGTCGCCGTCCGCCATGGTGAGGGCTTCTTTGAAGTTATAGTTCCGTTCGATCCGAATGCCTGTGTTCTCGGCCACCAGCCGGTGCTCCAGCAAAGTCAGGGTGTCTTCGAGCAGAGGGATGAGGTCCACCGAGGCGAAGCGATACTGCTTACCCCGGGAGTACGCCAGAAAATCGGTAATAATGCCGTTCAACCGTTCCGATTCCCGGGTCACGATCTGCAGCAGCTGGCGGTGCTCGTCGCTCAGGTCGGCAATCCCGGAGAGCATGCTGACCGAGCCGGCAATCGAAGTCAGAGGATTACGGATCTCATGGGCGATCGCGGCAGCCAGCCGCCCCACGGCCGCCAGCCGGTCCTGAATGCGCAGGTCGCGTTCCAGACGCCGGATCTCCGTCAAATCATCGAAGGTGTAGACGTAGCCGATGGTTTTGCGGCCCGGGACCGAAAGCGTGGTCACCGTCACCCGAAAGGTTTTGCAGAAGCCGTTCGACGCCACAAAGCGCACTTCTCCGCGGGCGCGTTCCGAATCGACCGTGGGCAAAGGGTCAAGGAAGAGCTGGCTGACGGGCTGGCCCAGGAAAGCGTGCTCCGAGCGCTCAAATAATTTCTGTGCCGCGGTGTTTGCCAGCGTGATGTAACCGTCGAGGCCGGTGGTGATCAGTCCGCCGCTGATGGACTGAATAATATTTTCGTGCAGCGCCTGCAGGTCTTCGAGCGCGCCGCGGGTGTAGGTCAGCTTTACATCGACCTGGCGCAACTTCGCCGCCAGCAGGCCCGCGAGATAGGCCACCGCGAGATAGCCGAACAGATTGACAAAAATGATGGCCTGGAGCGCGCCCAGCCCGGGGTGCGTCGTCGAATAAGAGGGAATGACCCCAAAGTACGTCAGCTCGAGGACCGCGACATACAGGATGAAGGCCAGCGCCCCGGTCAAATAGGCCCAGACCCGCGGCAACAGGATGCAGGCAACAATAATCACCAGGGGGTAGAAAAAGTTCAGCGAACTATCCACGCCGCCGGTGGCATACACCACCAGCGTGACCATGAGCAGGTCGGTGATGACTTGCAACAGCGACTGGATGCGGCGTTCTTCCCAGAAGGAAAGCAGAAGCAGGTAGAAGACTGAAATGGCGAACCAGAGCGAGACTACGCTGACAAACAACCGCAGGGGAAAAGGATTCGGAGTGAGCCGGGCAATGGCCAGCTCGATGCCGAACAAGAGGGTCAGGATAATGATTCGAACCTTGACCAGCCAGGCCAGCCAAAGCCGTTCATCAAAGATGGATTGCATGCGAGACCCGAATCCCTGAGTGCTAGCCGCCGGTCGTCGGTCTTCAGCGCTCACTGACAACTGATGACTAACGACTGCTCTGGCTGATGAAGAAGTCTCGTCGCCAGTCGAGGGCTGTCAGCCTTCAGTTGTGGCTGACGACCGACGACTGACGACTGATTGTCCTAGCCCGCCAGCTTGGCGATCATGGAGAACAGAGGCATGTACAGCGAAATGACGATGCCTCCGATCATGACGCCCAACAGGCCGATGATGACCGGTTCCAGCATGGCCAGCATGTCCTTGGTGGCGGAGTCGACTTCGTCTTCGTAGAAGTCGGCAATCTTCTGCAGCATGGCATCCATGGCGCCCGTAGCTTCGCCGACGCCGATCATCTGGGTCACCATGTTGGGAAACACTCCCGATTCCCGCAGCGGATCGACGATGGTGCGGCCTTCTTCGATGGCCTTGCGCACCTTCATCAGCGCCTCTTCGAGAACCGCGTTGCCTGAAGTCTTGGCGGTAATGCTCAAACCTTCCAGGATGGGCACGCCCGAGGTGATCAGAGTTCCCAGGGTGCGGGTAAACCGCGCCACCGCGATCTTGCGCAACAGCACGCCCAGAATCGGCAGTTTCAACAAGGTGTAGTCGAAGTAGTAGCGGCCTTTGGGATTCTTGCGAATCTGCTTCAGTCCGACCACGATTCCGACGACGCCAATGATGAAAAACCACCAGAACTGGCCGACAAACGCGCTGAGTCCCATCACAATCCGAGTGGGCAGCGGCAGGGCGACGCCCAAGCCGATAAACAGGTTGGAGAAAATCGGGACGACCCACTTCAGCAACGCGCCGACGATCAGGAAAGCCAGGCTGACTACCGACACCGGGTAGATCAAAGCCGACTTCACCGCCGCCCGCAACTTGACCGCTTTCTCGATGTAGATGGCCAGGCGTTGCAGAATGATGTCCAGAATACCGCCGGTTTCGCCGGCCTCAATCATGTTGGTGGTGAGGTCGTCGAAGATCTTGGGATATCCCTTCATGGCATTGGCCAGGGTGGCGCCGCCTTCCACCGTGGTGCGTACGCCAGTCAGCGTCTTCTGGAA
>DASQHA010000105.1:0-14175 GCA_035632335.1 Terriglobales bacterium
CGGCGCCACGCTGTCGCTGCGCACCGAAACCTACTACCGCGTGCTGGCGGACCTGCTGAAGTCTCTCGTGACCGACGGCTTCCGCCGGATTTTCCTGCTCAACGGCCACGGCGGCAACCACGAACTCGCGGAACTGGCGGCACGCGACGTCGCTTTGGAGTTTCCAGTACGCATCGCCGCCGGATCTTACTGGAACATCGCCTGGGAGGCCTTGATTGCGCAGCAAGCGCATTTGGGCTGCCGGTTGCCGGGACACGCCGGCGTTTTCGAGACCTCGATGATGCTCGCGCTGCGGCCGGACCTGGTCGCTTCGGAGCGTCCCCATCGGGAATATATCGAAAACGCCGATCCGAAGGGTTTCCATGCGCCATACCGTCACGAGCAGCACGGCTTTTGGCGAGAGATCGACGGGTACACCGATAGCCCGGATGGCGGTTCGGCGGAACGCGGGCGCCGCTATGCGGAGGCCGTGGTGGGCACGCTTGCAAAGACTCTTGTGGATTTCGCCCGCAGCGACGGCGGGATCACTGAGGTGCGCTCGCGTTCTTGAGCTGCCGGAAGAGCGCGAATTGCTGCCCGGCAAGTTCCGGCTGGCTCGTATCACGGTAAAGCTGGCCCAGCAGATAATGGGCGTCGGCAAACTGCGGGTCCAGTTCCACAGACTTTCGGGCAGCTTCGAGTGCCCTCACAGTTTGACCGTCTGCTTTATATGCTTTCGCCAATGCGAACTGGATAGGCGCCGCCTGAGGCGCCTGTTTGGCAGCCGCCAGCAACTCCTCAGCAGCTTTGTGGTACTGGTTCAGCTTCAGAAGTGTCTCGCCCAGCTCCAGCCGCGCCTGGGCATTGGCGGGATCGTAGCGCAATTCCGTGTTCAGCTCCTCGATCGCTTTGGCCGGCTCGCCGGTGTTGATGTAGACGAGAGCGATGTGATGATGCACTCCCGGAAACCTGGGGTTTCTCTTCACGATGTAGTTTAACTGTTCCAGCGTTAGTTCGACAAAATTAGGGATTTGCAGTTCGTGATAGCTAAAGACGTAAGACCGCGCCAGCATCATGCGTGCAGCCAGATTCTCCGGATCCAGCTCGACCGCGCGTTTCAGCGCCGGCACGGCCTCCACATACTTCTTCTCCTGGTGCAGAAGGGCGCCGAGGCTGTATTCGAAAGCCGGCTGATCCGGCGCGAGCCCCACAGCTTTGCGGAGGTTGTCTTCAGCCAGATAAGACTGGCCGAGCGCGGCCAGGATGGAGCCGTACAGGTGAAAGCAGGCTGGATTGTTCTTGTCCTCGCGCAACGCCTCTTCAGCCAGGGGCAAAGCTTGCTGGTATTGTTTGCTTTGATATTTTTCGAGAGCTTCCCGGTAGATGTTGCTTTGGGCGAGAGCGGAAAGTGCGAGGAGGCCGGCTAGAAGGGTTCGCACTGCACCCTTAGTGGACCCGATATCGCTCCACTTTCTGCTCATCCAACTCTACACCCAGCCCAGGCCGCTCGAAGGGCGACGCCTTGCCGGCCTGGATCGGCAACGGCTCGGCCAATATATCATCCTCGTAGAAGAACGGGCCGAGAATGTCGCAGGGGAACTCTTCGGCGGCGATGGCTGAAGTAGACATGGCGAGATGGATCATGGCTGCGCTCGCCACGCCCATCTCGAGATTGCTGCCAACAGTACAGGCCAGGCCGGCAGCCTCGGCAACCGCGGCTATCTTTCTCGCCATGGAAACACCTCCGCCCTTTCCTACATAAACGGAAAGCACATCGGCAGCCCCGGTTCGAGCCAGAGTCATCGCATCCTGGACAGTGTTGACACTCTCGTCAGCCATGATCGGGACGTCTACGTGGCTCCTGACGTCGGCCATCCACGCGGGATCCACCGGCGGGACGGGCTGTTCGGCAAAATAGATACCGAATTCGTACATCCGGCGGATCGTCTGAATGGCCACGCGCGGCGACCATCCCCCGTTGGCATCCACGCCCAACCGGACCTCAGGGCCGATGGCCTCGCGCACGGCCCGGACGCGGGCCACGTCGCCATCGGGATCGATGCCCACTTTGACCTTCATCGTGCCGAAGCCCTTCGCTACGGCCCAACGTCCCAGTTCAGCCGCTTTCGCCGGCGCCAGCCCCGAGATCGAGAACTTGGTAGGCACAAACTCCCGCACCGCGCCGCCCCACAACCGGTAAAGTGGCATTCCCGCGGCCTTGCCGAGAATGTCCCACAGAGCTAGCTCCATTCCCGCTTTGGTGAATGGATTCCCAGCGAGCTGGCGCCGGCATTTCGCGGAGAGGCGCTCAACCTGCGTTGGATCCTCGCCCAGCAATGCGGGAGCCAGATATTCCCGAATCAAGTGGGCGGCTGTGACTTGATCCTCACCACTCCAGATCGGCGTGCAGGAGACTTCCCCCAGGCCAGTGATCCCCTCATCGGTGTGGATCTTGACCAGCAGGAAGGGAGAAACAGTGTGCGCCCCAAGCGAGCCGCGGATAGCACGCTCGGGGTGGATGGGGATTTGGACGGGGATGGTTTCAACGCGGGTGATTTTCAACTGGGTTTATGAGGCAGGCTTGTCCACAAGACGCTGTGAACAAGCCTGAAGGTCCTGTGCGGTGCGGCGACTCAGAAGACCAGTTTGAGCGCGATTTGCATCACGCGGGCATCTCCGGCGCTGAGAATCCGTCCGGTCGATCCCTGACCGATGCTGGTGTTGGGATCTCCCAGGTTTACGTGATTGAGAGCGTTGAACGCCTCCCAGCGAAGCTGGAGGTATCGATTTTCCGAGAACAAGGAGAACTTCTTCATCAGGGCAAGATTGACGACGTGCGAGCCAGGTCCATCCAGGATGCCGATACCGGAATTGCCAAACAGATACTTTCCGGGTTTGGCGAAGGCACTCGGATTGAACCACAGGCTGGCGTTCGGATTCGAAACGGACGGGTCTCCGACCAGATTGGCGCGCGTGCTCCAGCCATTGCCCAGGGTGCCGCCCGGCGCGGCGAAGCTAAGAGGATCTCCAGACGAGAACAGATAGATGCCGGAGAATTCCCATCCGCCGATTACAGCGTTGGCGACGGGATTCATACTTCCACCCAAACGCTGCCCACGACCAACGGGAACTTCCCACACCACATTACTAGCCAGAATATGAGTGTGATCGTAGCTAGCACGCCCACGGTTATAACCCGAGGGGGCAAACGGTGTAGGCGTGGACCACACGCCATCGGCTCCATTTTGGGAGATGTTCTTCGAAAACGCGTAGGAAAGCATGTACGAAAGGCCCTGGGAGAATCGGCGTTCTATCTTCAACTGTCCCGAATTGTAATGGTTGCTGCCGGTGTTCTTGTACAGATCGATGCTGCCGAAGATCGGATACGGTTTGGCAGCCTGAAGGTTTGTGTACAACCCCGGAGGAACATTGTTGATGGAGTTGTCTACGACTAGGCCATCGGCCTTACTTCCCACGTAGGACAAGGTTACTGCCATCTTGTACGGCAGGGTCTTCTGAACGGAGAGATTCCATTCGTGATCCTTCATGGGCTTGACGTCGTAGGCAGCCGCGCCGACCGACGAGGCTGTAAAGGAGTTCGGATTCACGGGCCACGCCGTCTCCCATCGCTGTAGCTGGGCGGGACTCCAGCTCTGAGACTCATAGGTCCAATAGGGGGGCGAGATGATCTGGGACGCGGTAATGTTGCCGCGGTAGCTGCTGGTGAAGATTCCATAGCCGGCGCGAATTACCAAGTCGCCACTCTTCAGCGGCCGCCAGGCCACTCCGAGCCGCGGAGAAACATATCCGTTGGGTATGAACAGACCGGCTGGGACGTGGGCGTCGCTGGCAGAAACCCACTGCCCTTGGGTGGCGACAGCCAAGAAGGGCGCTACCGGTTGCGCAGTGAGGTCAACCTTGCCATTGGACGTTCCTGCCACGGCCTTGCCAAGCTTGGGATCGAAGGTGCCGCCGGCACCCCGGATGAGCGTTTTGGCGAACCAATGGTCCCAGCGAAGGCCCAGCTCGACGGTGAACTGGGAACTGATCTTCCAGGAATCGTCCACAAAAAACGCGCCATAGGGATTGGACTTCATCCCGAAGGTGTGAATCGGGTAATTCCTGAGGCTGCTATCCGTGTAGCCCAGCAGGTAATCCGCGAACCCGTTCCCAGTGTACTGGCCATTGAAATCGAAGACGCCTTTGGAGCAGCACGAGCCGTGAGCGGCCAGCAGGTACAGGTGGTCGTATTGATAACCGGTGACGACGGTGTGCTTGCCCCATACCTTACTCAGACTGACGCTGCCGTTGATGCTCTGCTGCTTGAAGATGGCCGGATCGCCCCATCCGTTCCTCGAATTAATCCCGGCGTAACCAGCAAAGGAGATAACGTCCGGGAGTCCGATCCATTGTTCGCGACCGGCCGTCTGGAAGCCCTGGATTCCGGCGTCGGCGGTGAGATTCTCTTTGCCGATCTCAGTGCACGGGCCGCTCCCCGCCTTGCAGGTCGGAGAGCTGGTATTCACGGTGTTCACCGTGCCGAGGCTGAAGTTGAGCAAGGTGGTGGGAGTGATGGTGTAGTCGTAGTTCAAGGCCATGCTGTAGGAATGCGTGTCCTCGGTGGCGGTGCTGCTCGGCAGATAACCCACGAGGTTTTGGGGGGTGTCGAGATGGAGAATCCGCCAGTAAATCCTCTGGTTTTGAGTGAGCTGGTGGTCTACCCTCCCGCTGAACTCATCGGTATTGGTCGGCCTCGAAGCGATGGCGCGGAAGTGCTGGTCGGGAGAGTTGGCTTGAGGAATCCAGGGGAAGAAGAATTTGGATGCCCCGGAGATCTGGGGCTGTGGAATCTGGTTTCCGGCAAAAGGCTGGCCAGTGGTCGGGTCTGTGATAGTAGGCAAGCCGGCGAAGTTCCCCTGTAGCATCTGGGGCGAGACCGTGTAGGAGTTATAGATCTTTGATTGAACGATCCGGGTGCCCTCATAGCTGCCGAAAAAGAAAGTCTTGTTCTTGCCGTTGTACGCATGGGGAATGATCACGGGTCCGCCGCCCGCCAGGCCAAACTGGTTCTGAATCAGTTTGGGATTCTTTGACGCAAACGTGTTGCGCGCGTCCAGGGCGTTGTTGCGGAGGAATTCCCACAGCGTGACGTGGAATTCGTTGGTGCCGGACTTGGTGACCATGTTCACCTGCACAGGGTTGCGGCCATTTTCGGCGCTGAAGTTCGAGGTCGACACATTGAACTGCGCGATGGTGTCCGGATTGGGAATGGCCGTGCTTCCTTCGTCACAAACGGCGTTGGAAGCCACGCCGTCGACGCGGAACTCCGTCTGGTCGTCCCGGTGGCCCAGACCCTGAACCATGGACGTGTTGCCGTCAGCGCAGGCCGTCGACAAACTCCTGCCTTCGTACCGGACGCCCGGCACGAGTTCGGTCAGTTCGATCACGTCCCGGCCGTTCAGGGGCAGTTCCTGGATGGTCCTTTGCTCGACGACGCCCCCGGTTTCGGCCTTTTCGGTCTGGAGGAGGTCTGCGGTTGACTCGACGGTGACCCGTTCGTTTACGTCGCCCACCTGCAAAGACGGCTCGACGCGCTTGTGCTCATTGATCGTCAGCTCGGTCTTGGCCAGAGTCCAGGTCTTGAACCCGGTGTAGGTTACGGTAACGGAATAGTCGCCCTGCGGCAGGGCGCTGATCTCGAAGCTGCCATCGGCGCGGCTGGTTTCAATCCTCTGGACGCCGGTATCCAGTTTGGTCACGGTAACGGTCGCGCCAGCGATCACGGCGCCGTTGGGGTCGGTCACGACACCCAAAATGGCCCCGTCAACCCCGGTTTGCGCCATCGCACCCGTAAGGGCGAATAGCGAAAAGATCGTTAGAAAACAAACCGCTTGTCTCATGTGCCTCCCCCTGGCTGAATCTCGAACATGGAGTTTTCTGCGACACGGCTCCCTTAAGCGCTCCACCATCGCAGTGTAATAGAAGCATACTAGTCCAGCCGTTCGGGATGTCAAGGGGATTTGTTACTTTCGTCCATCGTTCTGGACGAAAGCTTTGAGATCTGGACAATTGTGCCGGCATTGGAAACCGGAGCCGGGAATCCGTACAATGTTCGGCTGTGCGCGTGGTATGGGGAATTGCTGTAGCACTCATCGGGAGTGCGTCGTGGACTGCCGCCCAAAAGCCTTGGACGCTCGAAGCCATCATGGAACTCAAGACCGTTTCCGATCCGCAGATCACAGCGGACGGCTCGAAGGTGGCGTATGTCGTGACCGGGAGGGACGCGGCCCGCAACGCCTATTCTTCGGAGATATGGGTGGTGGCGGCAACCGGAGGGCGAAGCGAGCGCCTGGCCTCTGCGCATTTTTCCGACCAACATCCGCGCTGGTCCGCGGATGGCCGCACGCTGGCATTTCTCTCGCGCCGCGATGGGAGCATGCAGATCTACCTGGTGTCTGCGGGCGCCACACCGCGCAAGCTTACCGATGCAGCAGCCGGCGTCACGGACTTCAAATGGTCTCCCGACGGGCTGCACATCGGGTATCTGGCCTCGGATCCAAATCCGGAACTCGAGGCAAAGCGCCGGGCGGGTGACGATGCCATCGTCGGGGGCGAGGGCTACACGCCGGCGCGATTGCATATAGTGGGGGTTGATGGCGGCGGCTTGCGGACGCTGCCATCCGGCGACAGGCATCTGCTTTCCTTTGATTGGGCTCCAGACGGGTCGAGAGTGGTTTACGCAGCTCAAAAGTCGGCTCAGGGGCGGGATGCTTTTCACGTGGATATTTACGAAGCGGACTTACGGAGCGGCCGTGAGACGCCGCTCGTCGTGCAGCCGGGACAGGACCTTGCTCCCGCGTACTCCCGCGACGGGCGTTATGTGGCTTTCTACTCGCAGCGCGGGGTGCTGAGTTATTTCGGTGAACGCCAGGTCGGCGTGGTCCCCACAGGCGGCGGCTCGATTCGCTATGTTACCGAGCGCATGGACGGGGATGTTTTCGGCGGCGCTACAAGATTCTGGTGGGCTGGCGACGGATCGAAGCTGATCTTCGAGGCAGGCAAAGGGACCAGCGACTATCTGTTCTCGGTAAATCCGGCTACGGGAGATTCCGAGCGCCTGGCTTTTGTGCTGAGGGGCCCTTCCGCGTTTAGTATCAGCCAGGATGGCAACCGTATCGCGTGGATCAAGAGCAGCACGTCGGAGCCCGGTGATGTGTATCTCCGGGATTTGCCAAGCGGGCGCGAGGTGCGTTTGTCGGATGTCAATCCGCAGGTCCGGGATTATGCGGTGGTGAGCGCGCAGACGGTGCGGTGGAAGTCCAAGGATGGGCTAGAGATTGAGGGCGTGCTGCGATTGCCGTTCAGCTACGCTCCTGGAAGGCGTGTACCGCTGCTGGTGAGCCTTCACGGCGGCCCGACAGGCGCGGCTTTGGAAAGCTTTCCCGTGCCACGAACATACCCCACACAATTATTCTTGCAAGAGGGTTTTGCCGTATTCGAGCCTAACTTCCGGGGCAGCATCAACTACGGGCCGCAGTTCCGGCTGCCGACGATCCAGGCGCAGGGTTTTGGAGACATGGACGACATCATGACGGGGATCGACATGCTGATCGATCGAGGCATTGCGCATCCCGATCGTCTCGGCGTGATGGGTTGGAGTTACGGCGGATATCTCTCGGCGTGGATCATCGCTCATACCAACCGGTTCAAGGCCGCGTCGATCGGGGCATGCAGCACGGACTGGGTAAGCTGGTATGCCCCGTCGATAGCGAACAAGGAATCTGCGCCGGAAGTGATGTGGGAATACTTCGGTGGACCGCCCTGGGACCGGCTGGATGTTTACAACCGGCATTCGACGCGCGCTTTTCTGAAGAACATCAAGACGCCATCACTGGTGCTGCACGGCGAGCAGGATATCGACAGCGGGCCTGAAGTGTATGTCGCGCTGCGCGATTTGAACGTGCCGGTCAGCTATGTCACTTACCCGCGCGAAGGTCACGGCATTAGTGAGCCGAGGCACCAGAGCGACCTGATGCAGCGAAACCTGGACTGGTTCAAGAGATGGATATTGGGAAGATAGGTGTCTTCCTCCTGCTGGCGGTTGCGACCGGCGCGGGTGCCGGGCCGGGATCGGCGGAGTTCAAAGATCCAAAGGCCAAAGCGCATTATCAGAAAGCCTTGGAGTACAGCCAAAAGGGGCTTTGGCCTCCTGCCATTCTGGAGTTGAATCAGGCCCGCCAGTTGGAACCCGGGAATCCGGAGGTGCTGACCGAGCTGGGAATCGCATACGGCGAACGCAAGGAATGGAAGCAAGCGCTGACGTTCCTCCGCAAGGCTGTGGCCGCGGCGCCCGGCTCGGTCCGCGCGCACTACAATCTTGCGCTGACGCTGGACCGCGCCGATCCGGGAAGAGGTATGGGAACTCCCGAATATCGGAGAGCGCTCCGACTGGACCCGCGGCACGTGGATTCCCTCATCAACCTGGCCATCAACCTGGGCGATCAAGACCCGCCAGAGGCGCGCCCGCTGTTCGACCGTGCCATCCGGCTTGCGCCTGACAATGCCAGCGCGCACCTGAACCTGGCGTTGTTCCTCAAGAGAGAGGCTGAGGACAGCGGCAGCGCGTCGGAATTCAGGAAGGTGATCGGGCTGAACCCGGACCTGCTGGAAGCACGGCGGCAGTTGGCCACGCTGCTGATGGCTCAGCAGCAATGGGACCAGGTGGTGGAACAATGCCGCGAGATATTGAAGCGCGAGCCTGATGATGCGAGCACGCGGTACACCCTTGGCCAGGCATTGATCCGAAGCCAGAGGGCGGAAGAGGGGCAAAAGGAGCTCGAGCAAGCGCGGGCGCTTCGCAAACGCGCTCAGCAACAGCAGGAAGCGCAGGAATTGCAGAGCGAGGGAATTCGGGACTTGAATTCCGGCAAGGTTCCGGATGCCATCAAGGCGCTGAACTCTGCGCTTCAACTGACGCCTTCTTCGTCCAATCACATGTATCTCGGCCTGGCGCTGGCGGCTTCCGGAGATCTGAAGGCCGGACTTCGGGAGCTGTCAACAGCCACGGAGTTGGAGCCGAGCAATGCGCGCGCTCATTTGAACCTGGGGAGTGTCTACGTACAGGCGGGGCAGGAATACCTGGCCAAAGCCGAGTTCGAGAAAGCGCTGCAATTCGACCCCTGGTTTCCTGAAGCGCATAACAACCTAGGCTTGATCCTGGCAAAAGAGCAGCGTTCTGAAGAGGCGTGTGAACACTTTCGCCTTGCGGCCAGCCTCAATCCCGAATACCTGGAGGCGGTGTTCAATCTGGGCCTTTCTCTGCGCGCGATGAACCATCTGGATGACGCGCTGGGCGCATTTCGCCAGGCCGCGGAGCTGGCCCCGGAAAACGCCCAGGTCCAATATGCTCTGGGATTGACCTTGAAGGACAAGGGAGATCTCGCCGGCGCCCGGGCGGCGCTCGACCGCGCCGCGGCTCTCGAACGCCGGGGAAAGTGATCCGGGAAATGCAGAAAGGCTGGATGGCTGCGGCGCTGTTTGCTCTCGCGCCGATGTTCGTGCTGATTCGGCTGGCCGCCACGCAAGAGGCGCGATCCAACATCCAGTTTCGCGAGGCCGGCAAGCGAGCGGGCCTCGCCGGCGTTACCGTGTGCGGAAGGCAGCGCAAGACCTCGGTCATCGAGGTCAACGGCAGCGGCTTGTGCTGGTTCGATTACAACAACGACGGCTTGCTGGATCTGTACGTGGTGAACGGCGGGACGCTGGAAGATCTGGAAGCAGACAAGAACGGCGGGCGCAGCTCTCATCACAATTACCTGTATCGCAATAACGGCGATGGCACATTTACCGACGTGACCGAGAAAGCGGGAGTCGGGGGGTTCCGGTGGGGAGCAGGTTGCGCCGCGGCGGATTATAACAACGACGGTTTCACGGACCTGTTCGTCACGAACCTCGGCGAGTGTTTTCTTTTCCGCAATAATGGCGACGGCACCTTCACCGATGTAGCGAAGACGGCGGGCGTGGCGGGCGGCTTCAACTGGCACACCGGAGCCACGTTCGGCGACTACGACGGCGACGGCTATCTGGATCTTTACGTCAGCGGGTACCTGGAACTGGCGCAGATGTTCGATCCGCAGAAGCAATGCCCGTGGCGCGGGATGCAGGTCTTCTGCGGTCCGGGAGGGCTGAAGGGCGCTCCCGACCATCTGTATCACAACAACGGCGACGGCACCTTCAGTGATGTCACAAGGCAAGCCGGCGTGGAAGATCGCGATCTGCTGTATGGATTCACGGCGACATTTGAGGATTTTGACAATGACGGCCGCCCGGATCTATTCGTCGCCAATGACCGCGGGAGGAATTACCTGTATCACAATCTGGGGAACGGGAAATTTGAGGAAGCCGGCGAGACCTGGGGAGTAGCCTACCCGGTGGAGGGCAAGCCGCAGGCCAACATGGGCGTTGCGATCGGCGATTACGATCACAACGGAAGCATGGACATATTCGTCACGACCTTCTCGCAAGATCACTACACGCTCTATCACAACACGGGTAACCGGCTGTTCTTCGATGTTTCGAGCGAGACGGGCCTGGCCTCGGTGACGCACGCCTTTTTCGGTTGGGGCACATTCTTCGCGGATCTGGACAATGACGGATGGCTGGATTTGTTCACGGCCAATGGGCACGTGTATCCGGAAGCTGAGAAAGCCAAGGGCGTCATGGAAAAGTATACGCAGCGTCCGCTGTTATTCCGCCAGTCGGCGCCGGGGGTTTTCAGCGAGGTCGCCCTGCACTCCGGTCTTGCAGGCCTGCCGCCTTACTCATCGCGCGGCGCCGCTTACGCGGATTTCGACAATGACGGAGATATCGACATCGTGTACACAAGCCTGGATGCTCCGCCGACACTTCTCGAAAACACTACGGCGGCGGGGCATCATTGGGTCACCGTCAAAACAGTAGGAACCCGCAGCAATCGCGATGGCATCGGCGCGCGATTGAAACTCACGGCCGGCGATCTGGTCGAGTACGCGTCGGTGCGTTCCGGGGAAAGTTACTTATCCGGCAACGATCCGCGCGTCCATTTCGGACTGGGCCAGAGGAACAAAATCGATGAGCTGGAGATTCGCTGGCCCAGCGGTCAGGTGGACCGGCTGCGCAGCGTGCCGGCCGACCGCATTCTGACGGCCCAAGAGGGCAAGGGAATCATTCGCGTGCTCGAGCCGCGTAAGACTCAGTGAGTGAGCCTCGTCAGCCCGGATATCCGGAGCCAGGCCGCAGCACGCGAATGCGGTGATCGGTGAACTGGAAATGGCCGCCGGGAAAGTCGACTTTGGGCATGTGACAGCCCACGCAGCCATGCTGCGCCACGCTGCACCTTTTGGCAAGCGGTGACGTATTCCCGGGTTGATGACAATCCTGGCATTTCGCATCGTAAAATTCAGCGCTTTTCACCACGTTCTGATGCGGATCGTGACACGCCACGCAACTGATCCGTTTGTCTCCGGCTGAGGAGTTATAGCAGTTGCTGGTCGCCAGGCGGTACGGTTGAAACCTCAAATTATTGATGTCGTGCGGACCGTTCGCTGAGACCTCCTGCCACGTCCGGTGACAGGCGCCGCAAAAGTCGGACTGCTCCTCGAGGCTGAGCTGCGACAGTCTCTCTGGCGTGACCGGCGGAACGCTCTTGTCAGTGAAGGCGCGCGCATGCTGCTGCGCATTCTTGTGGCATCGGTCGCAGCGGACGCCGGGCGCGGGGGCATCCAGGGATCCCGTAGTGTGGCATCCGAAGCAGCGGACCACCTCCAGTTTTTGCAGCTGCCTGCCTGCTGCCTCTTCCACCTGTTTAGGCTCGGAGTTGCGATGGCCGATCGTGATATCCAGACCGTGCAGCGCGGAGTAAAAGCTGACCTGGCTTTCATACAGCAGTCCGCGGTATTCGTACACGTAAGTCTGTCCCATATTGCCGAATCCGAAGGCCCAAAGGATGGGAGCGGAGACCGTTCTACGGCCGTCGCTGACCGAATAAGTGACGCGCTCCGCTTCTCGCCGGATCACATACGTATAGCCGCCGCGGGCCATACGCAACGCCGGATGGTCCTTCAGGATCTCCGCATCCTTCGCGTGTGAGGCTGCATGGGCCATGGGTGTGGCGGGTTGCGAGCGGCTCTCATCCGGGTGGCACTTTGCGCAGGAAGACGCGGGATCTTGAGCCGGAGAGCCGTGAGCGGTCGGAACAGCTAGCGCGACCAGACCATGCAAGAGTGCGGTAGCGGCGTAGGCGTGACGCAAACCGCCAGTATAGCTAGGCTACTTCACCGGCAAGCGCCCGACGCCGGTCGGGCGCGAACCTTGTGACCACTACGCACAGCAGCAGTATCGCGCCGGCGCCGGAGGCGAGGGCTTGCCATTTCATCAGGGTCGCCATTCCCAACGAGGCTTTCCAAAGACCGGTGGTCAGGATGGCGGCGCCGCCCGCGACACCACCGGTGAGGTTCAGAATGCCCGCTCCGAGACCATAGTTCTGCCGGGAAACGACGTCATAGGCTGCGGCGAAGAGATTCGCAATGAAGACTCCGGCGAAGAAGCCAAATGCCGCGGCTGACAGCTTGGCGATGGCCAGCGAGCCGGCGGCCAGGCAGAGAAAAGCGAACGGGGCGCTGCCGGCGAGGCCGGCAATGGCGATCAGAAAGCGGCCCGATCGAATGCGCTCGACCAGCCAGTCGGCGAGCACGCCGCCGCCGAGCACTCCCACCATGCAACTGGTCTGGAGGTAGATCGTGGCGGTGAGGCCGCTCTCCGTCATCGATAAGTGATAGCGTTCGTAAATGAAATTCGGAAACCAGGCGTAAAGCATCCACAGCATCGTGCAGAACCCGAAGAAGGCGAGCGCCAGAGTCCAGTAACAGGAAGATTTGAAAATATCCGCAGGGGTGGCCGCGCGGTGCACGTGCCTGAATGAAGGAGGGGCGTCGGGGAAGAATCTCCAAAGCAGGATTGCGTAGGCCGTCCCGGCGATCGCCAGCAGAGTGAAACCGGGCCTCCATCCGATGTGGTCAGCCGCCCAACCGCCGTACCAGCCGCCTGCGATAATGCCGGTAAATTGCGCGGTGCTGTGAATGGCCAGAGCTTTCGAACGCGTCGCTCCCGGATGCAGGATGGCGATGGTCGCCAGGGCAGCGGGTACGTATAGGGATTCGGTGACTCCCATGACGGCGCGCCAGAACAGAAACACCGGCACGGAGGAGCTTAGCCCGCTACCGAGCGTAGCGAGGCTCCACAAGGCCAGGCTCGAGATGACCAGGCGGTTGCGGCGGGCGACGTCGGCCAGCCGTCCCGTGATGGGCATGCACAACGAGTAGACCCAGATGAACAGGGTGCCTACGAGACCGAGCTGGGTGTCGGAGAAGCCCAGGCTGGAGCGAAGCACGGGAAAAATGGAAAACACCACCTGGCGGTCCAGGTAGTTCAGAAAGTAAGCAAACCAGAGAAAACCGACGGTGGTCCAAGCAAGGCGCGAAGCCGCAGCGCTGCGGCCGGGCTCGGTTTCGAGCGGCATGCGCTAAGGAGTGATGTCCCGGGCGATGACGAACAGCGTGACGCCCTTCGCGATGTGGGCTGGAAAATGCATCATGAGCAGCGCACCCGTGCGATGAGCACGGACCTCGAGCGGATCCGAGGAGTGGTCGGCAAAATCGTGCAGCCTTCCCACCAGATCGCCCTTTCTGACGCCGGCCCCCAGTTCTATGAGCGGTTCCCAAATGCCGGTGCGCGGCGCGGGAATGTAATCTTCCAGGTTGGAAGCGTCAACCAGGCGGGGAGGCGACAGGCGCTCGGGATCGATTTTCACAATCTTTCCGGGCAACATGCCGTAGTGGCGGAGAATGTTTTTCACGCCCTCGTAAGCGTGACGGACGCCTTTGAGACTAACGGATTCGCCAAAACCGAATTCGCCGCCGATGGCGATTTTCCCCTCCTTCTCGGCTTCTTCCGGGAGCAACCCCGAGGCCATATCGCTGGTGTAGATCAGGATGAAGGGCGTGTCGAACAAGGCGGCAACCCGGTTCATCTCGGCGCGCTGCCGGGGGTCTGGTATGGGGTGGAACGAGGTGCAGAGCGCAAAACCGCCTTCGTTCCCGCCGGCGTGGAGGTCTACGACAACACGGACTTGTGGGAAAATCCGCTTCTTCACAAAGTTTG
>DASQHA010000106.1:0-36363 GCA_035632335.1 Terriglobales bacterium
GATACATCTTCGTTTCATGCCGTCGAGCGCGCGGAAGCCCTGGCGGTGCGCGATGGACGCATCGAGGCCGTGGGCCGCAACGACGAAATCGTGAAGCTGAAAGGACCATCCACTGAAGTGGTCGACCTGGGCGGGCATTTCGTCATGCCCGGGTTTAACGACGCTCACGTGCACCTGGCCAATGCGGGCTTTCAGCGGCTGACCGTTGACCTGCTGGGAGTGAAGTCGCTGACTGAGTTTCGTGAGCGCATTCGCGCCCGGGTCGAGAACGCCGCGCCCAACGAGTGGATTGTTGGCGGCGGCTGGGACCAGACTTTGTGGCCGGTCAAGGAACTTCCCAGCCGCTGGGACATTGATGAAGTCACCACCGATCATCCCGTGTTCCTCGAACGCGTCGACGGCCACATTGCGGTGGCCAACACCCGCGCCTTGCAACTGGCGAGCATCACGGTTGCGAGCAGGGACCCCGCAGGTGGCAAGATCGATCGCGATACCACCGGTCAGGCTACCGGCATCCTGCGCGAAACCGCGCGCCAGGCGGTTACCGCCGTCATTCCCAAACCCAATCATGACCGGCGCCGGCAGGCCATTGAAGCCGGGCTGCAGGACCTGGCCCGCAGCGGCATCACATCCGTGCAGGACAATTCCGATTACCAGGACTCGAAGCTGGCCTGGGACGATTTCCAGATCCTGGAAGAAATCGAGCGCGAGGGCAAACTCACCGCCCGCATCACGGAGTGGTTAAACTTCAACGATCCCTTGACCGTGTTGCAGGAGCACCGCGCAGCGCATCCCCAGTCCGATCACATGCTGCACACCGGCATGCTCAAGGGCTTCATGGATGGATCGCTGGGCTCGCGGACCGCCGCGCTGACCGACCCCTACGCCGATGATGCCGCCAGTTTCGGACTGCCGCAGTATCAGCAGGACGAACTTACGCGGATGACGAAAGAGCGGGTGAACGCAGGCTTCCAGATCGGTTTCCACGCCATCGGCGACAAGGGCGTGCAAATGGCGCTGGACGCCTTCGCCGCCGCCGAAAAAGACCATGCGGGCACGGACGGTGTGACGATGACGGACCATGTGGGGACGGGTCTCCGACCCGTCCAGGCCGAGCGCAGCTCGGCTATGCCTGCCAGGGTCCCTGACTTCCGCTTCCGCATCGAGCACGCCCAGGTAACCACCCCTCTGCAGATCGCGAAGTTCAAAGAGTTAAAAGTGATCGCCTCCATGCAGCCCAGTCACGTGCTTACCGACATGAATTGGGCCGAGGCCCGCCTGGGTCCGAAGCGGGCCGCCTATTCCTACGCCTGGGCAGCATTTCTGAAGAAGGGCGCAGTGCTGGCCTTTGGTACGGACTATCCGGTCGAACCGGTTGAGCCCTTCCGCGGCCTCTACGCCGCCGTGACCCGAAAGAGTGAAGACGGCAAGAAGGAATACTATCCCGCACAGAAACTGACCATGGAACAGGCCATCGCCGCTTACACCACCGGTTCGGCATTCGCCGAGTTCGCGGAAAAGGACAAGGGCACGCTGGCTCCCGGCATGCTGGCCGACCTGGTCGTTCTGGATACAGACATCACTTCCGTGCCCCCGGAAAAAGTCCTTGCCACTAAAGTGCTGCGCACCGTGCTGGGAGGGAAGACGGTGTACCAGGCCAAATGACCGTTGTCATTCGCCACCAGCCATGTGGGGACAGCCGCCCCGGCTGTCCGGCGGAACGGAGCTCCGCGTGGATGAGAACGTTGATATGGGAATGATCGCTCCAAACCTTAAGCGAGCGGAGCTCGCCCGGACAGCCGAGGGCGGCTGTCCCCGCGTAGTCAGTGCCCGGCAAACTCTTTCTCCTTTGTTACTCTAGCCAGGTGTCCCGCTCCCTCAAAGCCCACATTCTTCTGGTTCTGATCACGCTCATCTGGGGCTCGAATTTTGTCGTCATCAAGAATGCGCTGGCCGATATTTCTCCCCTGTTTTTCAACGCGGTCCGAATGAGCCTGGCGGCGGTGGTGCTGGCCGCGGTCTTCTATCGCGAACTCGGCCGCCTCACCGCCAGCTCCCTGCGTTCGGGACTACTGGTGGGTGTCTTCCTATTTATCGGGAACGAATTGCAGACTGTCGGCCTGAAATTTACGACGCCCTCGAAATCAGCCTTCCTGACCGGCGTCTCTGTGGTTCTGGTTCCGGTATTGCTCGCTTTGTTCTGGAAGCGCCCGCTCAATCGCTGGACCTCCGCCGGCGTGGTTCTGGCGTTTGCTGGCTTGTATTTGCTGACGGTACCAGCGTCCACCGGAGGCGGGCTCAACCTGCACAGCATGAATCAGGGCGACCTGTTGACTCTCGGGGCCGCGCTGGTATTTGCTTTCCACATTATTTTCATCGAGCACGCAACCCGGACCCAGGGATGGCAGCAAATCACCGTGGTGCAGGTTGCCGTGACTGCGCTTCTGATGATTCTGACCGTCCCGCTGGCGGAGAAGGTCTACGTGGTCTGGTCTCCGCGGGTGCTCTGGGGAATCGGGATCACGGGCTTTTTGAGCCTGGCGCTGGCTTTTGCCATCCAGGCCTGGGCGCAGCAATTCACTCCCGCCACGCATACCGCGCTGATCTTCACCCTGGAGCCCGTCTTTGCCTGGCTCACTTCGTTCGTCCTTCTGGGAGAACGTCTGGGCGGGCGTGCCGGGTTGGGAGCAGGCTGCATCCTGGCCGGACTGCTGATTTCGGAAGAGAAGGCGAGCGTGGAATCGATGGCGGTTTCTCCCGACCACGCCGCTGTCCCCGGCCAGCACGGCTAGCCTCCCGGCCTCTACCACAACACTTTTCCAGGAATTTGCGTCTAATTCACTGGAAGTAAGGTTGCTGACTGCTGTTGGCGGGAAGGTATAATCAGCAGGGCAGATTATTATCGGAGGAAGTCATTATGAATCAGCGCGCAAGCGCTCTTTGGGGACGTTTGAAGGCGAACCGTCTCGCCTACAGCATTTCTATCCTGATCACGCTGACCGTGGGTATCCTGATCGGGACCGTGATCTCCTCGGGCGTAAAGGGCCAGGACAAGAAATCATCCTCCGACGTGGCCCCGCTGACCGTGCCTTCGCCGCAGGTGCTCTCCAACCAGTTCTCCCAGATCTCCAAGCAACTCGAGCCCAGCGTGGTCAACATCAACACGGAATCGACCATCAAGACGCCCCGCCGGCGCCGCGGCGTCCCCAATGGGGACGACGATGCCAACCCCTTCGACGACTTCTTCGACCGCTTTTTCGGCGGACCGGGCGGTCAAGGAGGCCAGGGCGGCGGTTCCATTCGCGAGCGCTCTCTGGGCTCCGGCGTGATCGTGGACCCCAAGGGTTATATCGTTACCAATCGCCACGTAGTGGAGAAGGCAGACCGGATCCGGGTCAAGCTGCAGGATGATCCGCCGGGCATGCTGCATGACGCCAAAGTGGTGGGATCCGACCAGGAAACCGACCTGGCCGTCATCAAGATTGAAAGCGACAAGCCGCTCCCAGTGGCAAAGCTGGGCAATTCTGACAGCATGCAGGTGGGCGACTGGGTGCTGGCAGTAGGCAGTCCGTTTGGCTTGCAGGAAACCGTGACCGCTGGCATCGTATCGGCAAAAGGCCGCAACATCGTGCCCCAACGCCAGTTCCAATCCTTTATCCAGACCGATGCCGCCATCAATCCGGGCAATTCCGGTGGTCCGCTGGTAAACATGGCGGGCGAAGTCATTGGCATCAACACCGCCATCCTCACTGACACCAACGCCTACGCGGGCGTGGGATTTGCCTTGCCCTCCAACACCGTGGCGCAGGTTTACAACCAGCTGGTCGGTCCCGACCACCGGGTATCGCGCGGCTCGATCGGAATCATGTTTAACGCGCTGGACAACCCGGCCATCGCGAGAGTCTATGGAACCGGCTCCGGCGTGACCATTTCGGATGTGACCCCGGGCAGTCCGGCGGAACAGGCCGGCCTCAAGGTGGGCGACACCATTGTCGCGGTAGACGGCAAATCGGTAAAGAACGGCGACGAACTGGTTTCGGATATTGCCGCCCGCAAGCCAGGGTCTAAAATCGCGGTCGGATTCATCCGCGACGGCAAGAAGCAGGAGGCAACCGCCGTCGTGGCCGACCGGGCCAAGCTATTTGCCGCGCGCCTGGGCGATGAAGACGAAGGCGGTCCGGAGAGCGGCCCCAAAGAAAGCAAACTCGGCATTACCGTCCAGACCCTGACCCAGGAGATGGCAGACCGGCTCGACGTTCCCGCCGGCAAGGGTGTAATCGTGAAAGACGTGAAGACCGGGTCTTTTGCCGAGGATGTAGGCTTGAGCCGGGGCGACATCATCCTCGAAATCAATAAGCAGGCGGTGGACAGCGAAGACCAGTTCAACCGCATTTCCGGCACCTTAAAGAGCGGGCAGGACGTCGTGTTCCTGGTACGCCAGCGGGGCGCCGGCCGCGAGGGTGGAACCATCTTTCTGGCCGGTACACTTCCGTAACCCGAAGCCGGCGCAAAGAGGGCTGGCGGAGAAGCCGGGAATGGTTTACCCTGCCTGCTCGATCAGGAATCGGGTAGTAACCGGGTAAATAGGTTACTTCCGGACTACAGCCTTGAGACTGAGCCGCTCCATTTCGATGGCATGTTTGAGCGCGGGATGCGTCGTGCTCCTGGCCTGGAGCACACTCGCGGCCCAGACCGGCTCCAAATCGTCGGCCAAGAACAAGTCAGCGGCAAAGTTGCAGAAGGTGTCTGCGCATTCGACTTCCGGCAAGAACAGGAAATCGCGCAAAAGGGTAAGCTCACGCCGCGGGCAGCAGAAGATCGATTCCAGTCGCGCCCGCGAGATCCAGGAAGCGCTGATTCGCGAGCACTATCTCGAGGGCACGGCCTCGGGCACCTGGGACGCCAAGTCGCAAAGCGCGATGCAGCGCTACCAGGCCGATAATGGCTGGCAAAGCAAAGTGGTTCCAGATTCCCGTGCTTTGATCAAAATGGGGCTGGGCCCAGACCACGAACATTTGCTGAATCCGGAAAGCGCCATGACCTCGCAACCGGAGTCGCCCCACGCCTCGCCAATGCTCGGCCAGTCCCCGGCCATGGCACTTCCACACCAGCGGTAAAAGCGGACGTCGGACGTCGGACTCGGACTTCAGCCCTCGGACTTCGGACTTCGGCCCTCAGCCCTCAGCAAAACCTCATTATTCGAGAGCCTGCGGAATCGAGAACAATGGAGGACGGGCGTCCTCGCCGGTCCCAGCAACAGCACACCTGTCCCGGCAAATACGGGCGGTGAGCGCCCGTCCCCAACTAGCGTTCGGAGGTCCGAAGTCCGACGCCCGAAGTCTTAGGTCCGAGGTCCGAAGTCCGACGCCCGCTCTACCGCCCCTTCTTCATTACTGGATTCGGAAAATAGGGCAGGGGCTTGTCACTGATTATGGCGCGGGGATTGTCATCAACCAGGGCGCGGGCGACTTCTTCGCCGCAGAGTTTGGCGACTTTTTCTCTGGCCGCTGAGAGCGAAGGCACACGGTGCTTGGTGTCATGAGCGTCGGTGGCCAGCACGTGCACCGCGTCTCGTTCCAGCAGCCACTCCGCAGCGCGCCCGACTTTTTGTCCCCACAAACCCGTCACCGCCGAAGCGGTCACCTGCACGGCGCAGCCCTGATCCACCCACTCGAGCACTCGCTCCTGCGTCTGCTGCAGGATGGGATTGCGTTCGGGATGAGTGATCACCGGCGTGATGCCGACATCGGCCATCCGGGTAAAGCACTCGTTGATCTGTGACGGGATGCTGTAGTTGCTCAGCTCTACCAGCAGGTAATGGCTGTCCTCGATGGTGTAGCGTTGCGGCGAAACCAGGACGTCCTGCAGGTTGTCATAAGAAAGATGGAAATCGCAGCCCAGGCTCAGGCGCGGGGTCTGGCCCACCAGTCCCCTGAGGTATTCGAGGTTGCTGGCCAGATCATGCCGGTTATATTGAAAGCGTTCGTTGGCGTGGGGAGTGGCCACAATGTGCTCGATGCCGTCGGCCGCCGCCATGCGGCACATTTCGAGTGACGTGTCCCACGACGTGGGACCGTCGTCCACCTTGGGCAGAATGTGGCAATGGATGTCGATCACGTGGATTTCCGCGGGGAAGAGCTGTCAGGTGATTTAAGCAGATTTTGAGCGAAAGACCAAGGGAATGGCTGGTGCGCCGTTATGTTTTCTAAACTTTCGTCATCAGGGTAACCAGCATGGCTCTCAGCCCTCAGCTTTCAGCCATCAGTGAAATCCGAATTCCGCGGAGCTGAGGTCTGGGCAACTGAGAGCTTACAGGTGACAGCCCTCAGCGTGAAAGCTAGTTGCCCATGGTCAGCACGACCCGGAAGCGGGCGCGCCCGCTGATCATCTGATCGTAGGCTTCCGCGACTTTTCCCAGTGGATAGCGCTCGATCATGGGACGAACCCCGCTCTGCAGACTGAACTGTAACGTGTCCTCGGAATCCTTGGCGGTGCCGGAAGGCCATCCGCGAACCGTTCTGCGGCCAAAAATGAGTTGCAGGGGAGTGATGGTAAGAGGCTCCGGGCTGGCCCCAACCACGACCAGCTTTCCGTCCGGCCCCAGTCCATCCACCAGGGCAGAAATCGCTTTCGAATCGGGTGCGGTAGCGAGAATGACGCGAGCTCCGCCCAGGGCCTGCAGGGCACCGGCCGGCGCATTCGCATCCGTGTCAATGTAGTGGTGGGCGCCCAGTTTCTTAGCCAGAGCTTCTTTGTCCGCGCCACGCCCGATCGCGACCGTGCGAAAGCCCATCTGACGCGCGTATTGGATACCCAGATGACCCAGGCCTCCCACGCCCTGTACCGCCACCAGGTCGCCGGCCCACGCTCCGGCGTGGCGCAGCGAATTGAACACGGTGATGCCGGCGCAGAGCAGCGGCGCGGCCTCGTCCGCCGGCAGATCGTCAGGCATGGCGGCGACCGCCTCCGCCGGGACCACCACGTATTCGGCATAGCCGCCGTCAAAACTGATTCCGGTTATTTTTTCAAGCTGGCAGAGAATGAAGTGGCCGCGGCGGCAGGGATCGCATTTGAAGCAGTGTCCGCCATGCCAGCCCACGCCCACCCGCTGGCCGGGTTTCCACTGGGTGACGTCCGCTCCAACCGCATCGATGCGGCCGGCAATTTCGTGGCCCGGGACGCGCGGGTATTGCAATCCGGGAAAGCCCGACTGCTTGACAATGGCATCGCTATGGCAGACGCCGCAGGCTTCCACCTTGATTCGCACCTGGGCGCGGCCAGGCTCGGGAATCGGACGCTCGACGATTTCGAAGTTTCCACCAGGCTTGCTGACTTGCGCGGCTTTCATGGTTCTTCTTCCTCAAGAGTTAGAGACATCATTCCGGGTGCCCCGTCCTCGTCCCTCCGTCTTTTAGAGAAGCAGGGCGGGGGTTTTACCTGTATGAACCCGCGGCGCTGCCGCACGAGCGAGAGCGCTCGCGCCCACATTTCTTATTTGTAGCGCTCCGCGATGAACTCGCCGATCGCCTGGTAGGCCCTCGTCAGCGTGGGCTCGTCGGGCAGAAACACAATGCGGAAGTGCCGGGTGCCGGCCTTCTGTCCAAAGCCAGATCCGTGCACCACGAGAACGTGCTTGGCGCGGCACAATTCCTTCACGAAGACATCGTCACCTTCCTTGATATCAATGCGGGGAAAGGCATAGAACGCGCCGCGGGGAGGCACACAACTCAGGCGCGGCGTCGCATTGCACCACGCGACGGTGAGATCGCGGCGGGCGCGAAGCTTATTGCGTACTTCCACCAGGTGGTCTTGAGGCCCATCCAACGCGGGCTTGATGGCGTACTGTTCGGGATGGTTCGCGCACAGGCGCGCCCGCAACAGACGATGAATGCCTTCGATGTACGGCTTTACCGCGGCCGCATCGCCGCTGACCACGCCCCACCCGATGCGCCAGCCCGGCGCCAGATAGTTTTTGGAGAGTCCGCCGAAAGTCACCACCGGCACGTCGGGTGCGACCGCCGCGATCGAAAGGTGCTGATGTTTGTCGTCCTCGTCCAGGATCAGCTTGTCGTAAATCTCATCGGCAAAGATCACCAGATTGTTGCGTCGCGCCAGTTCGGCCAGTTGTTCCAGCATCCGGCGAGAGCACAGCGCGCCGGTGGGATTGTTGGGATTGATCAGCACAATGGCGCGGGTGCGGGAATTGATCTTGCGCTGGATGTCGATCAAGTCGGGCTGCCAGCCATCGTCTTCATTCAAGTCATACGGTGTGACCGCAATGCCCAGCTTGCACAGCACGGCGGAATAGAGCGGGTAATCCGGACTGGGCGTCAGAATGTGTTCGCCGGGATTGACCAGGGCAGTAAGCGAGACATCCACCGCTTCGCTCGCGCCCGAGGTCACAAATACATCCTGGATGGTGGAAATGCCCTTGCGCGCGGCTTCGCCGCGAATGGCTTCGAGCGCTTCCGGGATGCCGGGCGAGGGAGCGTAGCCGTTCTTGCCCTCTCGCATCGCCTTGTGGACAGCCTCGATCAGATGCGGCGGAGTTTTGAAATCGAAAATGTTGGGATCGCCGACGTTGAGGCACAGTACCTTGTGACCCTGGCGGGTGACCTCGTCGGCAACGCACGCCAGGTCGCGAATGGCGTAGCGGACATTATCGAGGCGCCGGGCGGCGGCGACTTCGCGGATTTGAGTGCTGGGCATGAGGTTCCGTCGAGCTTTAAAGCAACGCTCTTAACCGCAAACGTCGCAAAGACCGCCGCAAAAAACGCTTTGGCCAACGACCAAAGGCCAACGACCAACGACGGCTCTAATCCACTCTATCGATCTGCGCTTTCTGCAGGCGGTCGGAGTAATCCACGTACACCGCCTTCCACTCGGTGTAGAAATCGATCGCTCCCATGCCGCCCTCGCGATGGCCGTTGCCCGTGGCCTTCACTCCGCCGAAGGGCAGGTGGACTTCCGCGCCGATGGTCGGCGCATTGATGTATGTGATCCCGGCGTGGAGATCGCGCATGGCGACGAACGCCTTGTTCACGTCCTTGGTATAGAGCGCGGACGACAGGCCGTACTCAATGCCGTTGGCGATCGCAATCGCATCTTCCAGGTCTTCGCACGGAATAATGGACACCACCGGCCCGAAAATTTCTTCCTGCGCGATGCGCATTTTAGGATCGACATCGATGAAGACCGTTGGCTCCATGAAATAGCCGTGCTGGTATTCGCCCTGGTCGAGACGGTTCCCGCCACACTTTAACTTCGCGCCTTCGGATTTGCCGATTTCCACGTAGCTCAGATCGGTCTTGAGCTGGGCCTCGTTAATGGCCGGACCCATCTCGGTGTTCTCGTCAATGCCGTTGCCCACCCTCAGCCGCTTGGCGCGATCGACGTAACGCTCCACGAACTCGGCGTAGACGCCTTTCTGCACGATGATGCGGCTGGTCGCAGTGCAGCGCTGGCCGGTGGTGCCGAAGCCGCCCCAGAGTCCGCCTTCGATGGCCAGGTCGAGGTTGGCGTCGTCCAGCACGATCATGGGATTCTTGCCGCCCAACTCCAGCGAGCAATGCTTGAAGCTTTTGGCGGCGGTGGTGCCGACGATGCGGCCCACCGCGGTCGAGCCGGTCAGCGAGATGGCGCGGACTTCAGGATGCTCCATCAGCGGTCCACCTACTTGCGGACCGAATCCGCTGACAATATTGATCACGCCCTTGGGCACGCCCGCATCGGACAGCGTGCGCACCAGGTTGTAAGTGGAAAGCGGCGTGTCCTGCGCCGGCTTGATCACGCAGGTGTTGCCGCAGACGATGGCGGGCAGCAACTTCCACGACGGAATCGCCATGGGGAAATTCCACGGCGTAATCATGCCGCAGACTCCGATCGGGGTCCGCACCGCCATGGCGAATTTGTTGGGCAGTTCCGACGGCGTAGTAGGCCCGAACATGCGGCGGCCTTCGCCGGCAAAGTAGTAAGCCGTGTCGATGGCTTCCTGAGTGTCACCGCGAGTCTCTTTAAGGATCTTGCCCATCTCGCGGGTCATGTCGCGGGAGTACTCTTCTTTGCGCTCGAGCAGCATCTCGGCGGCGCGAAAGACGATTTCAGCGCGGCGCGGGGCGGGCACCAGGCGCCACTTGGCGAAGGCGCTGCGGGCGGCTTCAACCGCCGCGTCCACGTCCGCTTTTGCGGACTTCTGAAAGATACCGACTACGTCGCGCGTGTCGGCGGGATTGCGGTTTTCAAAAGTCTCTCCGGTCGAGGATTCCACCCACTCGCCGTCGATGAAGTTCTTGTAGACCTTGGTGGTATTGCTGCCGAGCGTGGCGGGAGGGGTCAGAGTGTCGGTTGCCATAAGTCTCCTGAGCTGCAGGGAAGAAAGCGTGAAGCTCTATGCTACAGGCGGGGTTGAGGGTCGGGCAAGCAGACCAACCACAAAGCACACAGAGGTGAACCCTCCGAGCAAAGCTCTGTGTCCTCCGTGTCCTCCGTGGTTCGTGCCGTTGTGGCCGCGCCAGCTTGACAAGGCCCCGGCGAGAGTACAGAATCGCGAACTTCCCGCGGCCAGGGGAACCATTGCGACGGCGGTAACGTATTGAGTTCGAGGGCGTCTCTACAGGCGTCGCCTAGGAGCGAATCTTCGTGGAATTACAGATCCAGAATCTATCCAAAGTCTACGGAAACGGCGTGCGCGCGCTGGATGACGTCTCTCTGACCATTCCCGTGGGCATGTACGGATTGCTCGGTCCCAACGGGGCGGGCAAGTCCACCCTGATGCGGACGATTGCCACGCTGCAGGAGCCGGACAGCGGCCAGATCCATCTGGGAACGCTGGACGTGTTGCGGCAGAAGCAGGAACTGCGCAAGACGCTGGGTTACCTTCCCCAGGAGTTCGGCGTGTACCCGCGGACTTCAGCGCAGGAAATGCTTAGTCATCTGGCCCTGCTGAAGGGCATTACCGACTCCAGGCAGCGGAAGGACACGGTGGAGGCGCTGCTGCACCGCACCAATCTCTACGAACATCGCAAGAAGGCTCTGTCCGGATTTTCGGGCGGCATGCGGCAGCGCTTTGGGATTGCGCAGGCGCTTCTCGGCAACCCCCGCCTCTTGATCGTGGACGAGCCGACGGCTGGCCTCGATCCCGGCGAACGCAATCGTTTTTATAGCCTGCTCTCGGAGATCGGCGAAGACGTCATCGTGATCCTGTCAACGCATATCGTGGAGGACGTGATGGAGTTGTGCACCAACATGGCCATCATCCATCAGGGGAAAGTGCTGTTTTCCGGCGCCCCCAATGAGGCCGTGAAATCGCTCGAGGGCCGCATCTGGCAGAAATCGGTGGCCAAGGCCGACATGAAAGATTACGAACAACGCTACCGCGTCATCTCCAGCAAGCTGATTGCGGGCAAGCCGCTCATCCACATCTACTCCGCCGAGAATCCGGGCGATGGCTTTACCCCGGTGAGCGCCGATCTCGAAGACGTATTCTTCAGCCGCATTTCCGGGATCGCGTGAGGCCGGGAATGTTCAAACAGTTCTTCACCTTCGAGCTCCGGTTCTGGCTGCGTTCATGGATGCTCTGGGTATTTTTCCTGATTGTGGCCCTGATGTTCTTCGGGGCGGCTAGCAGTGATCAGATCATCGTCGGCAACTCGCTGAACAACACTTACCGCAACGCTCCCTGGGTGGTGCAGAACTTCTACGCGGTTTGCAGTCTGCTGACCCTGCTGATGACCACGGCGTTCGTGAACTCGGCCGCCTCGCGCGATTTTGCCCACAACACCCACCAGATCATCTTCACCACGCCGATTCGCAAGGTCGACTATCTGGCGGGAAGGTTTCTGGGCTCGGCGCTGGTGGCGGTGATTCCTTTGCTGGGTGTGTCCGCGGGAGTTCTGGCCGCAAAGTACATGCCCTGGGTAGACGCGGAACGCTGGGGCCCGGTGGTGTGGGCGGCGCACTGGAAGGCGATTCTGGTTTTTGCCGTTCCCAACACGCTGTTCATCGCGGCGGTTATTTTCGCCATCGCGGTCCTGACCCGGAGCACCGTGGTTTCGTTTCTCGGCAGCCTGGCCTTGCTGGCGGGCTACGGAGTTTCCCGGGTGCTCACCAGCGACCTGAAGAACCAGAAACTGGCGGCGCTGATCGATCCCTTCGGCATCGATCCCTTTCTGTACGCGACCAAGTACTGGACCGTGGCCGAGAAGAACACCCTCTCCATCGGCTATTCGGGTTACATGTTGTGGAACCGGCTGATCTGGCTTGGGGTCGGCGCGCTGATCTTTGCCTTCGCCTACTGGCGATTCAGTTTTGCCGAGAGAAGTCCGCGGAAGAAGAAAGTCAAAGCTCAGGAAAGCGTTTCGATGACCTCGACGGCGATACCCGCGGCGGCCGTAAGTTACGGCGCTGGCGCCGAGTGGCTGCAATTCTGGGGGACCGTAAAGATCGAGTTCAAGCGCCTGGTCAAGACGACGTCGTTCATCGTCATCACCGCTTTCTCTTTGCTGAACTGTGTGCCGGCGTTGATTTTCAGCAACACCGAAGGCTTCGGCAACACCTTCCTGCCGGTAACCTACCGCTTGCTCGAAGTCATTGCCGGAACGCTCTACCTGTTCCTGATCGCGATGATTACCTACTTCGCCGGCGTCCTTGCCTGGGAGGAGCGGGACAGCGGCACTGACGAAGTGCATGACGCGCTGCCTAATCCGGAGTGGCCCACCTATCTGGCCAAGCTCACGGCACTGATGAGCAGCATTGTGATCATTCTGGCCGTGGTCATGTGCGCGGCCCTGCTGGTGCAGTTCTTCCACGGCTATCACCGCTACCAGATCGGCCTTTTCGTTGCGAACCTGTTTGGCATCGATCTCCTCGGGTTCCTCTTCCTGGCCATTCTCGCGTTTTTCATTCATGTGATCTCGCCCAACAAATACGTGGGCTATTTTGGATACATCACGTTTCTGCTTCTGACCGCATTTATCTGGCGGCCGTTGCACATCGCCACCTACCTGGTCCAGTTCGGGCAAGCCCAGACCATGACCTACTCGGATTTCTACGGCTACGCTCCGTTCCTCGAGAGCTGGGCATGGTTCATGTTTTATTGGTCGGCGTTTTGCGTTTTCCTGGCGGCAGCCACTATCCTGCTTTGGCAGCGGGGACGCGAAACCAGTTGGCGCAGCCGGATCAGGAACGCGCGCCTGCGCTACCACGGGGCGGTGCGGTTCATCGCCGTCGCGGCCGCACTTTGTTTCGTGGCCAGCGGCGCCTGGATTTTCTACAACACAAAAATCCTGAATACGGTGCGCAGTGAAAACGACGGCGACCGCGTGCTGGCGGATTACGAGAAGACCTACAAGAAATTCGAGAAGCAGCCCGAGCCGCGGGTCACCGACGTGAAGTATGCGATCGACCTGTATCCGGAATCGCGCAACATGACCATGCGCGGCCAGCAGACCATCGTCAACCAGACTTCCCGCCCCCTGACCGAGATCCATTTCACACTGGACAAGGATTACGAAACCACCATCGACATACCGGGAGCGAAGTTGTCCCAGGATGACCAGGGGCTGCACTACCAGATTTACACTTTGACCACCCCGATGCAGCCCGGCGAGTCGCGCCTGCTGCAATTCACCATGAAGACCCGGGTGCGGGGCTTCGAGAACACGTTGACCAACCGCGCCGTGCTGCCGAACGGTACTTTCATCCACAGCCAGATCGTTCCCCAGATCGGGTATCAGCCCGGCAACGAATTGACCGACAAGAACAAACGCAAGCGCTTCGGACTCAAGGAAAAGGACCTGATGCCGGCGCTCGAGCAAAACTGCGTCGCCGACTGCCGTGACAGCTACATCAGCAATAATTCTGACTGGGTGAATGTAGAGACCGTCATCAGCACATCGCCGGACCAGATCGCGATCGCTCCCGGCTCGCTGCAGCGGGAGTGGAGCGAAAATGGGCGTCGCTATTTCCAGTACAAGCTCGACCATGTGGGGCTTAACTATTATTCGTTTTTGTCGGCCCGCTACGAGGTCGCGCGCACCGATTGGAACGGCATCAAGATCGAGGTCTATTACCTGAAGGAGCAGCCCTGGAACGTTCCCAAGATGCTCAATTCGGTGAAAAAGTCTTTCGAGTACTACACCAAAAACTTCGGGCCCTATCCGCAGAAGGAGGCCCGCATCATCGAGTTTCCCCGCCTGGCCGCCTTCGCCGAGGCTTTCCCCGGAACCATGCCATATTCTGAGTCCATCGGCTTTATCGCCAGCATCCAGAAGCCCGATGACATCGACATGGTCTTCTACGTGGTCGCTCACGAGATGGCGCATCAATGGTGGGGACACCAGGAGGTGGGCGCGAACATGCAAGGAGCCACGCTGCTGGTGGAAACGCTGGCGCAGTATTCGGCCCTGATGACCATGGAAAAGGAATACGGCCGCGACACCATGCGCAAGTTCATGCAATACGAGATGGACAACTACCTGCGTTCACGCGGCGCCGAATTGTTGAAGGAGCGCCCACTGTTGCGGGTGGAGGCATCCCAGGGATACATCCACTATCGCAAGGGCAGCGTGGTCATGTACTACTTGCGTGAAATGATCGGCGAGGACGCGGTCAACCGTGCAGTGCGCAAGGTGCTGAACCAGTATGGCTACGCGCCGCCGCCCTATCCCACGTCGTATGCCCTGGTCGATGCGCTGCGGGAAGAAACCCCGCCGCAACTGCAATATCTCATCCGGGACCTGTTCTATGACATCACGTTGTTTTCCAATCGAGCGGTGTCCGCGACCGCGCACAAGGGACCGGACGGCAAGTACCAGGTCACGGTCGAAACCGAGGCGCACAAGTTCAAAGCTGACGAAAAGGGCAACGAGACCGAAGTTCCGGTGGACGACTGGATCGAGGTTGGAGCGCTGGCCGCCCCGGAGAAGGGAAAGCGCTTTGGCAAGGTGCTGCACCGCGAACGGGTCCACATGAGCAGCGGCAAGGCGACTTACAGTTTTACGACCGACGAAAAACCGGACAAAGCCGGGATCGATCCGCTGCTGCTGCTGATCGATCGCGTGCCCGACGACAATATGGTCGAGGTCACGGTCCAGCCCTAGAGACTCTGGCAACAGACAGGGTGGAGCAGCCCTTCAGCGCTGCATGGGAGGCTGCCCCAGGTACGGCCAGCCCCTGACGTACCTCCGGGGCTCAAGTCCCGGGGCATGACGGTCAGCTCTCTGCTGGCCTGAAGGCCAGCTCCACCTTCTTCACCGGCCGGCGAATCGTCTTGCTCCGGTCGGAATGACAGGTTGTTCTTTGGACGCGGCACCCCAACGCCAGACCGCGCCCGCTGTTGTAGTTCGACCTCCTTCGGAGCGACAATAGGGCAGAAGTCGCAGTCCTGCCAGAGCAAGATCATCTTCTTTGATAAGGAGCAATCTCTATGGCACCAATGCGTCCGGACCCAACCTTCTATCCTTCACCCGGCATGGCTATGCAGGCCCCGCCGGAGCGCCTCGCTTATGTCGCGCTGCTCAATGTCGGCAAGAACGGAAAGCGCGACGCCATGGGCGTCATTGATCTCGATCCGAGTTCATCCACCTATGGCCGGCTGGTCGGGCAAACAGATTTTCCGCGCGGCGACAATGAACTGCACCACTTCGGCTGGAACGCGTGCAGCGCCTGCCTCTGCCCCCAGGCCCCGCATCCGCACATGGAACGCCGCTACCTGGTCGTGCCCGGCATCGGGTCTTCCCGCATCTACATCCTCGACACCAAGGAAAATCCCAGGCAGCCCAAGATCGTGAAGGTCATCGAGCCTGAAGAGTTCATCAAGAAGACCGGCTACACTTCGCCTCACACCATTCATTGCGGACCGGACGGTGTCTATGGAAGCGCACTCGGAGCGGCCGGTGGCGATGGACCCGGCGGCATTTTCCTGATGGATGCCAACACCTTCGAGCTCAAGGGCCAGTGGGAAAAGGATCGCGGGCCGCAGCAACTGGCCTACGACTTCTGGTGGCACCTGGGAAAAGATGCCATGATCACTTCCGAATGGGGCACGCCGAACATGGTGAAGGATGGCCTCAACCCGGAGCTGCTTCTGGCCGGCAAGTACGGCCACAAGATCCACATCTGGGACCTCGACAAGCGCCGCCACCAGCAGGAACTGGATTTAGGCGCCGAGCAGCAGATGGTCCTCGAGCTGCGCCCGACTCACGATCCCAACAAGACTTACGGGTTCGTCGGCGTGGTGGTTTCGCTCAAAGACCTTTCATCCTCGATCTGGATGTGGCATCGTGAAGAGGGCGGCAAGAACGGGAAGTGGGCGGTTCGCAAGGTCATCGAAATCCCGGCCGAGCCGGCTGACCCGGAGAAGCTCCCGCCCTTGCTGAAGGGCTTCAAGGCCGTGCCCCCGCTGGTATCGGACATCAACCTGTCGCTCGACGACCGCTTCCTCTACGTTTCCTGCTGGGGGACGGGCGAGTTCATCCAGTACGACGTCTCCGACCCGGCGAACCCGAAGAAGACCGGATCGGTACATATCGGCGGCATCGTGCGCCGCGCGGCACACCCGAGCAAGCCCGATCAGCCCCTCAATGGCGGCCCGCAGATGGTCGAGGTCAGCCGTGACGGCAAGCGCGTGTATTTCACCAACTCCCTCTACTCCCCATGGGACGAGCAGTTCTATCCCGATGGAATTAAGAGTTGGATGGTCAAGCTCGACGCCAACCCGAAGGGCGGAATGACGCTGGACAAGAAATTCTTCGTCGAGTTCGACGGGTTGCGCGCACACCAGGTGCGGCTGGAAGGTGGCGACGCGTCGTCTGATTCTTACTGCTATTCAGAGGCGCCATGATTCACTGCGCAATGGTCCTGGGGATGATGACCCAGGACATGATGTCCCATGAGATGGGCTCAACCGCCTTGTGGCTGATGCTGCTCCTCGGCGCCTTCCACGGAATTAACCCCGGGATGGGGTGGCTTTTCGCGGTGGCGCTGGGGATGCAGGAGCAGAAGGGAAGTGCCGTCGCGAAAGCCCTCGTTCCCATCGCTCTTGGGCACGCATTGGCTGTCGCAGGCGTGGTGATGGCGGCAGTTTTTCTGGGCAGGGCGCTGCCCCAGAACGCCATCCGCTACTCCGTCGCGGCAATTCTGTTCGGTCTTGGAATCTACTTGCTCGTGGGACATCATCATCCGCGTTGGGTTCGTATGCAGGTCGGCTTCAAAGACTTGACGCTGTGGTCGTTCCTGATGGCCTCCGCGCACGGCGCGGGTTTGATGGTGCTGCCGGTGCTGCTCGGCTCGAGCGCGGTCCAGGCGGCTGATTCCATGGCAAGCCATCAGCATGTATCCGCGGCGGCCAGCCCACTCGCGGCGCTGCTGGCCGCGGGAGTTCATACCGCCGCCTATCTAGCGGTCACAGGACTGGTCGCGTGGCTGGTCTACGCCAAGTTCGGACTCGCGATTCTCCGCACCGCATGGCTCAACCTTAACCAGGTATGGGCAGGAGCGCTCGTGGTCACGGGCGTCGTCACCCTGTTGATTTAGTCCATTTCGGCGATCGAGGAGCCGCCCGCGCGAGGTTAACGCATCCCTCGTGCGACTTGTCGATGGGATTTTCATTGTTTAGGCTTCCTGAGACTTGGGCTCCGGTAGGCGCCTCAAGTTGAACGAATCAAGGAGAAAGACAATGAAACGAAGATTGCTGAGCTCGTTTGCTGTAGTGGCCATGCTGGTTGCGATTTCTTAACCTTCCCCAGCGTTCGGACGGCATCCCGAGATCGAGGACGCGCTGCACGCCCTGCAGAAGGCCAAACTTCACTTGCAACGCGCGAATCATGATTTCCAGGGACATCGGGTTGATGCCATCAGGGCCATCGACGAAGCCGATCGTCAGTTGCGGATTTGCATGCAGTACTGAATCTCTCCATTGGAGATTACCCACTCCAACGAAGCTTGGGTGCCCCATTTCTCGCGTTCTTTGCGAGAAGTGGGGCGCCCGCGGGCTCGACCGGTCCAAATTACAATCCGGCCTCCCTCCTTTGCACCGCAGGACATGACCGCTGGGGGTGCGACCCAAGGTAATCAACCGTGCCCTGCCAGTTATGCTTGTGATACTCTCGCAAATACCCCATATTCTTAGGGTTTGACTGGCGTCCGGTGGCCTTTGTGTCTTCGAGTAACAAACCTGGAATCCATGTAGCGTGGAAGACTGTCACCTACCGCAGCGTGGCTTTGGCGGTGCTTTTCGCGGTGATTGTGCTGGCGGTGGGCATGAATTTCGCCTTCCCCCAGTTCACGCAGAAGGAGATGAAGTCGGTCAGCAACCTGGGCGGCAGCCTGCTGGAAGCCATCGCGGGAGCCGGGGGCAAGGTCAAATCCGGCAACGTAAGTTCGCAGCAAGCCCATATTACGGCCCTCGATGGAACGGTTCGGGTGAAGAAAGCCAGCAGCAACAGCTGGGTCACGGCTGACTACAACGTCCCCCTGGAAAAGGGTGACGTGGTGCAGACCGGCTCGGAAGGCATGGCCAAAATCGTTTTCAGCGACGGCACCAATTACACCGTGAAACAGGATTCGCTGATCGTGATTGAAGAGAATTCAGCCAATGACCAGCAGCAGACCAACGTGTCGGTCGCGGTCAGCACCGGCACGGTGGACCTGACCACGGCCACCTACGTCCAGGGATCGAAGTCCCAGGTCATCGTGGCCGGGGCTACTGCATCCCTGGCGCCGGACAGCGCGGCCATGGTGCACAATGATCCCAAGGCTGACCAGCACGAGATTCTGCTGAAGAAAGGTTCGGGAGAAATCAGCCGTAACGGCGAGGTCGTGCACCTGGCGGAATGGGAGAAAGTCGGTTTCCAGGCGCAGTCGCCGCGCATGGCCAAGGTGAAGGAAATCGGGCCTCCCACGCCGATTTCACCCGCCAACATGATGCCGATTTTTACCTCCGGCGTGTCCAAGCCGGTGGAGTTTTCCTGGACCCCGATGACCAACGCGGTGGGATACCGGTTGCGGATTTCGCATAACCCGTATTTTTCTTCGACCGTGGTAGATCGCCGGGTGAACACGGCCGACGTGATCGTCTCCGGTTTGGAGGAAGGGGCGTATTACTGGCTGGTCCAGTCCTATGATGTCGAGGACAAGGAGTCGGTGGAAAGCCAGAAGAACCGGTTCACCATCATTCCCAAGGGCCAGAACACCACCGCCATCAACCTGGAGCTCGATCCCTTTATGCAGCACGGTAACGTGATCGAGTTGACCGGAAAGACCGAAACCGGGGCTCGGGTGATGGTCAATGGGCGGGAGGTGCCGGTGATTGGCGTCGATGGCAGCTTCCACTATTTTATGCCGCCCCTGCCGCCGGGCGAGAGCGTGATCACTATTACGGCGCAGAATGCCAAGGGCGGGGTCAATACAGTCCAGAAGAAGATTGTGATCCAGTAGGGCCAGCGCCTCCTCGGGGCGAATTCCCGAGGTACTGGGACTTTGGTTTGACGGCAAAACGGGGTTCTTCCCATAGAATTATGGACACGGCCCCCCATCCGCGCAGAAGCAACCGGGTACGCCCGGCAATGACAGCGGTTCGAGAGAGCTAAATCGCGTATGTCATCTAACGGATTCCATTCTTCGACGCGCCTGCACAACCTGAGATCGCTGTTCAGTATTTTCTCCAGCGACCTTGCCATCGACCTGGGGACGGCCAACACGCTGGTGTACGCGCGGGGCAAGGGCATCGTAGTCAACGAGCCCTCCATCGTGGCCATCAACAAAAACACCGGTGAAGTCGAGGCCGTGGGCAAAGAGGCCAAAGAGATGCTGGGCCGCACCCCCGGCAACATCGTGGCCATCAAGCCCATGAAAGACGGCGTCATCGCCGACTTCAAAGTCACCGAGAAGATGCTCAACTACTTCATCCAGAAGGCCCACAACCGCAAGATGCTGGTGCATCCGCGGATCGTAATCGGCGTGCCCTCGGAAATCACCCAGGTGGAAAAACGGGCGGTCATGGATTCCGCCTATCGCGCCAAGGCCAGCGAGGTGTACCTGGTCGAGCAGGCCATGGTGGCGGCCATCGGCGCCGGACTGCCCATTACCGAACCCAGCGGCAACATGGTTGTGGATATCGGCGGCGGCACTACCGACATCGCAGTCATTTCCCTCAGCGGCATCGTTTATTCCCGTTCCGTGCGCATGGCCGGCAACCAGATGGACGAAGCGGTGATGAACTATCTAAAGCGCAAGTACAACCTGCTGGTCGGTGAGCGGACCGCCGAGCAGATCAAGATGGAGATTGGCTCCGCGTATCCGCTGGAAAAGCCGCTGACCATGGAAATCAAGGGCCGCAACCTGATTGAAGGCGTGCCCAAAACCATCACCGTGGACGACAGCGAAATCCGCGAAGCATTGAGCGAGTGCGTTTCCACCATCATGAATGCGATCCGCGTCGCGCTCGAGCGCACGCCGCCCGAGCTCTCCGCTGACATCAGCGACCGCGGCATTGTGCTGACCGGCGGTGGCGCGCTATTGAAGAATCTCGACAAGCGAATTCGCGAGGAAACCGGGTTGCCGGTCTCGATCGCCGACGATCCGCTGTGCAGCGTGGTGCTGGGCACGGGCAAAATGCTCAGCGACTTCAAGCTGCTGCGCAAGATTTCTATCGAGTAGTTGTGAACCAGTTTCCAGTTTCCGGTTTCCAGTTATCAGCTGGGTTCAATGGAGGACGGGCGTCCTCGCCCGTCTCCGCCCATCCATGACACCGCCCGTTTTATGAAACTAGAAACCAGAAACTAGAAACCGGAAACTGCAGTCCAATGGAAAATCTGATGAGCCGCTACCGCAACGTCACCATCCTGGTGGCGATCCTGTTTGCCCAGGTTCTGGGGCTGGCGGTACAGGTGAAGCGCCGGTCAGGCGCCGATGAATCTACCCGCATCATCCGCTTGTGGACGGTCAGCGCGATCACTCCTTTCGAAAAAGCCATCGTCTGGTGCCAGAACGGCCTGGGCGGCATGTGGAACAACTACGTCTACCTGCGCGGTGTGCGGCAGGAGAATCGCGACCTGAAATTCGAAATCGAGCAACTCCGGCTGGAGCGGGTGCGCCTGTCGGACGACGCCCAGCAGGCCCGCCGGCTGCAGGCCTTATTGGGCTTCAAGGAACAGTACATCGCGAAAACCGTGGCCGCACAGGTCATCGGGTCGAGCGGCAGCGAACAGTCGCGGTCCGTCTATATCGATAAGGGCACGTCGGATGGAGTCGAAAAAGACATGGCGGTAATTACCGCCGATGGACTGGTGGGCAAGGTCCTGCGGGCGTACGGCTCCTCCTCGCAAGTGCTGCTGATCAACGACCAGAGCAGCGGAGTGGGCGTTATTCTGGACAAGTCGCGGTTGCAAGGCGTCATCAAAGGCACGGCCGCGGGCGAAGTCGTTCTCGAAAAAGTGATGACCGATGAGCAGGTTTCGCCCGGCGACCTGATCGTAACCAGCGGCGGCGACCAGATCTTCCCCAAGGGGCTTACGGTCGGCACCGTGATGAAGGTTTCGCCGGGTGCGGATCTTTTTCTCAATATTCGGGTAAAGCCCTCCGCCAACCTGAGCCGGCTGGAAGAAGTTCTGGTGATCACGAAAAAAGAGGATCGGGCGCCCTCGCTGGCCGAAACCAATTCAGTGCGAGCGGTGGACATCCTGACCCAGCGGCTGCCTTCGGTTCCCGATAAGCCGGCGGCGGATGCGAACCAACCGGTAGCGGAGCCGCCGGCGAGTGCCGCAAAACCCTCAAACGCTGCCGCCAAGCCACCAGGGAATGCGGCTTTGAACAACCGGGCGGGCGACCCGGCGGGCCCGGCAGGGATCAAGCCGGCCGCGCTGCAAAAGCCGGTGTCGACCGCCAAAAAGGCGGTGCAGCAGACCTCCAGGCCGGTAACCACCGCGCCGGCAACCGAACCCCCCGCTGCGGAAGCCGGGACCACGGAGGACAAGCCGCACTAAAGTGCCCATCACTTACACATCCCAGGAGCAGGTAGAGGTTTACCGCTTCAGCGCTCCGGCGGCCATCATTATCCCGCTGGTGGCGCTCTTTCTACAGGCGTTTCTGCCCTTGCGGCTGCACTTCTTTTCGCTCTTCGACCTGCCTTTGCTGGTGGTGATTTTCTTCGCCGTGGCGCGGCGCAGCCCGGTCTCAGGATTGCTCACCGGGGCGCTGATCGGCCTGTTGCAGGATTCGCTGACTCATCAGCCCATCGGGATCTACGGGATCGCCAAGACGGTGGTCGGATTCGGGGCCTCCTCGCTGGGCGCGAAGCTAGACGTCGACAACGTGGGAGCGCGCTTCCTGGTGACCCTGTTTTTCTACGCTGTCCACGAAGTAGTGTATTTCACCGTGGCGCGCGGCCTGGTGAAGCTGACCTTGCAATGGAGCTGGGGACACGAGATCGGGGGCGCCCTGCTCAACGCCGTCACGGCGGCCATACTGTTTACGCTGCTGGATCGATTCAAGCAAAGAGCGTGAAGCGGACCTCGGACCTCGGCCCTCGGACTTCAGGCACTAGCCTTGATTTCTGGGGTCGCAGCCGCTCGATGCCCGAGGCCTGAAGTTGGTGCCCTTCCGTCACTCAAAGCAGCAATACTGGACGCGTCCTGGCCGCGTTACAATCAAGTAACTTCACCCGAAAGGATGTATCGGCGCTGTAAATTCGCCTTTGACGTCTGAGGTACGACGCCCGGGGTCCGAAGTCCGGCGCCCGCTCTCCATGTTTGGCCGCGACGAAAAAGTATCGGGTTCCCGCCTGACTGCGGTGCAATACATCATCCTCGTCGTTTTTCTGGTTCTGGCCTACGGGTTGTGGCGTCTGCAGGTGGTGCAGAGCGATTTCTACGCGGCGCTGGCGGAGAAAAACAAGACGCGCGAAGTTCCCATTCTCGCGCCCCGGGGCAAGATCCTCGACCGCGAGGGTCGCGTCATCGTCGACAACTATCCTTCGTTCACCGCCCTGCTGCTGCGCGATTCTACCCGCGACCTTTCCGGGGACGCGGACCTGATCGCCCAGGGACTCCATCTTGATCCCAAGGAAGTTCGCGAGCGCCTGAAGAAATTCGGAGGCACCCCGCAGTACCAGCCGATTTATCTCAAAGAAGACATCACGCCGGACGAGCTGGCGTTCATCGAATCTCACCGCAACGAATTGCCCGAGCTGGACACCATCATGGCCCACCGGCGGCTGTATCCCCGCAACGGCTTCATGGCCCATCTCATCGGGTACGTGGGCGAGGTGAGCGAGCAGATGCTGAATCAGGCGCGCTGGGAGCTCTACAACCCGGGCGATGTGGTGGGCAAATCCGGGGTCGAGTTGCAGTACAACCAGCTGTTGATGGGCAAGAACGGCTCGCGGCAGGTGCTGGTAAACAGCAAGGGCAAGGAAGTCGGGGAACTGGATGAGAAGCCGGCGGTGCCGGGGCATAACCTGAAGCTGACCCTGGATATCGATCTGCAGATCGCGGCCGAGGAAGCCATGGGAGACAAGAACGGGGCCATGATTGCCATGGACCCGCATACCGGAGAGATCCTGGCCATGGTCAGCCGGCCGACTTTCGATCCCAACGATTTCGCGGTGCGCATCTCACGCGGCGAGTGGAACAAGCTGGTCACGGACCCCGACAAGCCGCTGCTGAATAAGGCCATTCAGGCGCAGCTCGCGCCCGGCTCGACCTTCAAGATCCTCATGTCGGTGGCGGGTTGGCAGGAGGGCATCGCCCAGACTCTGAACGTTCACTGCAACGGCGGGGCCACGTTTTATGGCCGGCGGTTCGGATGCTGGGTGAAGACCGGCCACGGCGCCGTCGATCTGACCAAGGCGATTTACCAGTCCTGCGACGTCTTCTTTTACACCCTGGCGGAAAAGCTGGGGATCGACCGCATCGCGAAGTATGCCACCGAGTTGGGACTGGGCCAGAAGACGGGAATCGACCTTCCGGAGGAGGCCAGCGGCGTCATGCCGTCGGAAGAGTGGAAGATCCGCAACTTCAAACAAAAGTGGTACGCGGGCGAGACCATTTCAGTGGGCATCGGACAGGGCGCGGTCGCCACCACACCGGTGCAACTGATGCGCGCCATTGCCGCCATCTCGATGGACGGTCGCATGGTCGTGCCCCATGTCGCCAGTCCCACCGGCCTGCCCTCCGAGTATCTCGAGACCCATCACTATCTGGATGTGACCAACATTCCAATCAGTCCGGACGGATTCAACCTCATCACGGATGCGATGGCGCGGGTGTTGCTGCCGGAAGGCACGGCGCCATCGGCGCACGTCCCCGGAGTCGATATCGCAGGCAAAACGGGATCGGCGCAGGTAGTGTCGCTGGCGGTGCGCGCCCTGCACCAGAACAACGAAGCGCTCAACCAGAATGGCTGGTTCGTGGGATTTACTCCGCGGCGTAATCCGGACATCATTGTCGCGGTGCTGTTCGAAGGCGGCGAACACGGCAAGCTGGCGGCACGCCTGGCAACGCAGGTCATTAAAGCCTACGTGGACAAGCAACGCCGGCAACCCACCAAGGTCGCGAGTTCCGGAAACGTGGACGTAGGGGCAGTGTGGAACACGGGTTCGGGCGCAGAAGATGAGCTTAAGGGCGGCCATTTCGAGGTGGAACTGCCGAAGTCCCCTGCGGCCCTGGCGGTTGCGGCGCCAGGGTTGGAGTAGCGCCGGCATCTTGCCGGCTGTCCCGAGGCTGCCTCGCCCTCGGTGTATGAGAAACAGAAGGACGGTCGGCTGCAGTTGAGGGAATAGGGGTCTTTCGACTCCGCATGAGCGCTCGCCAGCGAGCACTCACGCTCCGCTCAAGATGACAGAGGAGGCATCAAGGTAGTAAACAAGGCTGCGTGAGGCACCAGCGGCAAGGGGGTTGGCCAACGACCAAAGGCCAACGGCCAACGACGAATCCTGGACGACTGAAGACCGACGACTAACGACTGAAACCCATGTCCCGCTATATTTCATTTCGCGATTTTGACTGGCTGCTCCTGACCTTCGTCCTGCTGATCTGCGGGCTGGGTGTGATGGAGATTCGCAGCGCCACCTCGCATACCAAGTTCGCCGGGGCCCACATCCGGCAGATTTACTGGATCCTGGGCGGCGTGGCCGGCATGTTCCTGGTCAGCCTGATCAACTATCAGAAGCTGCTCGACCGGGTGCATTGGCTATACATTGCGGCGATTGTTTCCCTGATGAGCGTGATGCTGTTTGGGCAGAAGTACCTGGGGGCGCGGCGCTGGGTCAAGATGCCGGGAGGAGCGCATTTTCAGCCGTCGGAGTGGGTGAAGTTGATCCTGATTCTGGCGGTAGCCAAGTACTTTGCCGATCTTCACCAAAGGGAGCTTTCCTGGCCGGACTTCATGAAGGCGGGCGCCATTGTGCTGGTGCCGATGCTCATGGTGCTGCGGCAGCCCGACCTGGGCACCAGTCTCACTTACCTGCCGATCGCGGTCATCGGGTTGTTTCTGGGCGGGGTACGGTTCAAGCAGGCGGCGATTGTGACCATCGCCGCGGCCCTGCTCTTGCCGCTGGCGTGGCATGCCTTGAAGCCCTACCAGCGGGATCGTCTGACCAGCTTTATGCATCCGGAAGCCGACAGTCAGGGGTCCGGCTACCAGGTCAACCAATCTCTGATTGCCGTGGGTTCTGGCGGCATCTGGGGGAATTCGGAGGGTTCCCAAACCCATTTGGCTTTCTTGCCCGTCCCACAGACGGACTTTATCTTCGCCGCCTTCGCCGAGGAACACGGTTTTGTAGGTGCCCTGGCGGTTATGCTGTTATACTTCATAGTGCTGATGCGATTGACCCAGAACGCGCAAACGGCGCCCGACCGCGCTGGCACGTTCGTGGTGATGGGTGTGGTGGCGGTGCTGAGCTTCCATATCCTGGTCAATGTCGGCATGGTGGTCGGCTTTATGCCGGTCACCGGAATACCCCTGCCGCTGATGAGTTATGGCGGGTCTTCCGTCCTGTTTATGTTTCTGGCGTTGGGCATTGTTATGAATGTCCGCATGCGCCGGTTTGTAAACTGAAGCAGGAATGAGGAATGGCAGGGGGTTAGCCCGCGCTTGCCATCCGCGCGGAAAAAGATTAATTACGATCGCCCTCGCGTAAAGGGGGCACACGCCGGCTAGAAAAGCAGTTAAAGCCGGGCAGGATCAAGCAAAGGCGCTACCAGGCCGGTAACGGCCCCCTCAGAGTTGAGAGAGCGGTCACAAACCTGGCGAAGCGCTAAAGCGATAAGTGCAAAAGATTCCTAAGCTTACGCAACGGATTCAGCCACGGAGAGAACTCCGGGGCCCAGGCTGTCCCTTATCCGGGACGGCCATCGCAGCGCTTGATCCTCCCAGACTTTTCCTGCCTTCCATCCGGTGATCCCGGGGCCGCATGACGGCCCGGGACCGGAGTTCGCATGACTAGAGAATTATTTGTGTCTTCCACGCCCCACGAAACCAAAGTGGGCCTGGTTGAAGACGATCTGCTCGCTGAAATCTACCTGGAACGCGAAAACGAATACACCCTGGCAGGTTCCATCTACAAAGGACGCGTGACGCGCGTCCTCCCCGGAATGCAATCGGCGTTTGTTGACATCGGCCTGGAGCGCGACGCGTTCCTTTATGTCTCCGACTTTATGGAGTTGGAGGATTCCGATGACCTTGACGAGGTTCCGACCAACCGGCCGGCGCCGGAACGCTATCAGCCCCAGCCTCCAGCCGAAGCGCATGCCGGCGAAACGTTTGCCGCCCCTGTGGCACAGGAATCGCAATCCCAGGAACATCTGGAAGCTGGAGCGGTGAGCCGGGAACCGGCTGCGCCGGGTGAGTCCCACGAAAATCGTGGCGGCTTTCGCAGTCGCCGCCGCCGCCGCGGACGCCGCGGAGAACGGATGCCCGAATCGCGGTTCGCTCATCCCGCCACCGAAACGCCCCGTGAGGCCCCCCGCCCTGAACGGACGGAGCGGACAGAACGGACGGAACGCCCCGAGCGGCCGGAATTCCAGGAACGGGCCGGGCGATCGGAACGGCCGGCCAGAGCGGAGCGGACCGAGCGCTCCGAATATGGACCGCCGCCCGGATATCAGCCCATAATTCTGCCCGGAGAATCTATCTCCAAATATCAGCGGATGGCCCAGGCAAGGCCTGCGCCGGTACGCGAAAGGCCTTCGGCTGAAGCTCACGCTCCGGTTCAGGACGAGCCGGCGCGGCCGATCGCGGAGATTTTTGCGGAGGATGAACCCATCTTTGCTTCGGCTTCTGCTTCCGCGTCCGCCCCGGATTCTGTCGTCCCGGCGGAACCAGAGCTGCAAGCTCATGAAGAAGCCGCAGCGCAGCCTCACGAAGCGCCAAGTGATGACATGCCGAGCGCCTGGGACCGCGAACAACAGCGCCTGCACCAGATGAACGTGGCCGCTGTGTTCGGCGGTGAAGCGGCGGAAGCGGGCAACGGAGCCGCCTCCGACGAAACCGACAGCGATCTGACGGCTGTCGCCAGCCCGTCCACGCCCGGCGCTGCCGGGGGTACGGTCGAAGAAGAAGAAATCGAAGAGGAAGAGGCCGACCTGGCCCACTACGTCGAGGACCTCGAAGAAGATGCCGCCTTCGAAGAACTCGAAGAGGAAACTCACGCGGCCGGAGAGCATGAACACGCGCACGAACAGCCGGCTCGGGAAATCGCGGCCTCCGCGGAGCCCTCACCTGCGGATGCTGTACCGTTCTCCCCGGAGCCGGTTTCTTCGGAAGAAATCGACGTCGCGTCCGCCGACGAAGTTGACGAAGAAGCGGAAGACGAAGCCGAACTCGATGAAGCCCAGGCGGAAGCGGAAGCAGCGTTGGCTGCCGAAGCCGGAGGCGCGGGCATGACCGAAGCTCGCGCCGAAGTTCGCGCGCCGGCAGGGACCGCCGGCTACACCCAGCGCGCGCCGCGTCCGGGATATGATCGCCGGCCCCAGCGCGGCGGCCGCCGCGGCGGCGGTGGACGCCGCTCCCGCAGCAACGAACAGCGCAACATGCCGCTGATCACCGACCTGCTTAAGGAAGGGCAGGAGATTCTGGTCCAGATCGCCAAGGAACCAATCGGCAAGAAGGGCGCTCGCATCACCAGCCACATTGCGCTGCCCGGGCGCTTTCTGGTGTACATGCCGACGGTGAACCACACCGGCGTCTCGCGCAAGATTGCATCGGAAGAAGAGCGCCAGCGGCTCAAGCGCATCATTCAGAGCGAGCGCGAGAACGGCCACGGCGGATTCATCGTGCGCACCGCGGCCATGAATGCCGCGGAAGAAGACCTGCGCGCCGACATCCGCTTCCTCAAAGGTCTGTGGACCGAAATCAAGTCGCGCGCCGATGCCGGCAAGGGACCCACTCTGATTTATCACGACCTTAACGTGGTCGAGCGGGTGCTGCGTGATCAGGTCACCTCCGACTTCTCCGCCATCTGGGTGGACAGCGACGACGAATACGAACGCATCCTGCGCTTCGCCAACCGCTTTCAGCCCGCGCTGGTCAAGCGAGTCAAGCTCTATACCAAGGAAACGCCGCTCTACGAGCAATTCGGCCTGAGCGAGGAAATCAACAAGGCGCTCAAGTCGAAAGTCTGGCTGAAGAGTGGCGGCTACATCGTCATCAACCAGACCGAAGCGCTGGTCGCCATCGACGTGAACACCGGCAAGTACGTAGGCAAGACGACGCGCCTCGAAGACACTATCGTCAAAACCAACGTGGATGCGATCAAGGAAATCGTGCGCCAGATACGGCTGCGCGATCTGGGCGGCATCATCATCATCGATTTCATCGACATGGATGAACGCCGCAACCGGCAGAAGGTCATGCAGGCCCTCGAAGAGGCCCTGCGCAGCGACCGGGCGCCTTCCAAGGTCCTTCAGTTTAACGACTTCGGACTGGTGGCCATCACCCGCAAACGAGTGAAGCAGTCGCTCGAGCGCACCATCGGTTCTCCTTGCCCCTACTGTCAGTCGACCGGCTTCGTGAAATCGGTGACCACGGTGTGCAATGAGATTTATCTCGAAATGCGCAAAATCGCGAAGCACCTGGAACATGCCGACGTGATGCTGCGGGTCAATCCCGACGTAGCCAAGGCGCTCAAGGCCAACAACGGCAGGGCTCTGATCGAGATGGAAGAGATGACCAAAAAGACCGTGATCGTGAAGAGCGATCCTGCGCTGCACCAGGAGCAGTTCGATATCAATTAGCAGCAGCTTCTAGCTTCTGGCTTCTAGCTTCTAGCTGGTTCCTCAACTACGAAATGGAGAACGGGCGCCCTCGCCCGTTTTTCTCTTTTCTCCCGAGACAATTTGTTTCAATAAAACTCCGGATCAATGCGTCATCCTGAGGGACACCAGTCCCGAAGGAGCTCGCGCGTCATCGTGGCCGACGCGTCAGATCCGCGCCACGCTCGACCCTTCGCAAGCTCATGCTGACCCCTTCTTTTAAGGATGACCCGTTGGATTGGGAAAGATGTGGCATCGCGCGCCCGGAACGGGAAGCGAAGTACATAAATCGACGGCCGGGCAACTTCAAAGCCCCGTTTTCGATCAAAATGGTGCCACTCGATTCAACAGGAGGGAAGCTTGAAACTACTACGACTGAAAGGGCTCGCAATAACAGCGGTTATAACGATGGCCCTGGGCACGGCAATAGTCGCCGCACCCCCGGCCCATGCCGATTCGCCAAACCGACAGTGTCAGCGCGAGATCGAACGCAGGGAGGCGAAGCTTGACGAGGCGATTCGCAAGCACGGCGAACGCAGCCACCAGGCGGATCAGCGGCGCCGTGATTTGAACGCCGAACGCGAACGCTGCTGGAACACCTATCACGGGTGGTGGAACGGTCATGACCGCCAATGGCACACGGATCGGGACTGGGACCGCGATCACGATCGTGACGACCACGATCGTGATGACCATCACTAGAGGGAACGCTGGGTCTGGATGCTTGAGGGGTTCCGGGCAAGCCGGGCCCCTTCGAGCGATGGGAGTGAGTGCCCCTAACGGCGTGCCGCCTGCGGTGCAGGATCACGAAATCACAGGCGAGCGCGTCAGCAAAATGTCACCGGCGCAGTTAGCTTTTGCCGCGGCCGGCGATCATGAGCCCGGCTCCGACCACCAGCAGCACCGCGCTGATGGCAGGCGAGACTTTCTCGCTGTCATGAGTCTGGACGCCGATGTTGACGTCACCCGCTTTGATACCGTGATTTTCCGAATGTGGTATCGCGATGAAAAACGACAGGATTCCCAGGATCACCACTGCCAGCCCCACTACAAATAGAGCCTTCATTGGAAGCCTCCAGCTTGAGAGTTGAGTGCATGGACCCGAGCGTCCATCGGCCGCTTGAGATGCGGCCGGGGACGGGCGGGATGCTTCTCATCCCTTGCTATCGGCGAAATCGCGGGCAAACTCCACCAGGCTGCGCAGCGCGATTCCCGAGGGTCCTTTGGCGATCCAGGGCTTCTGCTCTTCCGTCCAGGCGGTGCCCGCGATATCGAGGTGCAACCAGGGGGTATCCTCGGCGAACTCCTTTAGAAACATGGCAGCCGTGATGGCGCCGCCATAGCGTCCGCCGGAATTGACGATGTCGGCGATGTTGGAGCGGATGATTTCCTTGTATTCCTCGTCGAGCGGAAGCCGCCACATTTTCTCGCCCGCCGCGTCGAGAGCTTTGCTGAAACGGTCGTACATGGCGTCATCATTAGCGAAAATTCCGGCATTGATCGAACCCAGGGCGACCACGACCGCCCCGGTAAGCGTGGCGGCGTCAATCAGGTGGGTGCAGCCGAGCTGTCGCGCGTAGTGGAGACCGTCGGCCAGAACCAGGCGGCCTTCGGCATCGGTGTTGATGATCTCGATTGATTTGCCCGACATGGCAATCTGCACGTCCCCCGGCTTCTGGGCTTTACCCGAGGGCATGTTTTCCGTGGCCAAAATAATGGCGATGATTTTCAGCTTGGGCTTGAGCAGCGCGATGGCGCGCATGGCGCCGATCATGGTGGCGCCGCCGGCCATGTCGTACTTCATCTTTTCCATGCCGTCGCTGGGCTTGATCGATATGCCTCCGGTGTCGAAGGTGATGCCTTTGCCGATCAGTCCCAGTACCGGTTTTTCCGGAGCGCCGGCCGGCTCGTAGCGCAGCACAATCAGCGCCGGCGGTTCGTCGGAGCCCTGGGCCACGCTCCAGAACGCTCCCATCTTGAGTTCCTTGATCTTGTCGGCGCCATAAACTTCGCACTTCAAGCCGACTTCCGCGGCCATCTTTTTCGCGCGGTCGCCGAGGATGGTCGGAGTCATGCGATTGGAGGGTTCATTGACCAGGTCGCGCGTGAAATTCTGCGATTCTCCCACCACGCGAGCTTCATCCACTGCCGCTTGCAGCCGGGCTTGATCGCCCCGAGCGACGACCGTCAGCGTGTCAATCTTCTGGTCCTTGCGATCGCTCTTGTAGTAGTCGGGATCGAAGTTGCCGACAAACGCGCCCTCCACGATGGCTTTGACCGAGTCCTCCATCTTCAGCCCAGCTTCGGGCGCGAGGATGGCGAAGCTGCGCAGCCCCTTCGATTTGAGCGTGCGCACGGCGGCGCCGGCGAGGCGGCGCAGGTCGAACGCCGAAAAGGTCCTGGCCTTGCCGCCGCCGAGAAGCAACAGTCGTTTGGCTTTCAGCTTTGCCGGGCGATGGACGAGTGTGGTTTCAAAAGGCTTGCCTGTGACTTCGCCGCCCGCGATCACGTCGGCGGCTGCGTCTTTAACTGCGGCGTCGAGGGTCTCGATCGAAACCTGGACTTTTTCCTTTTCACCACGGCCCTTTTCCGCTTTGTCGAGCACGATGGCGACCAGGCATTCGGTTTCTACTTCTGCAGGATGGAAGAGCAAGAGGTTAGTCTTCATGATGGTGTGTAACTCCAGTATCGTCGGCGGGAAGGGAATTAGGCAAGAGGCCGGAGGAGATCTGGCGGCCCAGTGGCACCAATCTCCTCGCATGGCGTCATCCTGAGGGACCATGGTCCCGAAGGATCCTGCGCGTACTGCCGGTATGCCCTGCCGCCTGCGTATGCGCTTCGCGCCAGATGCTTCGCAAGCTCAGCATGACGCCCCGGTGAAATGACGACGTTCAGTGCGCGACTCCCCGAAAATTAGAGCACGACAATCGTGATCCCCTGGTTGCGCCGGCCCAGATCGGTGTCACGTTTCAGGTCAGGCCAGGCGTTGATAAGGGCCCAGGTCCGCTCGTCCGATTTGGCCCAGTCCTCGCCGAAAATGCAGGCGCGAATCTCGCCTCGACTGGCCATGTCGGCCAGGCGTCTCTGCGCCGCGATGCGGATTTCGCCGCCGGCCCCGCTTGATCCATATCCGTGGATCAGCTTTAGAACTCCGCATCCGGACTGGCGGGCGCGCGCCAGTTCGCGATCGAGCTGTTGCAAGGCTTCGGAGACTGTGGGCATTCCAGCCTTGAGGTTGATGGTTTTGATGATGTGGCCTCTGCCGACTAAGGTACCTCAGCGGCTGAAACCGCCAGCAGGAAATTGCCTGTAAGGCAGCGCTGAAGCGCTGCCACCCGCATCGTTTCCCCACCATCGTCTCCCACTGTTGCGGCGAGGGCGGTTGTGGGTGCGTATCCACAATGTGTTTCGCAACCCACATTTTAAAAGCCCTGACCCTCTGATAAACCGCGCCGAATCAGTGTTTCCAGCAGTGGCGCCTCTCGTGCGATCTCCCTGGCGGGCGACGACCCAGGAGGAACATATGACCAACCTAAACTTGTCCGGCAATCAGTCCAACGATAAGCAGCAGAAGCCAGCTGCGAGAAATGAAGACGAATCGATCAAGAATCAAACCGTGGGCGCATTGGGCGCGCTGGCGATGTTTGCCGCCGTGATCGTGATTGGCAGCTGCTCTCGAAGCAACCCGCCGGTGGCGGTGCAGCCAACCGCGCAATCGACTGCGGCGACGGCCCCGACGGCCCCGGTTCCGCCACCGGCACCCGCGCCGGTCGTGGCGAAGACGAAAAAGCACCGGGCGGCAACGCTTTCCTATGTCAATCGCGAGTATGGCCTATCATTCAACTTTCCCCGCAACTACAAGCTGAAGACTCAACCCGCAACCCAGGTCAATGCCGCAATCAATGGCAATGAAACCCAGGCCGCCCTTACCCAGACCTCTACCACGATCGAGCCTCTGCCAATGAATTTTGTTCATCCCGGCGGAGTGGCGCTGGCAGCCGTAGAGATGCCCGCCAGTTCGTATCCTGGAACCGACTTCCAGTCCGGGTTCATCAACGTCAGCGTGAATCCGGGCATGACCGCCGAAGCCTGCGCCCAATTTGCGCCTGCGGAGACGAACGGCGGAGCGGATGCTTCATCCTCCGCGAAGATCGTGCCGGTAAAGATTGGCACGCTCGAGTTTCAGCAGGTCGAGAGTTCGAGCGATGCCACGACGAAACCCGCCGGCACAAAGTACTATCACGTGTTCGGCAACGGCGGCTGCTATGAATTCGGGCTGGGAATCGCGACCAACGATGCGGGTGAGGCTGACTCCGGGGAAATCGCGCCTGTAGATCGTCAAGCGGTGTTTGCCCGGCTGGAAAACGTGCTGGCTACGGTGAAAATTCGGCCCGTCGTGATGCCGGAAACTCCGGCGCCAGTTCCGGCGGTCGCCACTACCACCCCGGCGGACTCTTCGAATACGGCACAACCCGGGGCCGCACCGAACTTCTAGCCGGTGGGTGAACCTTCGACGGGGTTGCCTGGACTGCCGGCGGTGGACGGCAGTCCGGGCTTTTGATTGCCCGGCTGGTAGGTTTTGAATCCGGCGCGTTGCATGCCCCGGATCGCCTCCGGGTTTTTCATGAAGGTTTCCCAGACAAAGCCGGTGCGGGCGTTTTCCGCCATGAGCAGCGTGATGCCGGTATCGATGGCGATTACGTCGTTGTCATACCAGGTCTTCAAAGGGTTAAAGGCGTTCACGAATCCATAGGTGCACCAGGCATCGGGATAGCGATTCCTGATGTGGCGCAGAACCCGCATGACCGGTTGCGGCAGGAAAGGCAGCGAACCGCCGGCCGCGCTGGGGACCACGGTGCCGTCGATCGGGCCCATGGCGGGGGGACCTCCCCAAACTACATAACCGGATTCCGAATCCGACGCCGTAATGCCCCAGAGATCATCGCTGTAATCGGGGAACTGTTTTCCCAGCTCAAGGCAGAAGCGGCGATGCACGTCGGTGGCAATGGCGGAGTTCTGGAAGTAATCCGCGTAACGGTCGCGCTTTCCCCGGAAATCAAACCAGGCTTGCGAATACTGGTGAACAAACAGGGGAGCGAACGAGCCGATGTAACGCAGGCCATCATATTCAAAAATGTTGCGCTTCCACGCATCCCAGGCTGCCGCCTTCAGGGGATGGGAGGACGAGCCCATGCCCAGCAGATACATCATCATCAGTTCGCTGTAGTAATCCCAACGATAAGGCAGGAACCCGGCTTCGGGCAGCCATCCGTGGGGCAGCAGGGTGGTGTCTTCGGAGAGCCACGTCCAGTCCACGCGATCGAAGATGTCGAGCGCCAGCTGGCGAATTTCGGGATTGTCGAAGTGCTGCCGGCAGCACAGGATGCCGCAGAGCAGAATCGCGGTATCCACCGAAGAGATTTCCGAGTCCCACAGCCTCTCGCCGGTATTGACGTTGGCGAAGTGGTAGAAAAATCCCCGATGCTGGGGCAGAGTCTTCCAAAGAAAGCGCAACGAGTTCAGCACTCGGGTTCGCGCTTCGACGGGAGAAATGAAGCCGCGCTTCTCTCCTATGCACAGCGCGGAGAGCCCGAAACCGGTGGCCGCGATGCTGGCGACCACGGCGTTGTCGGTGGTCGCTTTACGGGCATTGCAGCGGTCCTTGACCAGGCCGGTCTGGGGGTTGGCCTGCTCCCAGAAGTAGCAGACGTTGATTCGCTCGAGTTCATCAAGAAACTGATCATCGTCCGGCGAAAGGTAAGTCTTGGCGGGAGGAGACGCCGGCTGGGCGTGCTGCTCGGGCGATGGCGGCAAGAACGAAGCGAATCCCCGCTCGGCGAATGGCAGGCAAATCCCCAGGCTGGCCATCTGTCGGAGAAACTCGCGGCGGGACCGGACTATGGCACCAAACTTCCTCTCATCCACAGCACAAGCCTAAACGATCCTGCCCTGAGGAACGATGGGCGAAGCCGGCACGAAGGTAACAGGGATGGTTACACCGGCTGAGACTAAAGGTCTTGACGAAAGATAGAGCGCGACTAAAAATCCTGGTCGGGGAGCGGGGCGTCGTAGAATATTCCGATGAAGGTCGCAGGATGACGGGAAAGCGGAGGCTGGTCATGTGGACGGCCACGATTGTCATTGCGGGCTTGATTGCCGCGGCGATCCTGCTGACCCGTCCGCGCACCCGGCCCATGATGTTGCGCGGCGCTGTGATCAAGCAGGATGCCGACCCCACCAAGGAACTGCCCCTGGCCGATGTTGAGGTGGCGGCGCTCTACAATGGCGCGGTCATCGGCGAGGGCAAGTCGGATGCCTCTGGCGCCTACACCGTTCTGTTGCGCAACCGGATCTGGATCGGGCGCCCGATCGTGCTCCAGTTTCGGCATTCCGACTACACCCCGCTGGACCTGAAAGATTTCGTCGGCGACAAGCTGTACGTTGCCCGCATGGTTCCGCTGCCGCACGATGGAAACGCCGCCAACCATCCCCCGATTGTGGTGTCGAACGTTCTGGCCCGCTATTCGATCAAAACCACCAACACCGCCAATGTGGGCAGCGCGGTAAGGACCTTCGAAGTGGCGAACACCGGAAATGTCCCTTGCCGTAAACAGCCTCCCTGCTCGCCCGATGGAAAGTGGAAAGCCACGATCGGCTCGGCCACGCTCGATGCCGGAGAAGGAAATGAATTCCGCAATGCCCGAACTTCATGTATCGCCGGACCCTGCCCCTTTACCAAGATCGAAGAGGAAGATTTCCTGAAAGGCGGCCGTGAGGTAAAGGTGTCGGCCCGGAACTGGTCGGACACCGCCACCTTCCTGCTGGAGGCTGAAGTCTTTCGGCCCATGGTCAGCGACATGGTCCGGACTTCCCACCCGGTGATCTTCGGCCAGGCGCTGAATTTTACCGTGCCCGGCTCGGCGGAAGGGGTCAGCATTCTGGCCGAAATCAACGGTGACACCATCACGTTCCCCTTCGGACCGAATCTTTATTTGAGCTGGGCAGATTGCAACGCGCGCGTCAACAAAGATCAGACGAAGGTCTATCGCTGCGAACTCAAGCCCGGGTATAAGTTCCGGTAGGCTTTGAATGTGGGCGCGAGCGTCCTCGCCCGTGC
>DASQHA010000107.1:0-12415 GCA_035632335.1 Terriglobales bacterium
CAACGGTTCCGCCGCCGCCGGCTCCGCCACTGCCCGTGCCACTACCAGCACCCGTACCGCCGCCTGAGCCACCACCTCCAACGGTTCCACCGCCGCCGGTTCCGCCACCTCCTGTGCCGCCACCACCTCCCGTGCCGCCACCAGTACCCGTACCGCCGCCTGAGCCGCCACCGCCAGTGCCGCCGCCTTTGCCACCGCCCGTGCCGCCACCGCCGACCGGGCCGAGCACTGGAGGCACGACTAAACCTAGCAAGGGGGGCAACGTGGTGGGCTGAACCGAACCCGGGCTCCCGGTTGATGCGCTGGTGAAACCGGGTAGTGGTGGTACGGTTACTGGGGGGACTGGGTTCTCCTGCCAGAACTCCGGAATATCAAGTACCTGCTCAGGCGGCTCTGTCTCTGCAACGGGTTGCTGTGGAGTCGTGGAGATGCGGTTTCCGCATCGCGCTCGCGCGAACTGAGTACCGTCGGTGAGCAGTGTTTCGCCTTCGATGAGCTGAATGCGCCTTCGGGTCCAGTAAATCGAGCCGCCTTTACGATAAGAGACGTATACCGCCGGCACCGAATGTGCCACGAGGCTCCGCAAACGTCCCAACTCGAACTGCTGGTAATGGCGCGCCGCGACCTCGTCAGCGGCCAGCCTGCTCCTCAGCTCCGTCGAATCGTACACTCCTCCTGGCAGTACCGAATACGGGTAAACGGGCCGGAGAACAACTTGCGTGCTGGCTATTGGGATGGGCGCATCGAAGCGGACCCGTCCGAGTCCCGCATTACTGGCAACTGTGTGCGAACGCTTAGCCAATCCCTGGAAAATGACCGCAAAAAAGCCGAGCAATACTACCGCGAACGCTGCGCTGGCCAGCGTGATGGATAACCCAAAGTGGCGCCTTCTGTCAGTGTGACTGTGCGACTTCATCCAGATGTTTTCGCAGCCTTTCAAATCGGCGTTGCCGTAAGTGGCGGGACCCGGTTGGTCCAAAAGTGAGATTCAACCTAAATCGTGCGATTCAGCGGTTTCCGCCTACTGCTCACATCTTCTCCACCGAACAATCGCGAATCAATCTGGTCTTTACCCGATTCCGCACTCCGGTCAGAGGTGGCGTACAGGAGGCGAAGCTCGCATCAGCGTCATCAAGTGGCGGGCCCGGACCCGCGCGTGGCGCTACGACGGGCTGGATGGGATCGCCATTGGGGGCGGCGCGGAGTGATCGCCGAGATTCTGATCAGCGGCCCGACCCCAGAGTCAGGATGACCGGCGCCAGCAGCTCAGAAACGTTCCGTCAGAGGCGTGGCAAACTCTAGCCCGACTCTAAAACCCAAGCCTTGTCGCGAACAGTGGCGCACATGCGCAATTCCCGCCGGAAGTTCAGTTTCGGGTAAAATACGCCCACCTGAATCGATGCGCATTGGCCGCAGAGATCGGATTAGTGCGCCCGATGAACTCACATTCAGCACTCGCGCTCGGATGACGTGAGTCACTCCAGAGGGGCTGGTTTGAGAAAGCCGAATCGGGCACCGGAGTGCGATGCGTTCGCAACGTCTTCGGTCAGGTTTCTGGATATCCACGAACGTCCCGGTGTCGGTTTTGCGCAGAGGCCTTCCCCAAATTGACATTATCATTTCCTCTCAACAATCGACCATTGCAGGCGAATCGGGATTTTGCCTTAATGCACACAGAAGGACATATATCGGACAGCGCGATTCGCAGACGGAATCGTTTAGGCCCTCGCGTAGGGTCCTTCGCGGAGGATTCCTTTACCGGCCATATCTTGCTTCCTGCGGGATTCATCACGGTTCAAGCTGGCGTACGGCGACATTTCGAGCAGTAGGCCGAAGGTCAAATCTTCATAGGTCTTACCGCCAGCACAGCACAAACGAGTACTAGACCAACGAGCAACAGAACTTCCGGCTCGTAGTGAAGCACGCAATATAGTAGGTTCAAATCAACTGGACAGACACTACCCATGTTCGTCGCTCCTGCCGAGCAAGGGCTAGCTTGCGCTCGTGCGCCGAGCTAGACGTTCTCGGCGGTCTAAATCCCTGAAAGACTACCGATATTAACCACGAACAGCACTTAAGTCCCAAGCATACCAATGCCAGCAGCAGCACGTAGTCGGCTAAGTCTTGATCGTGCTCGTCGCTTAAAACGTCGGATGGCGTTGGGGTCACGGTGAGCGGACCCGCTGGCCCAAGCCTGAGGCTTGACCCAAATCCCATTTTCCAGCGGCTTCCGCCCACTCTTGCAATCGTGTGTGCTCGACACTTGCCGAGTCAATCCGGTCTTCACCCGATCGAGCACCCGTTTCTGAACGAAGTGTTCTACCGCTACAACTTCATGAATTTGAGGAACTGTCGAAGCGTCGGTGCAAGCGGCTGGTTCCGGTGGTGACTCACCCAGCCACCGAAGGAGAATCCCACATAGATCCAGGAGTAGACGGCATGAATGATTACCCAATCCCGCGAGTGGCCCATGGCAAGCTATATATGATATGCCGCACGGACTCCTACAACATACAAGATCAGAACGCCAAGAACCGCAAGCCTCTCGATATTCCGGCGTAGCTTGGAAGAGACGTCCTCACCTTTCGCCGGACGTGCGTGATTTTCGAACACGGTACAGCCACGATAACGAAGGCGACGGCCACTTCAACTCCAAGACCCATGGCTCAGTCGACAGTTTCGAGAGCCACTCAACAATGGTCCGTAGTTCAACTTGCCCAGCCTGGAAACGAGCGTAAGTCAGGGCGGCCAGCACAAATCCTGCGGTCATTGCAGCAAACCACAAGAGCGCCCGCATGATGAGCCTGGCCGATTCTGCAATAGCGCTTCCCGCGGCGAATCGCACCAGACGCTTCGGTTTGACCATGGTGTCGTTCGGCATACACGCTTCTTGTACCCTACAATATATGCCACCGCACCCACCCTGGGTTTCATAGAATCGTTAAACAGCCCGATCAGGCTGGAATGGAGTTCCCGACAGTGTGAGCTCTTGGGACGGTTTCCGCTCTCCTGAGCGAACGGTTGCGACTCGGTTGCTGTGTGCAGCGCCAGAGGTCGGGGAAGACTTCACTTGCTCGTGATTCTGAATAGGAGTACCGAGCCGATGACGGTCGCGAGACATATTAGCCCCAAGAGCGACGGCTGATAATGAGCGAGGCAGTCGAGTACGTAACTGACAAGCACCAATCAGGTCTGCCGGTTCTTTCTTACGGGCCACAACCAACACCCGGCGAGAGCATCGTGCGGCGTGCATAGTTTGCTCCGTCAAGCCAGAGCGCCCTAAGTATGATCCGCATGACAGCGCCAAGGCCGAAGACGCACAGTCCGACTTCCAAGTATTGCCGCCTGGTACCATTCGGTTCTTTGGCACTGGCCACAGTGTGGGGCCATTTGACACATCGCGTGAGGTATCCACACGAATAAATCGACATTAATGGAGTTTGGGCGTGGGCCCTTGCAAAGTGCGCAGCCAATGCTGTGCGCCTATCAGCCCTCTCCCATAAAATCTACCAGGGTACGACCAATGTGCGGCTCGGACCGATCCGAGTGGATATGGACCTTTGCTTTCTGGTATGTCGCTGTGTACAGCTGTTGACAGTCATCGCGGAATACCTCCCTGGGATGCACTGAACTTTACTGCTCACTAGGTAAGTCGTGCAGGTTGCAAGTGGATTGTGAATTGCATTCGTGAGCAAACGTCGCGGAGGTAAACGATCATGAACGACCGCTTGCTCAAACTGCAGTTGAGAATTCAGCCCATACTCGACGACAATGGGCAGGATCTGATCGAATATGCCATGGTCGTGGCGCTGATCGCATTTGGCGCAACCGTCGGCATGGGCAATGTTGCCAACGGCGTCAATAACATCTTCAGCAAAGTTGCCAGCAAAATCTCGTCGGCTATCACATAGGCTGGCCGCGCTGAGTACGCCCCCTCCAGATCACGCCTGCAGACTGCGAATTGTGATCTCGACGATGATCGTCCAGAGGAAGAACCTACACTGGCGGGCCCGCAGACGCAAAAGTCCGCGGCTCATGCCGGACGAATTGATAACGGTCCAGGGTTGCTGCGATGAGGTAGCCGGGATTACCAGGTTCGGAGAGAGACTTCTCGAGCCGGACGACTTTGCCGAAACAGCGCAGTTCCACGTGATTGCCGCACGCCACGTTCAGCTTGACCACGTATTCGATATCGCCGCCGACTGGGACATCTGCGTTAGATGTGAACAAAACGCCACTGGAGCTGATGTTTCGCGTCAATGCATCCTGCGAAACCCAGCTGGCTCCGCTCCGGATGATCCGCAGGGGCAGGTGCAGCTGGTAGCGGGCAGTTTTGCGTTCTTCTGCCAAGCGCATTCTCGTAATCTAGTTGGTTGTTTTCCTTTTGGCGGTCAATAAGGGATTTGCGCCTCGGTACTAGTAGGACTATTTCGGCATTAGTTTGCCAGCCGACGGCATTTTTTCAGGTCGCCCACTGCTATCAACGCACGAGTTCAGCACCGCGCAACCGCAAAGCAGGTCTAGTTCTGAGCCAAGCGAGTTACCTTGAACGGCTCGGGTGGCTGATCTTGGAACCTGCGCTTGTAAATATTACACGCTGTTCGCGATACCTGCTGTGTGGAACTCGTGGTGTTCCGATTTGATCGCAACTGATTTGGCATTCGCATCGTAACGAACAACACGCCCGCGCATCACTAACCTCAAATGGCAGCATCCGTTCAGCAGGAACGGCCAGTTCATCTTCACTTCAATTTCACCGCTCGCAGGGCAAAAATCATCGACTTCAAACAGGACTCCACGACTGCTGATGTTGAGCGTTCGGCCGGATCCCAGCCGGCCAACTCGACCGCTCGTCAGCATCTTGTATTGGAGTTCTAAGTTGATTGGATACCGTGGGTTTGCACGTTGGTCAGGCGGATGCTGCTCTGCAAAAGGCCGCGGCCCGTCTAGGGGCGCATCGCCGTTGGCAGTGTGCGCTGTAGCTCCTACTTTGAGAACACGCGGCTCGGGCGTGATTTTGCAGCTCTCTGGTCGCAATCCCTTCCTTTCCAAGCCAGCAGTAGGCATGACTTGTCGAATGCACGGATGGGTGAGCGAAATGCCGTTCGGATTCGGTGACAGTCGCTGGTTAGGTTGCCAAAGCATATCAGTCAGGATTTTGCCCCGGTTTTCGCGAGATAGGCATTTATCTTTCGGCTAATTTTGATCGCTCCGACTACTGAGGGCACCCCCAAAATGTGGTGTCTATGACCAGTTCCTCTCGCAGTGGTCCCTGACGTTTCTGAAACAGCTCAGGGGTTGGTCGGGGTATTGCCTTGAATCCGGGGATGATTGGGTGTATCCTACGTGTTTTCAATCTCCGAACTAGTCGAGACCCGAATGCGACCAGCTGGCGGAATCTGGGAAAGTCACCTGTCGGTTGTCGTTACGGGTGTCGTCCTGATCGTCCTGATTGCGCTGGTGAAATGGCCGAGTGGCTGGTCGGGCTTTGTGTGCTTGGTCCCTGTGGTTGTGGCCTTCATTTTGGCTTCAGCTTCTCTGAATCGGTGGTACTTGTCGGCTGGCGGCGTGCTCGCCATACTTCTATCGGCAATTTTCAGTTCGGTACCCTGGAAGCCGGACCCTGCGATGGTGCTGCTCATTGTATCGGTGGTCGGTCTTGTGCAAACGCACCAGCTTCGCCAAGAACTCCAGCGACAGGAAACGCAGCAGCAGACGGAGCAGAGGGAGCAACGCGAGTGGCGCATGTTTTTCGAGCACAGTCCCGCCGCGATTCTTACTGCTGACGGGGAGGGGAAGATTGTAATGGCCAATCCAGCGGCCCACAAGCTGCTCGGCTTCGAGGACCGGCCGTTGACCGGGGAAGGGATCGGACCGTGTTTGCCGGCCTTGGCAACCGCGCTAAGGCTGGAACGAGCCAGCCACGTTTGCCATGCGATCACCGAATGTAGGGGTTGGCGCCCGAGCGGTGAGATGTTCCTGGCGGATATCTGGTTTTCGCTGGGAGACACGCAGTTCGGACCAAGACTGGGGGCGGTCATCGTGGACGCTGCCGAGCGGATGCAGGAGCGCGAACGGCTGGGTTTCCGCTCAGCCATGGCCACTTCGCAAATTGCGATGGGCGCCGTCTTGCACGAGATCCGGAATTTATGTGCCACCACCTCATTGATGCACGCCAACCTCGAACGTGTACCGAGCTTGCATAGCAATGCCGATTTCAAAGCCTTGGGGAACCTGATCAGAGCGTTGGCAAAGATTGCGGCTGCGGAATTGCGTCCAGGGGAAGGGTCGCTCACCAGCGTGGACCTTCGTGCGCTGCTGGATCAATTGCGCCTCATTATCGACCCTTGGTTCCGTGAATCTGAAATGAGTGTGGATTGGGAACTTGCGGAAGACTTACCAGCCGTCTGGGCCGAGGCCCCTGGGCTTCTTCAGATTTTCCTAAACTTGGTGCAGAACAGCCATAAGGCCATGAGTCTGTCGGAACGAAAGCATTTGACGATCTCGGCCGGCGTGACCGGCGATTTGGTGATCGTGCGCATTCAGGATACCGGTCCAGGTATCACCGCTCCGGCTGAATTGTTCCAGCCGTTCCATCGCAGTACTGGTCTGAAGGGTCTGGGTTTGTACGTTTCGCGCGCGATTGCACACTCGTTCTCGGGCGAGCTGAGATACGAACCGACACCCGTGGGTTCCTGCTTCGCGGTGGAGCTACTTCCTCTACGAACCTGGCAGAAAGTGACAGTCGAACATGGATGCAGAACGTCGCACCGTCAGAATTCTGCTTGTTGACGACCACGTCCTGTTCCGCGAGGGCGCCGCCCGCTTGCTGGCTGCCGAGAGCGGTTTTGGGATCGTTGCTCATTGTGGGTCAATCGAAGAAGCACTGAATGCTTTGGCCTCAAAGCCAATAGATCTGGTGTTGCTGGATCTTGATCTAGGAAAGCAGAGAGGCTTCGACTTTTTCCGACCCGCCAGGGAAGTCGGCTTTCATGGGCCGATCGTGATAGTGGCTGCCGTAGTGAGCCCTTTCGAGATGCGCCGGCTGGTGTATATGGGCGCCGCGGGAATCTGTTTGAAACAGAGCTCGCCAGCTTTGCTCGTCGAGTCCCTGCGAGGAGTGATGGCCGGCGAACTCCGCATCGATCCAACTCTTCAAGATTTGGCGGTCTCGCCGGCCGAAGGCAAGAATGCCGATCGGTTACTTGACGAACGCGAACGGGAGGTATTAATGGGTGTCTTTGAGGGCTTGGCCAATAAGGAAATCGCTGCGCGCGTCCACATTTCGGAAGCATCGGTAAAAGCCACGCTGCAGCAGCTCTTTGACAAGAACGGTGTGCGCACCCGAAGTCAGCTCGTGCGGATCGTGCTGGAACAATATTCTCAACAGCTTTGAATTGGGTTGTCTGAAGGATCTCGTCAGCATCGGGTCCTTACGCGAGACAGCGCCAGATGACTGCGGCAGATCCCCCTCCTCGCCTCAGGCGTTTTTACGCAGGTTGCGCGAGTTCGACCGCCTACTGGAGGAAATGTCCAGACGCGTCGCTGTAAAACAAGAATTGCACTGACCTCGGCACTTTGTTCTGATGAGACCGCGGACCCGACCGGCAACCGGTCGTCTGCAGCCCAGGCCGCAGGCCAAGGGCTTTGTGGCGCTGGGGCACGGCCGGGCGCAGGGGTTGCCTCGACGACCTGGACGCTGTCTAGAGATTTCTACCACGTCCCTGACGGCACGCCTGATAAGTTGGCGTCCGCCGGGCGATCTGGAGCTACGCGGCTTGCCCTGTTCTGGCTATCAGCCACTGGATTAATATCGAGTGATTCGGCAGATCTCCGACAGTCCGGTCTGCGAAGATCCTTTTGCGTTGTGAGCCCACTGGTCCTACAGTCGAAGCCTGAGGCGAATCTTGTTCGTTTAGGCAAGGTACGGAATGGGTATCGAAGCGCTCGCACGGATTCCGCAGTTACTTCCGCCTGATCCCGGCCTCAGTGATGAGCTGAATCGGGACATTGTGCAGTCCGAGATCGAAGGTGGTGTTTACCTTTACCAGCTGTCAGAAGGAGCTGTCTTGGAGGTTGAACCCCAGAACCACTGGTACACCTTCGTCAATCGCGGCCAAGGCCGCGCACTGATTCCCGGTCACCCGCAGTACTGTCCAGACCCCGTCCCGGTGAGGATCGAGGGATCTACATGGGGCATCTGGATGACTGAAGGTTGGGTTCATTGGCCGCGGAATGCACCTCGAATTTCAGCATCGACATACCGGACTGTCAGAACTTCTCGCATCGTGGACATACGGGCCTCGGACCCGCCCTGACCAATGCCGGACTCCGATCGATCAGCGGAGGTCGCGGATTGAGCAAGAGCACACCGAGGGCGACGGAGCCGCTGCGTGATATCCTTTCACAGTCTGGTCCTACCTCGGGCCCGGTGTGGGAGCCGGGCCCATTATTTCTGCGCGTGCAAAGCGCTGCGTAAGATATTTCCGGCCAATACGTAACCTTTGGAATTGGACCCGGTTCTCTCCGGTACTGGCCATTTTTTTTGGCGTCAGGTGAACGCCCGACTGGAACCGCTGCCCTGGCTTCGCTTATAATCACCCGGTCAACACTTGTTCCCTGCACCGGTCCGGAAAAAAGCCAGCGGCCTCTTGGTGGCTGACTTCTAGCCGGCGGGCTAGGTTCCGGGCCGGACCCTCTGCTGATACCGGCCCTGCATTCTGTTCGCGCAGGTCCAGACAAGCCGGCCTCCTGCCTAGAGCAAGGAAGATCACCGGGCAAGATCGCGACCAAGCCTGCCCGGGGGATCCGGACCCGCCGTCGGTGGTCACGTCGGCCCTCCAACTTGAAGCACGCTAACATGGCCTCCACGTGGCCACGGTCGCCGGTCGCGCCGGGCTCGCCACGAATCCTGGCGGAGCAATCAACTAAACCGAGAAGCACCGTGTTGGCGATTCAGGCTACTCTCTCCCGTGGCGCGGCCCTCTTCTGCCTTATTGTGCACCTACTCAGTACCCATCGTCAGGAATCAGTCGAATCGTCGAGTTCTTGGACGAGCTGGCAGAATGTGGACCAGCTGGATCGAAGAACGGCTGGACAAGTTGCGTTGATCACTGCACAGAACCGGCCTCTAGCTTCGCCTCACGCGTCCGGGCACTATGCCCCGCCTGCGCAGCCAGGCTGCGATGGGTGAGTCTCGGCGAAACCACCACAACAGAATGTCTCGATCGACAGGCTGCCAATTTGAGCCTCGATCTGGACATCGGGTTCTGTGCAGGCGCATGAGTACCTGGCCCGCATCAATGCGGATCTCAATCCGCGGAGCACGGTCAGTCGACGTGCCGACCAGCGTGCCGTCATCCCGCGCGGTGATGCCGTATTGGGCGAGTCGATCATTTAGTGCCATGTACATGACTTGATCCTGAGCTGAATCTGTTCACTTGGCGCGATTGATAACCGGTGCGGCGCGGACGAGCCTGCTGTGATGTTCTGCCGGGAATGCGCGGGTTCACCGGGAGATTGCTGCCTTCGACTCTTTCGCAGCGCCAAACGGTGACGTTCTAACGGGACACACGCAGTCGCGGTCTACCTCTACCGCAACCGAACGCTGGACGAGAGCCACGGAAACCACCAAGCGTTGCTTCTTGTTGACATTGATGAGTATTCCCTCAATACCTCGGAGAGCGCCGCGCTCAATCCTTACGGTTTCCCCAACCTGGAGGTATGACCATGGTTGCGCAGCTAGGCCCGACTTCACCACCGCCTGAATGGCGGCGATTTCACTGGGATCGACAGGGATAGGGAGCATTCCCGCGCCCAGGATCGCGATCACACCAGGAGCAGACAAAATCGGGAGCCTATTCGCCACCACAAATGCGCAAAAAAATACCCCGGAAAAAGAGGTAACTCGATCGCTTTCGAACGGTCAGACCAGGTTCGTTGCGACCGGTACGAAGGCAAGAACGGCTTGTACCCTCTGCCCTCCAAATGGGTGGCCGCTACTTTCTCGGAATTATTGCGAACTCGTAACGCGTACCACTGGTGACCGGGGGGTTCGAGCTCATGCTCACACTGCCTCCATTGCGTCTTGGTTGCTTCCAAGTCTGGGACCATGCCGTCGAACCCAAGCACGTCGGTTGCCAACGGTCGCGCTGATCTACCTAAAGAACTTAGGGTGGCATCCAGAATCGCAGAGTCCCCAAGGCCGGCTCAAGATCCAGAAGGTTCGTAATACCTCCACCACTGAGAGCGGTCTCGAACGCATTCGAAGCGAATGTTCACCGCAAACGAGAAGCGGTTTTGCGAAACAAAGCCATTTCTGGTATCTGCTTTAGTTTCAATCGGCTACCAGCGAGTTGGCGGCGAGCTAACCGATCGCTGGAACTCGATCCCAGCTCCAGCCGAGCGCCGCCGAAGAAGTACGGCCACAACGCAGCCGTAAATGTAGCTTCGCCAAGCGCGCCTTACGCCGCCAGGCAATAGTCTGTCGCCGGGATTAACAAGTCGCTGCCCAGCATCCGGGTCTGGTGCGCGGCCGAGGTGCCTCAATAGCTCCACGCATCCAGCTTGATGGGGCTCGAGCTGGGGAACTGCTGCTGAACGATCACGCCCCGCCGGATCTCCATGAACGGGCCGTGGGGTCCCCAGCGGGCGGTTGCGTTCCAAATCTTCATGTTGGCTCCCATGGCGTAAAACGTGTGCCCCTTCAGCAGCGTAAAGGTATGACCCCAGGTGCGGTCGGGATTCGGTGGACCCGTGTCGCCGATCTGGGTGTCGCGAAGCATGGGGAGGGGCGACTGAGCGACCGCCGCGAGAGCTTTGATGCTGATCTCGGCAGGCAGAACCTTGGAGCCCGACGCGGGCGCGTAGAGGACCGCGTACATGCCAGGAGCGACGCCCGTGAACTGGAACCCGCCTTTGTCGTCGGTGATGGCGGTGGGAGGGTTCGCGGCCAGCTTGATTTTGGCAAATGACAGCTCCTGGTCGCCGGCCACCTCGGCCAGGATGAGGCGCATTTTGACCATGGGCTTGCCGCTGCGTCCCAAGAAGACGCCGCTGGCGGAAACACCCGCTTTCGGTTGGGAGTTCGCCGGCTGGCCGGCGCACAAGAATGCTGCCGTCGCGAGCAGCGCTGTTCGACGAAAACAAGCCGGGCCCATATTCTCTCCCCGCCCTTTGCCGCTGTCACGGTCGCCCGTTACGCTCGAGGGCTCGTTTTGCGGAAGATGATATCACGATCCCGGAAGGCGGACGCAGTGCCGGCGCGTTAGAATGGCTCGGTTGTGTTGGCTTGTGCCTGGTTAGCGGCAGACCCGGTCAAGGGAATCGGCAGCCTGTTGCCGGCCTTGCAAATCCTGATCGCCGCAGCGCTCGTCACGCTCGTAGCGATCTTGTTCGCGGCCAGGCAGAGCAGCAGCCGCCTTCCTTCGAGCCGCCCCGGCGTGCCCGGCCCACTCCGCCGCGACCTGGATGATTGTTGGAGATTCCGCGTCTTCTACTACAACCCGGATGACCCTGCCATCTTGGTGGAGAAGCGCTACGGTATCGGCTACACACTCAACTTCGCCCAGCCTGCGGCCTGGGTGATGCTCATCGTGATCCTGGTTTGCATTCTCGTGCCGGTGCTATGGATCCGGCACCTGTTTTCGCGGGTCGGCCTGCATTGATCGTTATTTCACGCCGCTCTTTTCACGCGCAGCCAAAAACTCGTCGCCTACGCGCCAGGTGGGAAGGCGCTCCTGGTCGGCAACCTCGCGTCCGATGAGGAATCCGAAACGCGCCATGGCGGCGAGACCCGAGAAATCCCAGCTCTCCTGATATTCGTCGGAAGGCCGGTGGTAGTGCTGGTTGTTGTATTCCTCAAACGCCTTGGCGCCGAAGCCTTTCGGCTGGCCGATGAAATCGTCGCCCTCCTCCACCGAAAATGCCGGGATGCCCGCGTGCGCGAACGAGAAGTGATCGGAGCGGTAATAGGCGCCTTGCTCGGGACGCGGATCAGGCTTGATGGAAAGTCCCATGCGCTGCGCGACGGCTTCCGCCACCGGCCATACCGTGGTGCGCTCGGCGCCGTTGATGACTACGTCCCGCGTGCGGCCGAACGGAAACAAGCCGTCGTAATTGATGGCGAGCGCTGTTTTTCCAGCGGGGATTTCCGGATGCGCCGCGTAGTATTCCGATCCGCGCAATCCGCCCTCTTCGGCGGTGACTGAGAGGAACAACGCCGAGCGGCGCGGCTTCTGCGGCTGTGCGGCCCAGGCGCGGGCCAGCTCGAGCAGAATTCCGCAGCCGGTGGCGTTGTCGACCGCGCCGTTGTAAATAGCATCGCCATTCACCGGCGTGCCGATGCCCAGGTGGTCCCAGTGCGCGCTGTAGATAACGACTTCGGATTTCAGTCTGGGATCGCTGCCTTCCACTA
>DASQHA010000108.1:0-8380 GCA_035632335.1 Terriglobales bacterium
GATATTGGGATGTTGGTCCATCTGATCAGGTTGTCGGTTCTGCGCAGCCAGCGGAGAATCGGATACTTCCAACTCGGGCAGGCCGCTCCAAGCCATCAGTCGTTTTGCGAGGGAGAGGACGCCGGCGTGTCATAACTCGCCACCTCGGCCATGTCCTTATGATTCAGAGCTTCAGGAACCGCCGTGACGACCGTCCTTATGGCGGTTTCGTCTGTTCTGTCCAGAGTTTGAGCATTGATGTAACTCAGGGAGAGCAACCCGGCTAGAATCAACTCAATCAGACAGCTATACGATCTCATTCGACGGTCTCCTTCGTAGGGCTACGCCGATTCGAAATTGTCCGCTTCCGGCGGAAGCAAGCTCAAGGACGGGCGGGCCACCCGCCCGTGAATCTCCATGGATGAAAAATCGCGGATTCGTTCACAACCCTGTAGGGCGCGTCGTGCACGTGTAGTTGGTGCAATCGCCTGATTTCAACCAGGGTTTACCCCGGGGTAAAATGCTGGTCTCATCGACCGAGGTCAGCGAATTGCGGTCGTGCTGCCATCAACCACAAACGCGGGAGAGAGAGGCACGGCGGAAAGGATGATAGGCATGGAATCAGAGATCAAGATCGGTCAGCAATTTGAGTTCACCATACATTTAGATAAAAAGTTCAGGCAGAAAGCGGTTGTAACCCGAGTTTTATCCAATCGGGAAGAAGGACTTGGTCCTGAGGCCGACTACTACATCGCTGATTGGATTGAAGCGAGAACGCTCTCGGAACAGCCGAAGGCGCTGCTCTTCGTGCTGGCAAACGACGGAAGCGTTTATTTGAATGGTGAGCGGGTTGACATCATCGTCGACCTTGCCGCGTAGCTGTTGCAGGTAGTGCTTGCATCGCGGAAGCTGGAAGGCGTTTGAGCGGAATCTCACTTCTGCCGGCCCGGGCAGAAGTGAGATCACCGACGTGGTTCTAGTTATCCTGCGAAGGCTGCTCGGCGTGGTCGATGACGAGAACCTGCACGCGTTCCGTTTGCGGCTGCAGTTTCAGTCCCAGTTGCTCTTCGAGCGCCGTAAGAAGCGGAGGACCGGAAGCTGCAGGCTGTTCTGCCTTCATCAGTGCAGGTGGCAAGCCGGCGGCGCGGATGCGCGCCTGTTCTTCGGCGTCAGGGATCCAGTGGAGATTGAAGGCATAGTCACCATCGAGCCCGGTTTTGTCCACAACGGTTCGTCCGAGACGCTGCGACAACTGCGCCGTCAGCAATGTTAAGGGGGTCCCCTGCGAGCTTACTTCGCCCACTCCCATATGCATGAAACCATGTTTGTCCACTTTCTGGAGTTTGGGGCCGCCCTCGGCAATGAGCAGTTCGTAGACAGGAAGATCCCTGGATTCCTGGTGCAGGGTCACTTTGAAATAGTCAGTGAGGAACTGCTGAAGCATTTGCTGGTTCACCAGGTTTCGCTGGTCATCACTCAGCTTGTGCATTTCTTCGACTACGGACGGATCAACCTTCGCGTCAATGTCGTATGTGGTTGACTTAAACCAGTCCGGCTCTCCGGCGAGCTGCGTGTCCTGAATGCGGTAGGCAATCTGGAGGAGCGAATGCGGGGAAACGTTTTTTGCGGTGAAGGCACCATTAATCGGCGACATCATCATTCTTGACATCACCAGGCCATTGCCTTCACTGGGGTGCGGTTTGATAGATACAGATACAAACTTGGGCGTCGCGGCGAGTTGCCCTTGCGCGTGGCCCGGAGTGGCGTTGAGCAGACCAAAGGCGATAGGCAGAGCGATGGCGAGGCATGCGGCTGTCCACAGCAGGAGTTTTCGAGGGAAGTTGAGGTTGCGAATCACATGGTCGGTCATGATGTGAACCATCCTTTTCTTTAGATCGGCGCCTGTAACCCCTGACACGCAGGTCAGAGGAGAACCCAAACAAAACTCGCAGATTTTCAGAATGCTTTCGGCATAGAGGTGCGGTTCGCTGCCGCGTTGCAAAACCTCTTCGTCGCAGGCGCGTTCGCGCTCGTCGATGAGGCGCGCACCCAGCCACCAGACCAGGGGATGAAACCAGAAAGCCGCTTCGACGAGCATGTGGACTGCCGCCGTGAGGTTGTCGCGCCGCCGGACATGGCATAGTTCATGCGCGATCACCGCCTCCAGATGAACGTCATCGAGTTTCTCGGAGAGCCCTTCCGGCCAGAGCAAAACCGGGCGCACAATGCCGAAGATTCCCGGCTCGAGTGAAGTGCGCGAAAGCAGGATGCCAATTTCGTGTGAGGTCGTCCCTGAGGCCAGCAATCTGCGCAGGGCATCTATTTCACGACCGTCCCGCCGGGGAACCGCTTGTGCTGCGGCTGCGCGAATTCGCAGCCAGCGCGCAGCCCAGATGCCAACCACGGTCAGGAATCCACACAGCCAGACCCCACCTGCGATCGGGAGCAGATGAAGCATGCGGGTCAGAGCAGGAGCGGGAGCGGCTTGAACCACTGCCGGTGCTGCCTTCGTGAACGGCTGTCCGGCCTGTTCAATCGCGAAATAGAGCGCGCCGCCCGCGCTCGAAATATGCCGCCAGGCAAAGCGGTTGCCGAGCGCCACCAGCACTGAGAAAGGCACCAGAAACTTGATTGACGCAGCCAGCCAGATCCGATACCGGACTCGGGCCTGATTGCGGCGCAGCGTGAGCGTGAGCAACGCAGCAACCACGACGCACCCTGTCGATTGCCACAGGTGATCTCCCAAGGCCGGCGCGGCTGTAGTCCAAAGACCCGACAGAAAATGAACAGTCATTCCGGCTTCTCCTTCTTTTGCAACTGACGCAGGGCTTTTTCGGCCTCCTTCACGTCGGCCAGGGTCAGCTTGCCCGACTCAATGAGGTGTGCCATCACTGGTTGGGTGCGGCCGCCGAAGAGCGCGATCAGGTCATCAATCAGCCGGCGTTGCGCGGCGGCGCGCGACACCGCGGCTTCGAAGACGTGGAAGTTTCCGACCTTCTTTACGCGGCCTACCGCCTTCTTGGCCTCGAGGCGATAAACCGTGGTTTGAATGGTGGTGTAGGCGGGGCGCTGCTTTTCCGGGAAAGTCTCCTGGATTTCACGGATGGACGCGGTGCCGCGGTTCCACAAAACCTCCATGATGCGAAGCTCGAGTCTGCTCAGCGCCGGACCGGCCATTTGCTTCTCCTATGTACGTGTGCAGTATTACTACAGGCGTAGTAGATATGCAACTGTTTTTTTATGGATATCCGGAGGCAGGCGGAACCTTCCCTGGCCGCTCGCCCGGAATGGCTAACTCTTGCAGTTCTGTTTCAGTGCGTGATAGCGTCCTGCAGTATTTTCAGGTGGAAAACCATGGCCCAACCAGAGACTGAACAACTCAGCCGCATCCTGATCGGCGCGGCCCTCAGCCGCGCGGTCTGCTCAATCGCCGAACTCGGCGTTGCCGATCTCGTCCAGACCGGGCAGCCGCAGCCGGTCGAGCACCTCGCCCGAGCCAGCCGGACTCATGAGCCATCGCTCTATCGAGTTCTCCGCTTCCTGGCCAGCCACGGCATCTTTCAGGAAACCGGGAATCGCCATTTCGACCACACGCCGCTTTCGGCCGCGTTGCGCAGCGACGCTCCCGGCTCCTACCGCGCGGGCGCACAGATGTTCCATCACCTGTTTGCCGCCTGGGACGGTTTGCATCACTCCATTCAAACCGGCGAACCCGGTTTCAATAAAGTCTTCGGAGCGCCGGTTTTCGACTACATTCAGGCGCACCCGGAGATGGGTCCGGTCTTCGACGCCGGCATGGGCTCCCTGAATTTTTACGAAACCACCGCCATGCTGGACGCCTACGATTTCAGCGGCATTAATATCCTCGCCGATATCGGCGGAGGAAACGGCTCGCTCCTCTGCGCCGTGCTCGCGCGCTATCCCAGGATGAAGGGGATCCTGTTCGACCTGGGCCACGTGGTGGGGCGGGCGAAGGACAAGCTGAAGGCCGCAGGCCTGGCCGAGCGCTGCAGCGCCCTCGAAGGCAGCTTTTTCGAGAGCATCCCGGCCGGAGCCGATGCCTACATGTTCCGCCACATCATTCACGATTGGACCGACGAACAGTGCATCCAGATTCTCGGCCACTGCCGCAAAGTGATTCCCGCCAAGGGCAAGCTGCTGATCGCGGATTGCGTGGTTCCCGCCGGTAACGCGCCGTCCGTTTCCAAGGACATGGACATTACCATGCTCACTTTCCCCGGCGGCCAGGAACGCACCGAAGCCCAGTTCCGGTCACTGCTGAACGCATGCGGTTTCGAACTCACATCCATTACGCCCACCACCACGCCGATTAATGTGATCGAAGGAAAACCGGTCTGAGGGTTCCCGCCGGACGCTTCGGATCCACTCGTTCGTAAAAAAGGCGAGTGCGTGGGCACCCGCCTGCATCTCTCACTCGCGGCTGGCTCTGCGGAGTAATCCGCCGACAACCAAACCCACACATCGCAAAGTGCGCGAAGCGTGCACCCGGCAGAGGTGAAGATTAAGATAAGAAACGCTATGAAATCACTGTCTGCAATTCTGGCATTGGCTGCGCTGATGGCCTCCGGCGCCTTCGCGCAGATGAGCCAGCCGATGGTCGCGGAGAATCCTAGCAAGGTTTCCGACCACGTCTGGGCGATCATGGGTTTTCCCAACATTGCCATCGTGGTCGGCAGCCGCGCCACGCTGGTCGTCGATACCGGACTGGGCCCGAAGAATGGAGCCACGGTGGCGCGGGTTGCCGCCAGACTCGCGCCCAACAATCAGAAGCTTTTTCTCACCACCACCCACTTTCATCCCGAGCACGCGGCCGGCGAGCCCGGCTTTCCTCCCGGCACTATTCTGATCCGCGACGCTGTGCAGCAGCAGGAAATGGAAAAGCACGGGCAGGAAATGATTGCCATGTTCAGAAAGTTCTCACCGCAGAATAAAGATCTGCTGACGGACGTAGTGCTGCGCCCGCCCGATGTGACTTTCGACCAGGAAGCAACCGTTGACCTGGGCGGGGTCACGGCCCGCCTGCTCTGGTTCGGCGGCGCTCACACCAAGGGCGACGAGCTGACTTTTGTCGAGCCCGACCGCACCCTGATTTCAGGCGATGTAGTGCAGAACAAGACGATGCCGAACATCTTCGGCGATGGCGGCACGCCGGCCAGCTGGCTTGCCGTGCTGGAGAAGGTTTCCGCGCTCAAGGTAGAGCATGTCTTGCCCGACCATAGCGCTCCCGGCGACGGCTCGCTGGTGGCGGCGGAACGCGACCTGATTTCCGAAATCCGCACCCGGGCGCTGGCGCTCAAGGGTCAGGGCATGTCGGTCGACGACGCCGGAAAGCAAGTCAGTGCCGAGCTTAAGACGCAGCATCCCGACTGGCCCAACACCAACGCCGCCGGGTTCGTCAAAAGCGTCTACGCGGAAGGTCAGTAGGACACCGGGTGCAAGCGCATCAACTACTTGACTTCGCTCTCCGCTACACCGCCGCCTGGTGCAGCCAGGATGCGGCCCGGGTCGCCTCCTTCTATGCAGCCGATGGGTCGCTCGCCGTCAACGGGGGCGCTCCTGCGGTTGGGCAGAGCGCAATTGCGGAAGTAGCTCAATCGTTCATGACTGCGTTCCCTGATCTGCGGGTGAGCATGAAAAAGGTGCTGGGGCAGGGTGACGATGCCGAGTACCACTGGACATTGACCGGCACCAGCACCGGGCCGGGAGGAACTGGACAGCGGGTTCGCATCAGCGGCTTCGAACGTTGGAAGATCGGAGCGGATGGGCTCATTGCCTCCTCGCAGGGCTGCTTCGACGCGTCCGAATACCAGCGTCAACTGGAGCGCGGCGCGCGCGAGCCGTGATGGACGCTTCCCGCCATGCGCCGCTTCATCGCAGCGTAACGTCGGTTAACTCGCTACTGCTTCGCATAACGTGTGCACGTCTCATTGCCCTGAGCGTCGATCATGGATGAAAGGCATAGCCGGCCAGCTGGAGGGGAACCGGGAGCTGTATCGCCCGTCCGCGCCGGTGACGGAGCCGTGAGGGACGTCGCAGCGGTGTCGGCAGACTCTGCCGATTGTAGAACGGTCGTCTTTTTTACCCGGGCCGGGCCGATTGTGAAGTCGCCATCGACATAGGCCACAATAGGTGTGCCTTTAGGGATATTTATGTCTTTGCCGTGCATGAACAGGAAGAGCGGGGCGGCCGGCCAGATAACCAGTGACGTAACCACCATGGCTCCGACCATCGCTCCCGTATGTCCACCACCACTGCCTGCCTTCGTACCCCGCAACTGGGCTTTTTCGCCATTCAACAGCCGCATGTAGTCGAGGGCAATGGCCATCCTCCCCTGGCGACCCATGTTTCTCTTATGCTGGGCTTCGGTTATCGTCCCGATGGCGACCGAGCCCTTCTTCGCCACCAGAACGTCGTTGACATAGATATCCTCCATGAGTTCGAAGCTGACCGTCCCGCCCTTGACGGCATCTTGCGAAGAAAGGTTCTCGGTTGTTCTGAGCCTGATCGGCGTTCCGTCCAGCAACACCAGCTTGGTGTCTTCGGCAAGAATTCCGCGGGAAAGCAATATGACGATCAGGAGGGCGAAGAGCTTCTTCGTTTCGAGGTGCATGTCGAATCGTGGCTCCCGCTCATGCTCCCTGTCATCTTACGGAGGTTCACACACACGTCCGACGCTTTCACACAAACGCGGGCGTTGGTTACAGGTTTGTGAGTCAAAATTAACGGACAATTTCCGTGCTCCGCCCATCCGTGTTTTTTGCGAATGAGTGGGTCTGTCGCGATGTGTGAGGCACCCGGCGTTTATGCGGAAGGTCAGTAAATCTCGCGAGTTTCGAGATGTGGGTCCCGGCCATCTTCATGTTCCCCGCACAAGGTGTTGCCATCCGGATTCTGGTGCTTCCGCATGTCCAGTGATTCGAGGCGCGAGAGGGACCCGGCGAAGCCGCGGTCATCCGAATTTGGTTAGGCGTCCCAAACTGGGAGTCGGAGGCCCGTCCTGATTCTTTTTTTGACTCTGCGCGCGTTTCCCTTTGTCACAATACAGTCTCCTTAACAGATTCCGGTTTGACCAGACCGGAAGACGGCTCGAAAGTTAAGATGCCGGCTGCCTCTAAGGAACAGGACAACAAGTCATGGCGAATGACCCTCAGAGTACGAAGAAACCGTACAGGACTCCTGCGCTTATGGTGCTTGATGTATTGGCCGCTAAAGCAAAGCTGGAATCAGCTGGACAGTCTGATGATCCCATTTTGCGGAAAATGCTGGTCCTGGCCGACGAGATTAACCAAGGGTGCGGCGTAAAGTGATGTCCAGCGGACAAATCCTGATGTTTGGACTGTCAGGGCTTGAAGCAGTCCCGCGCCGGGATTTTGCCACAGCCCTCTTAAGCGTTTTCAGCATCGGGCAATGCCTTTTTGTTTGGAGTGTTCTCCAGAATTTGTTGCTGGCGCCGGTTCTGGTGCCGGTGGGACGGCGCAAATCAGGATTCACCCGGTGAAAGACGGGCGCATCCTTGGTTACGACCGGATTGAAATTCTGCTGATATCACTAGTAGTCAGCTGTGTCGTCATTGGAATGCTGGCATACCTTCTTTTGCCCAGGTAGCCGTCCGTGCTGCTTGAGGCCTCTTTCCCTACCGGCTGTTGCCCATCGACAACACACCTAAGCCGCGCAGCGATGCTCGCGCGCGCTTTGGGGTCGCTTCGGAAGCTGAACGGGACTCTTGCAGTAGGGATAATTCGGGCAGGTTAAATAAGCAGCGACGCTGGCCTGTCTGAGCACCAGGCGCGCCAGGCAACGAGGGCAGCGAGGAGTCAGTTTCATCTCTTGATTGAAGTATCTTGACGCCCCCTTTTCAATACAGGAAATACCTTAGAGACAGCGACGCTGGATCGGGGCCTCAGACCCTCGCTCCCCGCGAAGGTGTCAAGCTGGACCAAACATCTCCGCCCAGGCGCAGCTTGAGCCCGTTGCTTCACTGGCTGATCTTTAAGACCCATGCTGGTTGCCGGCGCAGCTCTTCGGGGAGATCGGGCAACGCCACCGACACGCCGGCTTTAGCGGGTTTGAACTTCAGCGGAGCCGTCGATCCGAGAAGAGTGACCGCCTTGACGCCGGTTACGTCTTTCAACAGAAGCTGCCCGCCAGCCCAGCGCGGCAGAATTGCGTACAGGTCGCTTCCTTTTGTGGTGAAGAACGCTTCAATGCCCGCCTTGCCGGGCTCGGGTTTCCCGGTCAACTTGTTTACGTCGTACGCGGAGGAATATTCCTTGTTGTATTCGACTTGGGGAACTTCGCCGGCGCTCCATTGCCGCGTGGCCTTCCATGGCTTCGTGCCATAGATCGCTTCGCCGTTGACTTTCAGCCAGTCGCCGATCTG
>DASQHA010000109.1:0-3163 GCA_035632335.1 Terriglobales bacterium
GCCCTGCGGCGACAATTTTAAGTGGTGAACCCTGGGAAGCGGTGGTAGCATCTATATATCGTCTGCTTCCCACTTCACGGCTAGGCGACTCTCCACTCCAACGATCCGGGGAAGCGGAGCTGAGTCGCACACGAGTTGGCAAACTGTTCCGCGTTAGCGGAACGGAAACAGGCCTGAGAACTGGCGCGGAAAGAAAAAATTCAACTGACGCTAAGCGCTGCGACCGGCGCCCACGGGGAGCTATGCCCCCGAGGGCGTATACGTGTCTGCAGTCAATGAGCTCGGTGACCGTACATAGCGGGTCGAGTAATCGCTGACCTGCCCCGACGGGACCCTGTCCCGTCGCCATGCAATGTGCCTTGCAGCCCACGGCTGCACTGAAAGTTTGGGAGCCTCTGAATGTCGAAGAATAATGCCTACCGTACGCGATTTGATTTTTCAAAAATTCCAGCCACCATCCAGATCCCGAACCTGATCGAGGTTCAGAAGCGGTCGTACGAACGCTTCCTGCAGATGGACCGGTTGCCCAGTGAGCGCGACGACGCCGGCCTGCAGGCGGTGTTTCAGTCAGTGTTCCCGATCAGCGATTTCCGCAACGTGTCGCAGTTGGAGTTTGTGGACTTCGCCATCGGCAACTGGGAGTGCAAGTGCGGACACCTGAAGGGACTGCATCACCTGCGCACCACTTGCAAGAACTGCGGCTCGACGGTTATTACCGATCCGTTTCATCCCGGCGATGTGCTGTGCTCGAAGTGCGGCACCTACAACGCGAACACTCCCGACTTCTGCAACAAGTGCGGCGACCCGGTCGGATTGCAGCTGAAGTATGACGTGAGCGAGTGCGAAGAGCGCGGCATGACGTACTCCGCGCCCCTCAAAGTCACCATGCGGCTGACCATCTTCGAGAAGGATGCCGAGACCGGGAACCGCTCCATCCGCGACATCAAAGAGCAGGAAGTGTTCTTCGGCGACGTCCCTCTGATGACCGATAACGGAACGTTCATTGTGAACGGCACCGAGCGCGTCATTGTCAGCCAGTTGCACCGATCGCCTGGCGTGTTCTTCGAGACCGCGAACAACCGGACTTACTTCCTGGGCAAGATCATTCCCTACCGCGGATCGTGGGTGGAATTCGAATACGACCAGAAGAACGTGCTTTACGTTCGCATTGACCGCAAGCGCAAGTTCCTGGGCACAATATTTTTGCGCGCGCTTGGTTTACGTTCCGGTGAAGACATTCTGCGGACGTTCTACACTGTCGACCGGCTGGTCATCCGCGACAACAAGCTTTACTGGACGCTCGATCCGGCGAGCGAGAAACCCACCAACCTGCTGGGCATGAAGCTGGCCCACAGCATCAAGTCGAAATCCGGGGAAGAAATCGCGCATTCGGGACGCAAGATCAATGCGGTCACGCTGAAGGAAATTCAGAAAGCGAAAATCAGCGAGATCGAGATTGACGTTTCGGACCTCGAAGGCGCGTGGGTGGCGAGCGACGTGGTTGACACCACCACGGGCGAAGTCCTGCTCGAAGCCAACTCCGAGCTGACTGCCGACAAGGTGGCGAAGATTCTCGAGTCCGGCGTGGTCGAACTCAACCTGTTCTTCCCCGAGCGCGACGACGTGGGCACGGTCATCTGCCAGACCTTGAAGCGCGATGCGGTGAAGACCCCGCAGGAGGCGCTGATTGAAATCTACCGCAAGCTGCGGCCGGGCGATCCGCCGACGCTCGACACGGCGACGGCGCTGTTCCACGGCATGTTCTTCGATCCCCGCAAGTACGACTTTTCGCGGGTAGGACGTTTGAAGTTCAACATCAAGCTGTTCGAGAACCAGGATGCTTCGAAGCTGGACAACCGGACGCTCGAGCCGGAAGATTTCTACGGCACCATCCGCTACCTGCTGAAGCTGCGCAAGAACATCGGTACTGTGGACGATATCGATCACCTCGGCAACCGCCGCGTTCGCGCGGTCGGCGAGTTGCTCGAAAACCAGTTCCGTATCGGGCTGGTCCGCATGGAGCGGGCGATCAAGGAAAAGATGTCGGTGTACCAGGAAATGTCGACGGCCATGCCGCACGACCTGGTCAACGCCAAGCCGGTGATGGCTGCGATCCGCGAATTTTTCGGATCGTCACAGCTGTCGCAGTTCATGGACCAGACCAACCCGCTGTCGGAGATCACGCACAAGCGGCGTCTCTCGGCGCTTGGGCCGGGCGGTCTGTCACGGGAGCGCGCAGGCTTCGAAGTTCGCGACGTACACCCGACGCACTATGGGCGTATCTGCCCGATTGAGACCCCGGAAGGTCCGAACATCGGCCTGATTTCGTCGCTGAGCTGCTATGCCCGGATCAACGACTACGGCTTCATCGAGTCGCCTTACCGGCGGGTCAAGAGTGGACGCGTGCTCGATTACGTCAGCATCGTCAATGCCGGTGACAGCGATCGCAAGGTCGGCGACCACATGGAGAAGCATGAAGCCGAAAAGCTGAATGCTGAGCTGAAAGAAAAGAAGAAGCGGGTCGCGGAGCTTGAGCCGTTTTCCTTCTATCTTTCAGCGTGGGAAGAAGACCGTCACACCATCGCCCAGGCCAACGTTGAACTGGACGACAAAGGCAAGATCGTCGGCGACCTGGTGAATGCCCGCAAGGCCGGCAACTTCGTGCTGGTCAGCCGCGATGAAGTTGACTACATCGACGTCAGCCCGAAGCAGTTGGTTTCAGTGGCTGCATCGCTGGTGCCCTTCCTGGAACACGACGACGCCAACCGCGCACTGATGGGCGCGAACATGCAGCGCCAGTCGGTGCCTCTGCTGCGCGCGGAAGCGCCGATTGTTGGCACCGGAATGGAAGGCGTCACGGCCCGCGATTCCGGAGCTGTGATTCTGGCCAAGCGTAACGGCATCATCGATTCCGTCGACTCGGAACGCATTATCGTGCGCGTCGAGGGCGAGCATCATCCCGGACAGCTCTCGCGCGAGGTGGGCAGCGACATTTATCAGCTCACCAAGTTCAAGCGGTCCAACCAGAACACCTGCATCAACCAGAAGCCGATTGTGCAGAAGAACCAGCGGGTCACCAAGGGACAGGTGATCGCGGACGGTCCCTGCACCGATCATGGCGAGCTGGCGCTGGGACGAAACGTCCTGGTCGCCTTCATGCCGT
>DASQHA010000110.1:0-15135 GCA_035632335.1 Terriglobales bacterium
GGGCGCATAGACCGGCCTGACGACCACCGGCCCCGGCACCCAGCACCAGCGGTTTCCGGCATAGGCCCATCGTCCATAGTGGAAGGGCGCAAAGCCCCAGGGCTCGTCATCGACCCAGGTCCAGCCCCAGGGACTGATGTAAGCCCAATGGCCGTCGCGATAGGGGGCCCAGTCCGAGGCAACGCCCGCCGGATACCAGACCGTTCCGTAGCCGCCGACATATTGCCAGCGGCCATAGTCATCCAGGTCTTCGTAGCCGGTCATCTCCGGTGAAACATAGTTGGCGGATTCCGAACCGTCTTCACGATGATCGCGTTGTAGCGCCCAATTATCGAAATCATCGGCGACCGGCAGTTGTCCGATGTCGTAGTTCAACTGATCGCTGCCGGAGAAACGAGCCGATTGGCCCGCGACCACGGTGTAGGAATATCCGCCGCCCGTCACTTCTCCGCGCCCGCTCAGAACGTTGACCGTGGTGACATTGCCATCGCTGTCCACGTCAATGCGGTACTCGCCGGTGCGTTGCAGGTTGAACGCGAGATTGGGGGTATCCACTTCGATCAGATCGCCGTCATCAAGATGACGCACGCGCAGGTTCAGCGTGCCTTCCGACAGGCGAAGCTGCAGGGTGCGATCGTCGAGATCGAGCATGGACATGCTGGTTTCCGGGGCCAGTCGTATCGCCGTCGAGCCCACGTGCAGTTCGGCGCGCGCACCCTGGTCGGTCCAAAGATTGTCGCCCGTGGTCAGGGGCCGGTTGGGCACGGCCGCGACCCAGTCACCTTCTCCACCTGGCTGAAAACTCACCGATCCCTGGGTGAAGTTGATTCGTGCCACACGGCTGGGCGGATCCTGCTCGTCCTGATCCTGATCTTGCGCGACTTGGTCTTGCCCGCCTTGACCTTGCGCGACCTGGTCCTGGTCCTGATCTTGCGCAACCGATGTAGCGGGACTGTGCAGCATCAGCAATACGCCCGCCAGGACAACTCCCACTAACCACCCGCGGTATATCTTTGTCTTTGGCATATTGTTCCTCGCTGCGGCCGGAAACGGCACGGCTCCATATAGATTAAACACCTGATGAGGGGATAAGTTCCATGCCGCCGACCATGTCTCCGTACTGAGCCATAAGCACTTATCGGCACACTCTTATCCGCACAATAAAAATGCCGGTCCCCAGCATTGAGAACCGGCAGGCATATTTGGCCATCGGAAGGCGAAGCCTTTAGGAGGCGCCCTGGGCGCTGAGCACTTTTTCCCGCTCCTCTTCGTCCTGCTTCTCTTCCGTCTGGGTGGCGGGCAGGGCCAGCTCCAGGACCTCGTGAATCGTCTTCACGTAGTGCACTCGAATGTTGTCGAGCTGCTCGGGGGTCAGGTCTTCCTGCACGTTCGTCTTGTTTTCCGCCGGGAGAATAACGTCATGGACGCCCGCGCGTTTCGCGGCCAGAACTTTTTCCTTGACGCCGCCGATGGGTAGAACGTCACCGCTGAGCGTGATCTCTCCCGTCATAGCGGTCAGAGGACGCACCGGCCGGCCGGTGAGCAACGACACCAGAGCGGTTGCCATGGTGACGCCCGCCGAAGGGCCGTCTTTCGGAATCGCTCCCGCCGGCACGTGAATGTGGATGTCGTGTTCGGCGAAGAAATTCTCTGGAATGCCGAGTATGGCCGCGTTCGACCGCACCCAGGTCAGGGCCGCCTGCATGGATTCCTGCATCACCTGGCCGATCTGTCCGGTCATGGTGAAGCCGCCCTTGCCTTTCATGGTGTTGGCTTCGACAAACAACACGTCGCCGCCGGAGGGCGTCCAGGCCAGGCCGACAACCACGCCAGCGCGCTTGGTGCGTTCGGCAATTTCGCCTTCGCTGCGGACCTTGATGCCGCCCAGAAATTCCTGGACGACTTCCTTGGTCACGATCAGCTTGTCGGTTTTGCCTTCCGCCAGGCGCCGCGCCTGCTTGCGGCAGATGGTGCCGATATTGCGTTCGAGATTGCGCACGCCGGCCTCGCGGGTGTAGTGCCGGATGATGTAGCCGACGCCTTCTTCCGGAAATTCAATCTGCTCCGCGGTCACCCCATTCTCCTCAATCTGCCGGGGAATCAGATACTGAAACGCGATGTGGACTTTTTCTTCTTCGGTGTAACCCTGAAGTTCGATGATCTCCATGCGGTCGCGCAACGGCTCGGCGATGGGGTCGAGCATGTTCGCGGTGGTAATGAACAGCACCTTCGACAGGTCAAAGGTTACATCCAGGTAGTTGTCGCGGAAGGTGGAGTTCTGCTCCGGATCCAGGGCTTCGAGCAGAGCGGAAGCAGGATCGCCGCGGAAATCGCGCCCGACTTTATCGATTTCGTCGAGCATGAAGACCGGGTCTTTGGTCTCAGCTCGGCGGATACCCTGGATGATTTGCCCAGGCAATGCGCCAATGTAGGTACGCCGGTGGCCCCGAATCTCCGCTTCGTCGTGCACGCCGCCCAGCGAGATACGGACAAATTTCCGTCCCAGGGCCCGCGCAATCGACTTACCCAGCGAGGTTTTCCCCACCCCCGGAGGTCCGACGAAGCACAGAATGGGTCCTTTCATTCCCGGCTTCAGACGACGCACGGAAAGGTAATCCAGGATGCGGTCCTTGACCTTCTTCAGGTCGTAGTGATCGGTGTCGAGAATTTCCTTGGCTTTCAAAATGTCAACTTCGCCGCCGGAGGTTTTCGCCCAGGGCAGCGCCGCCAGCCATTCCACATAGTTGCGGGTCACGGAGTAATCCGCCGCCATGGGGGACATGCGGGCCAGACGGCCCAGTTCCTTGAGCGCTTCTTTCTTGACTTCATCGGGCATGCCCGCGTTGTCAATCTTCTGCTTGAGTTCTTCGGTGTCGCGCGCGCCTTCGTCCTGCTCGCCCAGTTCCTTCTGGATGGCTTTCATCTGCTCGCGCAGATAGTACTCGCGCTGCGTCTGCTGCACCCGGTCCTGCACTTCGGACTGGATCTTGTTGCGCAGCTGCTGCACTTCGAGTTCTTTCGCCAGATGCTGATTGATCTTCTCCAGACGCACGCGGACATCGGTGGTTTCGAGCGTGTCCTGCTTGTCCGCGGTTGAGAGCGAGGGCAGCGAGGAGGCGATGAAATCCACCAGGCGGCCGGGTTCGTCAATGTTCATGGCCACGGTAGAGAGTTCGTCCGAGAGCGTCGGCGAGCCGGCCACGATTTGCTGAAACAGCGTAAGAACGTTGCGCTGCAGCGCTTCCACCTCGGAACTCTTAGGGGGAATGGCCTCAGGCACGGAATCCACGCGGCCCCGCATGAAAGGCGTCAACTGGGAGAATTCGGTGAGTCGAACCCGCTCCAGGCCTTCGGCAAAGACGAACAGGCTCTGGTTAGGCATCTTGACCACTTTGTGGACGACCGCGAGAGTCCCCACGGTGTAGAGGTCGCTGGCCTGGGGAGCGTCGACGCGGGCTTCGCGCTGCGCCACCACCACAATGGTCTTGTCCTCGCCCAAAGAATTAATGAGTTGGACCGAGCTCTCCCGGCCTACGGTCAGGGGCAGCACGGCGTGAGGGAAAAGCACCGTATCCCGCACCGGCAGGATAGGCAGAATCCCGGTTTCTTCTTCTTTTGGCTTGGTCGGGCGCTCAGCGCGCGTTTTTTCTGCCATATTTCACCTTGAGTGTCTTGTGCTCAAGTTTTGATGACATTAAGGCCCGGAAGGATGCAGGGCCCACTATCTACTTGAAAGCATTTGAATTCTAAACCTTATCTCAGCAGTTTGTACCCAATCGAAAGTGCTGAGACCGATTGGTGACCGTCGGAAGCCGGAAACGGGACAGTGGGTCGGACACTTCTGTCCGACGCCTTTGACCTTTTGCTCTTCTCAGACCTTGATAACAATGGTCACCGACACCAAAACCAACCCCAAGAGCGTCGGACAAGAGTGTCCGCCCCACACCTACAGAGCCGTTTCAGGCGGCCGGATAAATTCCCAGGACTTTTACCCGGTCGGCGACCTCGCCCAAGTGGCGCAGGGCGTTGCGGGCGGATTCGTCGTCGCCACGGAGAAAGTCGGTATAAAAGACATATTCCCAGGGACGTCCTCGCAGAGGCCGCGACTCGATTTTGGTCAGGCTGATGTCGCGCAGAGCGAATACGGCCAGCGCCTTGAAGAGTGCGCCCGCAATATTTTTGACGCTGAAGGCGATCGAAGTCTTATTGGCGCCGGGAAGAACGTGGCGGGTCTTGCGGATCAGAAAAAAGCGGGTGAAGTTGCGCTTGTCGTCTTCGATGCCGGCGGCCAGAATGTGGCCTTTATACACCTTGGCTGCCTGGGCGCCGGCGATCCCGGCGGCATCGCGCAATTTGTCCTCGATCACATGCTTCACGCTGCCGGCGGTGTCATAGAACGGCGTCGGCTGAATCTTCAGATTCTTCGCGAAGAAGTCGCGGCACTGCTCCAGGGCCACGGGATGCGAATAGGCGCGCCGCAGATCGCCACGCCTGACTCCCGGGGGAGCAATCAGGTTGTGCACGATGCGCAAGAGGAATTCCTTTTCGATGAAAACCTTGCGGGCCAGCAAAAGATCGAAATGCTCGGTCACCGATCCCGCCAGCGAATTTTCGATGGGAATGACAGCGGCGGCCACCGAACCGCGCTGCACGCGATCGAAGACCTCGACCGAGCGGGCGCACGGCACAATATCGCAGCCCGGAACCATGCGCCGGGCAGCTTCGTGGCTGAACGAGCCGGCCTCGCCCTGGATGGCAATTTTCATCGTTTTGGTCATGGGGCCCTGTGTCCCTGGGGCAAGTTAGCTGTCTCCGGCGGCGAAAGCAAATCTTTCTTCAGCACGAAGGCATCGACGCCATTCGAATAGTAGCCGGGCAGGGTCTTGATCACGCTGTAATGATGCCCTTTGTAAAATGAAATGGCGGTCTTGTTGTCCACCGCGGTTTCGAGAATCACCGATTGGCAGCCGGCCTCCCATAGCCTGCCCTCGGCGGCGCGGAGCAACCGCGATCCAATACCTGATCCGCGAGCCTGGGGCAGGACGTCGATGGTGATGATGTGACCCCTGCCGCGGCTTCCCCCCTCGGCAACAATAAACCCCACGATCGCGGGCGAGCACTGGCCTTGCTTCGAAGCTCCTTTCACGCCACTGGTGTCAGTGACCTGGGACGCATCCGCGACCAGGGCAAACGCGCCGGGCCGCCGCAGATAGGTGGCAAGTTCCAGCCGGCTGTATGAAATCCCCGGGGCGAAGCACTGCTGGTCGATACGCCACAAAGTTTCGAATTCTTCCTGCCGGAAGTCTCTCAGGGCGGATTCCACGGATTCATTGTAGCCGCGAAGAGGGTGTCTCCCGGATGGGCTGGGTCAAGCGGAAAAAAGAAGGGGAACCTGTTGCGGTACTTGCATCCCAAGTCGTAGTATTTGCAAAGAGGGCTTGTGGGAAGGCTGCTGCTCATCGACGCGCTCGGCGCAGTTGCTTTGCTGGCGGTATGGTTTTTCTATTTTGCGCGCTACAACCGCCGCAAGGGTGCTACGGCCCTGCACCTGGTAGAGGCTGCCTGCTCGAGCAAAGGCCAGATGCTGGACTCGCGTTGGTTGAGCCAGACTCTTCTACAGGCGCGCTTCGGCTTTACCGCGCACTGGTTCGATAACGCCCGGGTGACCATCCGGCTGCGGCCGCGCCCCATCCCGTTCAAGTGGTTTGCCAGCATCTGGAACAAGCAAAAAGAGACGCTTACCTTTGAGGCGGACCTGGACAGCACGCCCAGCTTCCGTCTCGATGTGTTCCGTCATCGCTGGCTGTCCCAGCGCCACAGCCATTTGGCGTCCGAGCCCCGGGACTGGTCGGTTTCCCGTCCCGGCCCCGTGGTTCTCACCACACGCACCCGCTGGACCCAGGAACTTTCACCCGTGGTAAACACCCTGATGACGGCGCGCGGACACAACCTGATCAGCGTGCGGTTCCGTTCCGAATCGCCTCACATCGCCGCCACCGTCCCCCTGGACGCTCTTTCCGACGAGCAGTCCGCCGCAGGATTTCTAAGCGTGCTGCGCGAATTGGCCGCCGGGGCCTCCGCCTCCCGGCAATAATCTGCCCACAATCCCCGGCTCTCGCCGCACTGAGCCGGAAGATCAAGGTTCCGCCGTATAATGCTCCGGAGTTTGAGGTATTCCGTTGCCCGCAACCAACCTTGAAGTCGGCAAAACTGTCGGCGACTACGAGATCATCGCGCTGCTGGGACACGGCGGCATGGGCCAGGTCTTCAAGGTGCGCAACCTCATCTCCGACCGGGTTGACGCCATGAAGAGCCTGATCTCCTACGGCGATGGAGACTCGGAGAAGGCGGAGCGGTTTCTCCGTGAAATCAAGGTCCTGGCCAGGCTGGAGCATCCCAACATCACGTCGTTTCGAACCGCTTTCCGCATCAACGAAGAGCTCCTGATGATCATGGAGTACGTGGAGGGGAGTTCGCTCTCGCGCCAGCTCCATCGCCGGCTCGAATTCTGGCGCGCGGTGGACTACACCTGCCAGGTGCTGAGCGCTCTCGGTCACGCTCACCGGTGCGGTGTCCTTCACCGCGACGTAAAGCCCTCAAACATTCTCATCGGCGCCGGCGACCGGGTGAAGCTGACCGATTTCGGAATCGCCAGCCTGACCGCGGATCCAGGACTGACCATAACCGGCGGAGCAGTGGGGACTCTTTACTATATGGCGCCCGAGCAGATGAAGGCCCTGCCCATCGATGGCCGTGCAGATCTCTACTCGGCGGGAGTGACCTTGTACGAAATGATTACCGGCCGCGTGCCCTTCCGCGGTGACAGCTACTACAGCGTTCTCAAAGCCAATCTGGAGCGCAGGCCGACCCCGCCGAACGAACTCGTCCCGGACCTGCCGGCGGCGCTTTCCGCGATCATCGAGAAGTCTCTGGAGAAAAATCCGGCGGACCGTTTCCAGACGGCAGATGAGTTTCGCATCGCTTTGCAGGACCTGCACCTGGAGAAACCTTCCGACCACGATTCCCCGACTGCCTCAGCCGTGGTGGCCCCGCACTTCGCGCCCGCGTCCAAGACACCGTCCCGCAGCTTCGAGCGCCTGGACCCGGCCGTGCTGGAAACTGCCAGAAAGAAACTGGCGCTCTACATTGGGCCGCTGGCGAAGATTATCGTAGGCCAGGCGGCCAGCCGCGCACGTTCGGTGGAAGACCTCTATCAGGTGCTGGCGGCGGAGATTCCTTCGACCCAGGACCGCGAAAAATTTCTGCGTTCGCGGCCGCTCTGAATCCCCTCATTCGGCTGCGTATCGGCGTTTCCTCATTCGGATTGCGATCCCAGCATGCGGATTGCTTTTACCAGGCTGACATACATGCGGTTGAACGATCGCGCCAGGTCGGCGATCTCGTCCGAACCCGTGACCGGAATCTCGGGAACATTCAGGTCGCCGGTGCTGATGCGGTCCGCCGTGCGGGAGAGCCGGGTCACGGGGCGGATGACCACCAGCACGACCGCCAGATCGAGCACGATGAGCGTCAGCAGCGAAATGCCGCCCAGTGAGAGCATGAGACCCTTGAAAGCCTGGTCCGCTATCTTCAACGGGATCGCCATGGGGACTGAAACCAGCTGTACCGCGATAGCTTCGCCCACGTTCCAGCCGAAACCGTGATCGGCCCCGTAAATTTTGACCATCGCCGGGGGCGCCTTGTCGGGCGTGCTGTGACACTGCAAACAGGACATGTCCACGAACAACGGTTTCGCCAGGAAGAGCACCCGGCCGGCGGGCGTTTCACGCTCGGCGGAGAATTCCTGTTTCTGGGGATGATCGCGGAAAATCTGAATGACGTCCGCCTCCCAGTCGGCGGCGCGATCGCGCACGTTCGTGGGATTCAGCGAAGCTTCCTTGTAGCTGTAATCGGGATAAGTGGTACGCAGGTAGGTAAAAACCTCGGCGGCCGAGTAGGCGGGCACGACCTGGGGCAGGAATCCGTTGCTGCGCTGCCCATTCAACAGCGGCCCCACTTGCTCGGAAGTGTAAGTGCGCATCCCGCCGGCCGCTCCCATCATCAGGCGAGCTTGTTCCAGCACCTGGCTGCGCGCGCTTCGCTCCAGGAAGCGGTGAGAGAAATATCCGGCAAGGGCGACGCTCGATCCGAAAACCAGTATCAGGATCAGGTTGAACTTCAGGAGCAGCCTCATAGCGGCCACATTATAGCGGTGATTCGCGGGAGGGCTGCGGACTTATATGGCTCACTGCGAACCCGTATCGCCGGCCGACGCGGCACTGCGCTGATACACAAAAAACGCGATCTTTTCCACCCCCGCCGAGTGAATTGCATCCAGCACCTGGCAAACGGTCCCGTATCTGAGGCGCGAGTCAGCTCGAATGTAGACCTTCTTCTCGGCTCTGTTCCCGATCCGCTTTAGAATTTGGGGAGGCAGGTCGCCGGGCCTGGTCTTGTCGTTGCCGAAATAAATAGTGCCATCGCGCAGGATCGAAACGACTATGGCATCTTCTCGCCTGGCTCCGGGCATGGATGTGGAATGCCAGACTTTGGGCAGGTCGGCTGACACTCCATCGTGGGGAATTGCGGTCAGCATCATGAACAAAAAAAGCAACACGAAGAGGACAGCGGCCAGAGCGCTGACGTCGATCCTGCGGATAAGTCTCGAAGAACGCGAGTTTCCCTGTCGCACTATAACTCTGACTCCGACGAGACTCCTATTGTTCCCGTCTGGTCGGCGGTAGGCGAGATCACTGTCGTAATCAACGCCGTTTCGTGCTCGCGGGTCCCGTCCGGCATTCTCCGGTTGTGCTAGAGTCGGAACTTTCATGCCTGCTCCCACCATCTCCACAGAAAACCTGACGCGGCGCTTTGGCGACCTGGTCGCCGTCGAAGATGTGAACCTTAGCGTGGCGCCGGGCCAGTTCTTCGGCTTTCTGGGACCAAACGGCGCGGGAAAATCCACCACCATCAAGATGCTTACCGGCTTGCTTGCGCCCAGCGCCGGCCGGATCCAGATCCTTGGGCTCGACCTGGTCAGCAACATGGTGGAGGTGAAGCGGCAGATCGGAGTCGTGCCGGAAGGCATGGCGTTGTTCGGCCGGTTGACCGGGTCGGAATATTTGAATTTCGTCGGCCGCATGTATGGCCTGGACCGCGAAACCGCGGCCAGGCGCACCGCCGAACTGCTCGACTTTATGCAGCTCACCGACCAGCCCAAGGCCCTGGTCACGGACTACTCGCACGGCATGCAGAAGAAGCTGGCGCTGGCCGCGGCCGTAATCCACGGGCCGAGAGTTCTGTTTCTGGATGAGCCCTTCGAGGGCGTGGACGCAATTGCCGCCGGCACCCTGAAAACCATGCTGCAACGCATGATCGCGCGCGGCGCCACCGTCTTCCTGACTTCGCACGTGCTGGAGATCGTAGAGCGGCTGTGCACCCACGTCGGCATCATTCATCGAGGACGGCTGGTCGCCCAGGGGTCGATCGAGGAACTGCGCGCGGGCGTGGAAGCTCGATCAGGGGACCTTCCGGTCGCAGTGGGCGCCGCTTCCGGAGAAAAACTGACCCTGGAACAGATATTTCTGCTCACGGTAGGCGGATCGCGAAGCAATGGCCAGGAATTGTCGTGGTTAGGCTAGACCCGATGGAAGACGGGCGTCCCGCCCGTCATGCACCGGCCCGTGCCGGACGGGCGAGGACGCCCGTCTTCCACTGTCAGGTTGAGCGAAGATGACAGAGAAATGACACCCAGTCTGAGTCTCGCTCCGCATGCACGTCAGCAACTGGCCGCAGTGGCCGAATTGCGTTGGCGAATCTTTGCCAACTCTCTCGGCACGTTCCGTGGCCGCATGGAGTTGGCCTCGCGCATCTTTCTCGCTTTGGCGTTTGTGGGCGGCGGCATCGGCGGCGCGGTGGGGCTGGGCGGGGCTGCCTGGTTCGTGCTCGCGCGGGGAAATGCGGAATGGCTTGGAGGTCTGCTCTGGCCAGTGTTTCTTTTTTGGCAGCTGTTTCCGCTGATGGCGACCGCCTTCACCCAGAATGTCGAGTCCGCAAATCTTCTGCGTTTCCCCCTGACTTACCGGCTGTACTTCCTGATCCGCCTGGCCTACGGCTCTCTCGATCCGGCCACTGTCGTGGCCAGCCTGTGGCTGCTCGGAATCGATATCGGCATCGCAGTCGCCCGGCCCAGCCTGCTTCCCTGGGCCACGATCGTGCTCCTGACCTTCGCCCTGGTGAATCTTGCGCTGGCGCGAATGCTGTTCGCCTGGCTGGAACGCTGGTTGGCCCAGCGCCGCACCCGCGAGATCATGGGCATTGTTTTCTTCCTCTTTATCCTGAGCTTTCAGCTGATCGGGCCGCTGGCCGCGGTTTACGAACATCGGCCGGTACCCGAAACCAGGATCCTCGGCCGGAAAATTTCCAACGCGCAGCGGCCGCTGCCACCCGGCCTGGCCGCCGCAGCCATTGCGGGAGCCGTCGGGCGGCCACTGGGAGCCGGCGGAGTCGGGGCCAGCATGCTTCCATTTCTGCTGCTAGTGTCCTATGGAATTGCATTCCTCTGGCTCTTGAATTTTCGTTTGCGCGCGGAATATCGCGGCGAGAACCTGAGCGAATCGGCGGGACGCAAAGCCCTGTCCGTTGCACTGCCGGCGGTCCGGTTAAGTTGGAATTTGCCGGGAGTTCCGGGGCCGATCGCGGCCGTCTTTGAGAAAGAATTGCGCTATCTCGGTCGCAGTGGGCCCATGCTCTTTACTCTGATTGTGCCTCTGTTCATGCTGGCGGTTTTTCGAAGTTCGGAAACCAGCGAGGGCTTGTTCACTCATGCCCCAGGGATGACCTTTCCGCTCGGCGCCGCCTACTCTCTGCTTCTGCTCACCAATCTTTCCTATAACAATTTTGGCGCCGATGGTGGCGGCACCCAGTTCTTCTTCGCATCGCCCGTGCGCTTCCGCCAGATCATGTTGGGCAAGAATCTGGCGCACGCCGCTGTCTTTTGCGCGGAAGTCGGGCTGGTGTGGATCGGAACGTGCCTGCTCTATCGGCCGCCTTCCCTCGGCGTCACCCTGGCCACGCTCGCGGGTATTCTGTTTGTCCTGCCGATTGACTTTGCCGCTGGAAACCTGTTCTCGCTCTATTCCCCGAGCCGGATCGAGGCCGGGGTGTTTGGCAGACAAAGGGCGTCCCTGACCACCGTCCTGGCGAGCTTTGTTATCCGAGGGGCGCTGTTCGGAGGGGCCGCGCTTTTATTTTGGTTTTCACGCGGCTATGCGAATTCCTGGCTGGAAGTCGTAATCTTCCTGCTGCCCGCCGCCCTGGCTTGCGCGACCTATGCTTTTGCTTTAGAGCGAGTCGACGGCATGGCCCTGACCCACCGGGAAAATCTCATTTCCAGCCTGGGTCGCCGCAGCGGCGCCTAGCGGCCGCGCTTCACTCTTTGCCGGGTTCCGCCACAAAGCGATAGCCCACGCCGCGAACCGTGAGCAGATGTCGTGGCTGGGAGGGATTGTCTTCGATGTAACGCCGCAACCGAACCACAAAATTATCGATGGCTCGGGTGTCGGTGTCCTCGTGCAGACCCCAAACTTCTTCGAGAATCGACTTGCGGGAGACAATCCGGCCCTGGTTCCGGATGAGATGGCGCAGCAGCTCGGCTTCCATGAGCGTCAGCTGGATGGTGGTTCCGTTGACCCGCAGCTCCAGCTTCCCGAAATCGATGGTCCGGCCGTGAAAAGAAAAGGTCTCGTACTCCACGGCTGCGGCGGCCTTGGCGGCCGGGCTCTGGCGCATCCAATCGCGGCGCCGCAACAGGCCCTGCAACCGAGCCAGCAGGATGGGAAGTTCAAAAGGCTTGGGAAGATAGTCGTCGGCGCCGGAGGCAAATCCTTTGAGCACGTCCTCGGGCCGTCCGCGAGCAGTGAGCATGAGGACGGGCACATATTGCTTGGCCGCTCGCAGTTCCGCGGCCACGGTGAAACCATCCTTGCCGGGAAGCATGACGTCGAGCACCACGGCGTCGAATTCGGTGCGCTCGCCCGACTGCCCTAAAAGCAAATCCAGCGCACGCTCGCCATCGCCCACGACGGTGACGGTGTGCCCTTCGGCCTCCAGGTTGAACTGCAAGCCTTTGGCCAGGTGGGTTTCGTCTTCGACGATCAAAACGTGGCTCATGCCAATCTCTCGATACGGTGTGGGGCAGACACTCCTGTCCGCCGCCTTTGAAGTTGATCTTGAACTCGCCCTTGGCCGTCTCCGGCCTCGATGCTGGCGTGAGCGTACACAGAAAATCAAAGGCAACGGCTGCGGACAAGAGTGTCCGCCCCACACAACTTACAGATTCACCCGGGGTAGTTCCAGGACGACTCTGGCGCCACGGCCTTCGCCCTCGCTCTCGGCAAACACCCGGCCGCCGTGCTTGCGGGCGATCGCCCGCACGATGAAGAGGCCCAGGCCAGTTCCCTTCACATGGCTCAGTGAGCGACTGGAAACGCGGTAAAAGCGTTTGAAGATTCGCTTCAACTCTTCCGCCGGAATCCCCACCCCCTGGTCGCGGACGCTTAGGGTTACCAGTTTTTCGTCGGGAGTGTCGAGACGCACGGAAATCTCGACGCGCTCCCCGGAATACTTTACGGCGTTATCCAGCACGTTCGAAACGGCCGCGCGCAATTCCTCGGGATCTCCTAAAACGCCCGCGGCTGCGCCGTGGTTAATCGATTGCTCGTAGCGCAGAGATTCAGCGGGAAGGTGATGGCTGGTGCGGGCCACTTCCACGCAGTCCCGAACCAGGCCTCCGAAGTCCACTGGCACCCGCCGGTCCTGCCGCTTGTTTCCAGCCTCGCCAGCCTTGAGGACCTGGTCGACCGTGCCCATCAGGCGATCGGTATCGTCCAGCATCAGGCGATAGAATTCGCGGCGTTGGGCTTCATCCACATCGCGACGCTGCAAGGTCTGCAGATAAAGCCGGATGGATGCAATAGGTGTCTTAAGCTCGTGAGTGACCGCGTTGATGAAACTGTCATGCTGTTCGTTGCGCCGAATTTCGCGTACCAGGAAGCTGGTATTTACGATCAGCCCGGCGATCAGCAGGGCAAAGAAAACTACGCCCAGGAAGAGCAGGACGCCTTCGCGCCAGTTGAGAATGATCCAGCCGACATTCAGCCCGACCGCCAGCAGCACCAGGCAAACGCCGAGAACGACGAAGAAGGCAATTGCCCTGCGGCGGCTGCTGATGCGCATGGCAGGATTCTACCGCGTGGAGAAGGGAGCGTGGGTGGGACACTCTTGTCCGACGCCTTTGGTGTTGGTGTTCGATCAGCGATAAGGCGCTGGTCCGGAGCCAGTCTTGTGACGTTTTTGACTTGGGCAAAAAATCAAAGTCAAAAGCGTCGGACAGGAGTGTCCGACCCACAACACACCTGTCCGACCCACACGCTTAGATGGAAACCAATTCTGGCTGCGCCGCCGCCGGTGATCCCTGTTCTTCTTCCTGCTGGCGCAGTTCGGAGAGCTTTACCCGATAGACCTGGCGGGCCAGGCCCAACTTGTTCAGCGCCCAGATACCGTACCAGTTGAAATCAATCTCGTACCACTTCAACCCATGGCGGGCCGAAACCGGATGGGCGTGGTGGTTGTTGTGCCAGCCCTCGCCGAACGTGAGCAATGCCACCCACCAGCTGTTGGTGGAGAGGTCGCGAGTAACAAAGCGGCGCGTGCCCCAGCTATGCGTGGCCGAATTTACCAGCCAGGTGGTGTGCAGCCCGATCACGGTGCGGAAGAAAACACCCCACAGCAGGAAGGGCAAGCCGCCGATGGCAAACAACACGACGCCGAGCACGATCATGGGCACGTAGTGGTATTTCGTGATCCACACATGGAATTTATCTTTGGCGAGATCGGGAACGTAGCGTGCCAGCGTGGTGGTGTCGTGGTGCATGGACTTGCCGGTCAGGATCCAGCCCATGTGCGCCCACCATTTGCCGTCGCGCGGGGAATGCGGATCGCCTTCCTGATCGGAATGCTGATGATGAATGCGGTGCGTGGCCACCCAGAAAATCGGCCCGCCTTCGAGGGCCAGCGTGGCGCAAGTGGTTAGGACGTACTCGACCCACTTGGGAGTCTTGTAGCCGCGATGGGTGAGCAGTCGGTGATAGCCCATGCCGATGCCCAGGCTTCCCGAAACCCACCACAGGAACATCGAGACCAGAAATGCCTTCCAGGTAAAAAAGAACAAGGCCGCGATGGCGCCCACGTGGAACAGGCCCATAAAAATCGCGGTTACCCAATTCACTTCGTCGTCCGCGGCTGCTTTGCGATCCAAGACTTCGAGGTCCATCGCCATATTCTTTTTCCCTGTACCCGGTATTGAGCTTCCAAGACTTAAGTTAGCAGGGTGGGAAATTAGTGCGTGTAAAACTTCTGTAATAGAACACCTTACGGAGTTACCGAGGTACTAGCACGGTAATGCACGTGTGGCCGCGGGCGACTCGGCCGCGAAATGCGGGCGGCCTTCCACGAACCGGAGGGGACGGCCGCCATGGGCCTCAGGCCGGCTGGGAGGGTCCGGGTTTTACCTGTCTAGATTGAAATCTTTGAACAATGGCGGCAGTTCGCGGGCGAGTCGCCCGCGACCACATGGGCACATCAGGCGGAGGCGCCTTTTACTTCGACCCCGGCCCATTTCTCCAGCAGGGTTAGGGTGGCCGCGTAGTCCAGGTCCTGATGTCCTTCTTCGGTGGCCAGTTCGTAGATCTCTTCCACAGTTTCGAGCGCCGGCAGTTTGACGCGAACTTCTTTTGCCGCTTCGAGCGTCAGGCGGATGTCTTTGTGCATGAGGCGCAGCGGAAAGTTGGGGGTGAAATCGCGCTTCAGCACGAAGGGCGCTTTGTAGTCCACCACTCCGGAACGAATCATGGAGGCCTGAATGACCGGCATGAGTTTCTCGACGTCCACTCCCAGCTTGGTGGCGAGAGTGAGGCCTTCGGCGAAGCCTTCATAGATGAGGGCGATTTGCAGATTCATGACCAGCTTGGCGGACTGTCCTTTGCCGGTTTCGCCGATGCGGAAAAACACTTTTCCCATGGCGGCAAACAGTGGTTTCAGCGACTCGATGACGGCTTCGTCTCCGCCTACGATAAA
>DASQHA010000111.1:0-17223 GCA_035632335.1 Terriglobales bacterium
GTGTAAAATCCCTAAGTCAACCCCACCACCGCGTTCATGAGGATGCGGCCGGTTCCTTCCAGTCGGGACGTGGCTCAGCCTGGTAGAGCACTCGCTTGGGGTGCGAGGGGTCGGCAGTTCAAATCTGCCCGTCCCGACCAATGCTCTGTTTTTTCGTCGGCTTCCGGCTGTCTTGATTCGCTTCCTCCTGCGGTTGTCCGGCGAATCCATTCTGGATCTTTGCGCGTGCTAGGTGTGATTGCGGTCACAGGCCAGCGTGATTGATGTCCTTGAGGATTCTGCTGCCCCCCCATAAACATTGGAATAGTGCCTGGTTTCTACCCATCAGCAGTTGGGCACTATCGAGGGGCGCCTATGTCAAATTTCAGCTCAAGCCACGTCAGATGGCTCGCTTTGCTACTCCTGCTCGTCCTCATCCCCGTCACTTACCTTCTGTCGGCATCCGGCAAGGTGCGGGTGAATGAAGAGGCGTTAAACCTGTTCGCTCCGCTTCCCGCTGTGATGAGCTCGCCCGACAATCCTGTGACTGACGCCAAAGTGACGCTGGGGAGAATCCTGTACTACGATCCCCGGCTGTCGGCCAGCCAGAAGATTTCCTGCAATTCCTGTCATCCGCTCGACGCTTATGGCGCGGAATCCAAGCCCGTGTCGACTGGCCACAAGCAGCAGAAGGGGACCCGCAACGCGCCTACCGTGTACAACGCCGCGGGACACTTTGTACAGTTCTGGGATGGCAGGGCGCCCACCGTCGAGGAGCAGGCGAAAGGCCCGATCACCAACCCAGTCGAAATGGCGATGCCCTCCCATGCCGCGGCCGTTCAAGTGATCAAGTCCATGCCGGATTACGTTGCTCTGTTCCAGACGGCTTTTCCCAAAGACAAGGATCCGATTACCTACAACAACATGGCGTTGGCGATTGGAGCGTTCGAGCGTGAACTGGTGACTCCGTCGCGTTGGGACGCGTTCCTCCAGGGTGACGGGTCGGCGCTGACGGACGCCGAAAAATCGGGCTTCAATACCTTTGCGGCAACTGGCTGCCAGTGGTGCCACTACGGTCCTTATTTGGGTGGAGCGTCGTACCAGAAGCTCGGCGTGGTAAAACCGTGGCCCGACCAAACCGATCTGGGACTTTACCAGGTGACCAAGGAGGGGATGGACAAGATGGTCTTCAAGGTTCCATCGCTGCGGAACATCAAAAAGACGGGACCATATTTCCATGACGGCTCGGTTTCAACGCTCGACCAGGCGATCCGCAACATGGCGGTTCACCAGCGTGGACTAACACTCACGGACGCCCAGGTGAAGTCGATCGAAATCTGGATGGATTCGCTGACGGGACGGGTACCAATGAACTACATCAGGCGCCCGGAACTGCCGCAGAGCACGCCGCAAACTCCACGCCCCAGCGGCGAGTAACACAGAAGAGCCGTTCGGAAAACTGTCGAAAGCGCTGGTTCAAGAGTGCGCAAGTCCAAAGGAAAGTTGGAAAATCGTCAGCTGGGGGCGTCCAATTGCTTCCCCGCTTGCCCGTTACCCGCCCGAAGCGCTTCAAGGCGCTGCAACCTTCCCGCCGGGAAAGACGCCAGCCTCAATCCAGCGCAGTTGGAAATCATGAGCCGCGGATATCAAAGCGCGTGATCAATCCGTTTTCGATTCGAAACAAGTGACCGACAATCTTATCCACTAGAACGTTGCCCTTGAGGTCGCGCACGAGCTGGTGGACTTCCACAACCAATTCACCTTCAGGGCCGTGGGCGAAGGCGACCGGCTCGACGTGCGGATCGACCATCGCCCACTGACGCGTCCAGTAGCTGCGCACTTCGTCGCGTCCGTGGACATGACCGCCTTCCATGCCATTTGCCCACATGACATCTTCGTGCATGGCTGCGAGCACCGTCTCCATGTCACGGGCGTTGAAGCGGTCGTAAACACGTTTCAGCAGGTCCACTTCGTCCGGCATTCAAATCTCCTTTTCGCCACCGCCCGCGCGATGGCCGGAGGATTATCGCTGATCGAGCGCCAGCGCTCACGCCGCCCCAAGCGCACTGATCGTAACGTAATATCCGTCAGCATCCCGCAGGGAGAACTCCCTGGTTTGAGTGTTCGGATTCACATGGGGCTCCTCTTCGAACCGGGTGACGAGAGCGCGCGCCCTTTGCAGCGCCAGGTCGAAATCATCGACCCGGAAGAACAACAGGAGGCCGTTGCCGGGGGTGGCGTGATCCGGGCTCGTCAATGAAGGATGCTCGTGGGCACCCCACTGGTGGAGGCAGAGCAGGACAGTTCCATCTGAATCGAGGATTTGCCCAAAGTAGTCATGGGCAGGATGCGTCGCCGCCTGACCGAACAGCGCCTGGTACCACTTGAAGCTGTCCGGCACGTTGCCTACCCCGATGATCGTCCACGTGCGCTTCATCGCTTCCCCTTCCGTGGGCTGGCCCACCCATTCGGTGCGGGCACTCACCTTTACAGAGGCTGCCCCATCCCCGCGTTGTTTGCAAGGCCGGGCACCTCTGCTAAGCCGCTCAGTCGTGGTGATCCCTGCTTCGTTGTTGATAAGGGTGGGGCGCGACGCCGTGCTCGACGCGCGCCTTTATGTCCGAGTACGCGGCCTCGATGAGCCGGCTTAGGGCTGCGGCGTTGGTGGCCGTTCCCGGTCTCAGCTTCACATGGCGCATGAATTTGCCGGTGCCTTGCAACAAGCGGGCCGGATCGGGCAGCGCTGCGCCGTGAAAGAACCCCACGTTTACGTGCGAAGTGAATACATTGACATAGCCGAAGGGCGCATCTCCCAGACATGCCACCGGACAACCGTCATGCAGAAGCTCCCGGACTTCGTCCCCGCATTTTCGCATCGCCTCAAACCACCGATGGGCCATGGCTCCCAATTCACCGGAATGGTCTTTCATCTTCATCTTCATCCACGCATCGATGGCGGGATCGCGCTCGACCGCGCCGTTGAATCGCAGGAATTCCGCTTTCATCGTCGCTCCACTTTCTGGCTTTCGAGATCTGCGGTTACTTAGCACCTCAGTTAACGTTTGGCCGGTCATTCGCCCTAGTGAATCACAGAGTGTGAACGCATCAGCTGTGTGCAGGTGGCGCGAAGACGCCTGATCCCGCGGTTCTGCGTTCAGTACTAGACTTCCGGCGCGTTGTGCAGGGCTCGATCCAGATCGCTCCAAAGGTCTTCGACCGCCTCGATGCCCACGCTCAGCCGCAGGAGTGTCGGAGGCAGGTGTTCCTGTCCGGGAATGCCGGCCCGGCGTTCGATGGTGGACTCGACCGCTCCCAGGCTGGTGGCGTGTTGGATGAGCTGCACTCCGGCACACACAGCGTCAGCGGCGCGGGCGTCGCCACGCACGTCGAACGAGATGATCGTGCCGAAGCCTTTGAGTTGGCGTCGCGCGGCCTCGTGAGTTGAATGGCTCGCCAGGCCGGGATAGCGCGTCAGAGTGACGTTAGGATGGCGCGCGAGGCGCTCGGCCAGTGTCATCGCGTTGTGCTGCGCCCGCTCCAGCCGCAGTGCCAGCGTCCTGGCCCCGCGGACGGCTAAAAATGTTTCCAGGGCGCCTGGGGTTGCGCCGGCGAGCTCTCGGGCCTGGCGCAGCGCCGCCAGCAGGTTCGCGTCGCGCACGGTGACGACGCCGCCGAGCAGGTCCGAGTGTCCACCGATGAACTTCGTCACCGATTGCACGGCCGCGTCAGCACCTAGCGCCAGGGGTCGCTGATTGAGCGGCGTAGCGAAGGTGTTGTCCACGCCCAGAATCGCGCCACGCTTCCGCGGTGCGGCGCAGATGGCGTCCAGGTCAGCCACCGTCAGCAGCGGGTTCGAAGGCGACTCCAGCCAAATCAGGTCGGCCACGCCGCACATCTCAATCCAGCCCGCGGTGTCGGCCACGGCGAGGCGATGCACCGTCCACCGGCCGCGGCTTTGGCCAGCTTCGGCGAGTCCCGCGACACCCTGGTAGCAGTCGTCGGGCAGGGCCACCACCGAGCCTGTGGGGAGTTGATCGAAAATCGCCGCGATCCCCGCCATGCCGGAGGCGAAGGCGACCGAAGAGCCACCTTCGAGGCCGCCGACGATTTCTTCCAGGGCCTCCCAGCCTGGCGTGCCGTCGTCGCGCGAGTAAGCACGGCGCTCGCCCAGCACGAAGTTCGACGCCGGCCATGGCGGCACGTTTAGCGGCGAGCCCGGGCGCCGGTCCCGTCCGGCCGAGACCAGCCACGATTCGACCGAACCCGGATCACTCGCTTTGTGCCCTGTCGTATCCGTTGATGTCATTGCTCGATTTTAACGAATGGCCCCTTCCCCGGTGTGCGGCCCGTGGCGGAAGTCACACGGTTGTGTGTCCCGAATCACCGAGTTCTGGCCGCCGCAAGCATAGCGTATAGGCGAAGTAACAAAAGGAAGGGTCTTATGAAAAAAGCAATGTTCTTGCTTGCAATGTTAGGTCTCGGCACGCTGGGCTGGGCAGGGACGGCGCGGGAAGACGCTACCGAGCGTCTGGACAACGCCACCAACGTGGTGCGCGAAATTATGAATGCTCCGGACAGTGGAATCCCGGAAGAAGTGTTGGAGCACGCCAAGTGCGTGGCCGTCGTGCCGCACATGGTCAAAGGCGGCTTCATTTTCGGAGGTAAGGGAGGCAAAGGCGTCGCCACTTGCCGCACCGCCAGTGGCTGGAGCGCGCCGGCATTCATCACGATTTCAGGTGGAAGCTGGGGCCTGCAGATCGGTGTGCAAGCGGTCGACCTGGTCATGATCGTTCAGAATGAAAAAGGAATGCAGAAGCTGCTCGAGAGTAACTTCCAGCTTGGAGCGGATGCTTCAGCCGCCGCGGGTCCGGTGGGACGGCATGCCTCGGCCGGCACGGATTGGAAGTTGGATACAGAGATCCTGACCTACTCCCGTGCCAAGGGCGCGTTCGCTGGACTCACCCTGGAAGGCGCGTCGATCCGCCAGGACAACGATTCCCGGCGCGCGATTTACGGACGCAAGGTCACAACCCGAGCTTTGCTGCTGGGCAAAGTGCCAGCGCCGGCCGCGGCCCAACCGTTCCTGGCTGAAATTCGCAAGGCCAAAGCTCAAGCTGTAGCAGAAGAAGCGAAGGACAAGCAGTAGGGCCTCGCGCCTCGATCTAGACCGTTGTGTTCGTCAGCCGGCAGGTGCATGTTCGATTCGAGCGCAGTGCACGATGCGCCGGCTTGAGACAGGAATCTCACGCGGACGTGACGAGATTCGCGTCCGCTGCGCTCGACACGGAGGCTGTCATGCTTTGGACCATTTTCGTTGTTCTTGTGATCTTGTGGCTTCTGGGTTTCAGTCTGCATGTCGGCGGAAGCCTGATCCATTTAGTTCTGGTTGTGGGGTTGGTGGTTCTGGTCATTAACCTTCTGAGCGGACGGCGAACCGCAGGGTGAAGATCCTGACGTGAGCCGGCCTGGAACGTTTTCCAAGGAAGATCCGCAGATATGCATGCGGATGGGAGTTGATCCACCGAACCACGCCGCCTGCGATTGAGGCAGAAGCTTTGCCGCATGGAAATCACGTACGGGAGGCACTCATGAATTCAATAATTAGATTCATCAGCGCTGGAGTTCTTGTGCTTGTTGTCGGAGCCGTTGCTCCGGCGCATGCACGTCAGGAGCAACATCCACAGGAGGCTAACCCTCCGAAACAGCGCCAGGTCAAGCCTGAAAAGCAGCGCCAGACCAGATACATACCGCAGGATCAGAACAGGCAACGACAACAGCAAAACCAGAACAAGCAACAGCGCTCTGAGCAGCAGCAGGCGAAACGGCCGTCACAGCAAGGGCGACGCGTGCAGCGTGGCGAGCAGCGAACGGTATGGCGGCAGCAGCGCGCGCGCAGCTGGGAATCTGAGCACCGCACCTGGCAGCAACGTGGTGGCTACAACGGCTACCGGATTCCACAGGATCGATATCGGCGCTACTTTGGTCCGCAACACCGGTTCCGCATTTACAGGTACCCGATGGTGCTGATCGGCGGGTATCCCCGTTTCCAGTACGGCGGCTTCTGGTTCAGTCTGGTTGATCCGTGGCCAGAATATTGGGCGGATAACTGGTACGACAACGATGATGTGTATATCGACTACTACGAGGACGGCTATTACTTGTACAACCCCAGGTATCCCCGAGATCGAATCGCCATCACTATCTATGTTCGATGAGCGGGACCTGCCGGGGGTGAAGCGAACGGGCAGCAATGTCCGCATGTCTAATTTTTCAGGAGGCACTTATGAATACCGCAATTGGCAGGCAGAATGGGGCAGCGACCGCTAAGAAGACAACCGACACCCAGCGAGCTCTCAACCAGAAGACCCTGGACGATCTCTCTACTGCGATGCACGGTGAAGCATTTGCTTATGTGAAGTATGCGCTCTATGCAGAACATGCGCGGAAGAGCGGTAACAAAGAGCTCGCGGACTTGTTCGAGAAGACGGCCCATACGGAGCGCTTCGAGCACCTTGCGGAGGAAGCGCAGCTCGCAGGGTTGGTGGGCAGCGATTCGGACAACTTGAGAGATGCGATCGAGGGTGAATCCTACGAAGTCGATACCATGTACCTCGAGTTTGCTCAGAGAGCAAAGGCTGCCGGAGATGCGGCAGCGGCGGCCCGTTTTGAAGAAATTCGTCACGACGAGATAGGCCACCGGGATGCGTTCAAGAGTGCGCTGGCCAAGCTGGAATCCTGAGAAGGGAGTGCCCGCCGCGACAGGCCCGCGCTATTTCCGCGAATCCGCCCGAATTCAGGTCGGCGGCAATAGCCGCGGTGAGAATCCCTTTTCTCGTTGCTTGCAAATGACCCGCTCCGAGTGGAGAATGGCGCGGGGATTTTCGGATGGAGCCGGCGGATGCCAAGCCACGAAAATTCGGCGCGGTAACACCCTGGCTGGCTCTGCTGGCAATCTCTCTTCTGATCAATTACATCGACCGCGGCAACCTGTCCCTGGCCGCGCCCCTGCTCAAAAATGAGTTGCAGCTTACTGCCTGGCAACTGGGGATTTTATTCTCCGCGTTCTTCTGGACTTATACCGCCCTGCAGTTTGGCATGGGCTGGGTGGTGGACCGATTCGAAGTGAATCACGTGATCGCGGCCGGGTTCCTGGTCTGGTCGCTGGCCACGGCGGCGACCGGCCTGGTGCAGGGATTCGCCATGCTGCTGCTGATGCGGCTGGTTCTCGGCCTGGGTGAGTCTGTGGCCTTTCCCTCCTGCTCGAAGATTCTGGCGCTGCATGTGGCCGAACCGGATCGCGGATTTGCCAACGGGGTCATCATTGCCGGGATGAAGTCGGGACCTGCGGTAGGCGCCCTGGGAGCCGGACTCCTGATGGAAAGGTACGGTTGGCGTCCGGTATTCATCGGCATCGGCCTGGTCAGCCTGCTGTGGCTGGCGGCCTGGAAGAAATGGATGCCGCGGGGACCGGCGCTGGTCGCGGCCCAGGCCGGCGCCCAGGCGGCGGTTCCGACGGTGGCCCGCATTTTCCGGCAGCGTTCCTTTTGGGGTGCGTGCGCGGGCCACTTTTCCGCTAACTACCTTCTGTATTTCATGGTCACGTGGCTGCCCTTCTACCTGGTGCACGAACGCCAGCTTTCCGTCCACTCCATGGCCGTAACCGCAAGTGTGTACTACCTGGTGGATGCAGTTTCTGCGATCGGGACGGGCTGGTTTTCGGATTTCTGGATACGCCGCGGCTTAACCCCCACCCGGGTCCGCAAATCCGCCATGTTAATCGGCCACACGACCGCAGCGCTCGCGTTGGCGGGGTGCGCCCTGGCTGGTCCGCACACCTACCTGGCGTGGCTTCTGGTGGCAGGCGTGGGATCCGGAATGTCGGGGTCGGGCATCTATGCGTTTTGTCAGATCCTGGCCGGCCCTAAGGCAGCGGGAAGGTGGACCGGCTTTCAAAACGGTTTCGCCAATGTCGCGGGCGTGGCGGCGCCGGCGCTCACTGGATTCATGGTGAATCGGACGGGAAATTTCCAGATAGCACTGGCGATTACGGGGGCAGTATCGCTGGCGGGCGGCCTGGCTTGGGTCTTTGCCATCGGACCTCTCCAGGAAGCGAGTTGGGCCGGAGATCACCCAGTTCTTCCCGGCGCTGCTGTGTATCCCGACAAGCTGAACTATTGATCGAGTCCCCCCTGCCGATCGGGCAAGCGGTTGCGCTTTACCCTTTACACAGATCATCTCTGGCAGCCCCGCTCGGCTGCGGCCGAGATAGAATCGGTCTGCCCATCTCCAGGAGGAAAAAATGACATCGGTGCTCATAACCGGAACCAGCAAAGGAATCGGTTTGGAGTCGGCTCTGGCCTTTGGCCGCGCCGGCTACAAAGTTCACGCCACCATGCGCAACCCGGCACAGTCTCCGGAACTGGCCGAAACCGCGGCGCGCGAAAAACTGCCGATAACGCTCTCCATCATGGACGTGGACTCCGACCAGTCGGTGGGCCGTGCAATTGCGGAGATCCACAAAGACCATGGCCCGATTGACGTGCTAGTCAACAACGCCGGCATCGAGCGGGCAGGCTCGATCGAAGAGCTCCCGCTGGCCGATTTCCGCGCGGTCATGGAGACCAACTATTTCGGATCCATCCGCTGCATTCAGGCGGTGGTTCCACACATGCGGCAACGCAAAAGCGGATGCATCATCAACGTGAGTTCGGTGGCGGGGAGAATTTCCAGTGCGCCCCTGACGCCTTACATGGCCTCGAAGTGGGCGCTGGAAGCCTTGAGCGAGGGGCTGGCGGGCGAAATGAAGACGTTCAATGTCCGGGTCGCCATAGTCGAACCCGGCATCATTGATACCGCCATGGCGCGGCGCATTGGAGATCAGCCAGACCATTCGCCGTACCGGCAGCAGGCGCGTTTTGCCTCTCTTTTCGCGGCTTCGCTGAAAAATCCGGCGCCACCTTCACTGGTCGCGGAGAAGATCGTGGAAATCGTGGAGAGTGGAACCTGGCAACTCCGCCATCCCGTGGGACCCGACGCCTCACCCTTCCTGCAATGGCGCCGCGGAATGACCGATGAACAATGGGTTGAGCTGAACGGAAGCGACGACGAAACCTGGCACCGTCGCATGCAGAGCGACTTCGGTCTGGATACCCGCCCGAAGAACTAGTTGTTTCTGAGGATTCGAAAACCGGCCTGCCCGGCCGGACCAATCTTCTATGCTCTCCGGGAGGTGCTTGGGCGGGAGACCACCCGCTCTCCCCACTGACTTGAGATCCACTGGGGCCAGACGGGGCGCTTACTGCTCCCTTTCATTGGCCTACCCAGAAAGATAAAGATTAAAGATCAGTGGCCTGCGTCTGTCCCGGCATTCCTCGTGCAGATCGAGCCGCGTAAAATGGCGGCCATGGGTTCGCGGATTTCGAAGCGAAGGCCGGCAAGCCGAGGTAGGCGATGAGACTCCGCAGGGCACTTCTTCTCCTCGTCGTTGTGGTTGCGACGGTTGCGGTCATCGGCACGGCCCTATTCATTCGCCGCGGATTCAGCGCTCAGTCTGAGCCGTCTTCATTCGAAAAAATGTTAGCCAGGAGGTTGAGGAATCTGGCGATCCCGAAAGGTGACCGGAACCAAAAGAATCCCTGGAGCGCCACGCCGGAGATACTGCAAGATGCACGCGAACATTTCACGGCGCGCTGTGCAATTTGTCACGGCAGCGACGGCAGGGGGCAGACTCAAATTGGCCAAAGCCTGTATCCCAGGGTCCCGGATCTGCTTTCTCCGCAAACGCAAAACCTCACGGACGGGGAACTTCATTACATCATCGCAAACGGAGTTCAGTTGACCGGGATGCCCGCCTGGAGCCATCCCCATCAGGAGACCGAAGACGACAGCTGGAAGCTCGTTCTTTTCATCCGTGATCTGCGCCCGCTGGCGGCCCAGGAAACCCAACAGCAAAGAAATCTGAGTTCCGCGAGCTACGTCGGCTCTCGGGCTTGTGAAAAATGCCATGCCCGCATATACGAGCGTTGGAAGAAAACGGCGATGGCAAATGTCGTGCGTGATCCCCGGGAACATCCCGACGCCATCATCCCGGACCTCGCCACCGATCCTATTGCCAAGTTCACAAAAGACCAGGTTGTGTTTGTTTACGGCAGCATCTGGAAGCAACGGTACTTCACGAAAATTGGCGACGATTATTTTCCCGAGCCCGCTCAGTGGGACATTATCAATCGCGTGTGGCGCCCCTATTTCGTCCCCAAGGGAGCAGATTGGTGGGAGCCTTTTTATCCTCCGGACAACATGCGGAGACCGACCGGACCCACGTGCGACGGGTGCCATTCCGTCGACTACGACATCCACACGAAACAAGTAGTTGAGTGGAACGTGGGCTGCGAACGCTGCCACGGCCCGGGCAGCGAGCACGTTGAGCATCCAGACCGCGGGAACATCCTCAATCCGGCCCGTATGGATTATGTAGCGGCCAGTGACAGCTGCATCCAGTGCCACTCTCAGGGAAGGCCTGTCGCCAATCCCATCGAAGGGAAGTACTACGACTGGCCCGTCGGTTATCGGGTTGGACTCAGGCTGCAGGACTTCTGGAAACTAGAGGACCACACCCTGGGCGAGGCAAGCTTCACGCATTTTCCGGACGGCACCGCGCACAAGAATCGGATGCAAGGCAACGATTTTGTGCAGAGCGTCATGTACCGCCGCGGCATCACATGTTTCAGTTGCCATGACGTTCACGGCACCGGGAATTATGCCCAATTGCGAAAGCCGGCGGACAAGATATGTCTGGATTGCCACGGTCCCTTGTCGCTCAACGGACCGCGTACCGCCACACTGGAAGAACACACTCATCACAAAGTCGGCAGCGCCGGAAGCCAGTGCGTGGCGTGCCATATGCCGCAGATTCAGACGACTCTTGGGGACTTAAAGGTCCATGCTCACACCTTCAAGTTCATAACGCCTGAGATGACAGACAAGTACAAAATTCCCAATCCATGTACTTTGTGTCACACCGATAAGTCGACTGAGTGGGCGACCGAGGTGTTACGGCATTGGCCCGAGCGCTCTCCCTGGCGAGTCGAATAAGGCGTGAGGCCGAACACAAAGAGCGCAACCGAGCGCCCGTGGCGACAATGCGTAACCTACAAAGTTGGCCGGTACTCTAGGCGTGGCGCTGCGCCCTCCCTCTACTCAGGATTCGGAACGATTAAGGCTGTTGTGGCCGGTATAGCTGGACGTGATTGAGGATGCCAGGAGCTGGGTAAGCTGCGGCTTCCAGAAGCTACCTTTGCCCATGGCGAAACAACGCTCGTCCTGGATGACCGGGTGGGTAGCCTGGATTTTTGCATCCGAGTGGAGACCAGAGCGGCGACGGAGTCAAATCTTCGGGTCGCGGCAAAAACGTCACCGTTTTTTTGCCGACACATTCGCGACCCGGGCTTTTACCAGCTTCTTCACCAGGGCATTCGGGAGTGGCTTGTCGGCGGGGAACCGGATGGTCCCTTTCGAGGTGGAGAAATCCTTAAGTTCGTTCTTGAACGCCTCCATCACGGGCGCGGTAGGGAAGAAACTGCAATGGTCTGAAAACGCGGCAAACCACACCAGCGTTCCCTTGTACTTGAAGGCCGGCATCCCATAGCTGATGGCTTCGGTAGCCTCCGCGGGCGCGGCGGACCGGATGGCGGCGCGAATCTGTTTCAGGGTGCTGCGGGCGGGCTCCGGGACGCCGGCCAGGTATTCGTCGACGTTTTTCGCAGCGCCGCAGCCCATCCGGGCAGAACGGCGATTGCCGGATTTCACCTTTCTCATGCGGGGATGCTACAAGAAGCTGCTTTTCGAGTCCAGGCCTCGCTTCGACTGGGCGAGGCCAGACGTTCGGCTCGGCTTCGCAACGCGTGTTCGATAGCGCGGCTATTGATCGATGCCCACGAGTTGAACGGCGTCGATCTCATTCCAGCCGGGGACGACGTTGGTGGCGAGCGTGATCTTGACCCGGTCGGTCTTGAATGTCGTCTTGGGGAATTTCACCATGAAATAGTTCAATTCCGTAGTTGGATCGGCGCCTTGCCAGACGGCATGGGCCTGACCCATCTCATCATAAATTTCAACCTTGATCACTGCCCCCGAGCCGCACGACTCGCGAACCCGCACTTCGGTCGCGTGCACTGGTTTGGCATACTTCAAATCCAGCCACTCAATGCCGCCATCCGGAGTTTTGGACGTCCAGGCGGCTCCGTCGTCCCCGAACTTATCGACGTTGGGCGCCCCGGTCGCCTGGTTGGCAGACCAGGCCTCGGCATCCTTGGCGTCGTTGTAGCTTGAGGATGCGGTGGCCTGAATGGCCCACTGTCCATTCGGGTCTTTCTTAATTTCATCTTGTTTTATGGCCCAGTCGGCGGCAGCCAGTTTGGCGGTGGTGTCAGCCGATGAGCCGGCGTCTGTGCTCACGGGCGCGGCCGGCGCGGTGGTCACCGGGGCGGCATTGGTGCTCGCCGGGGTACTGGGTGCGGAACTTTCCTGGGTGGTGTCGCTTTTCTTGCAGCCGCTGAGGAGAGCAAACAACAGAAAACAGCAAACCAGCTTGAGATCGATTCTCATTGGAGCCCCCGGCAATCTGAATCTTACACGATATCGTCTGAGGTCTCGGTTCCGGCCAGGGGTCCGGTCAAAGATGAGGATCCGCTTACTTTCCTGTGCGGATCAGCGATGACCAGTATAATGTCGCCTCACCAGGGAGTCCGCTGCGGGCGTCATGCGCTTCTTCGAGCAAAAAGCGGTGTGGGCCACACTCAAGAGGTTGGCGCTGGGGTTCGGGCTGATCGCGCTGTTCTCGGCGATACTGCTGCTCTCCGACTTGGGGCATCGGACCACGGCTTCCGCCGCCGCCGCCAAGGCCCGTGCCGAGACCGGCGCAAGCGCCAGAGTGGTGAAAGCCGCGATCGTTTACTTCGCGCGGGACGTCGGTACCGATATGTGCATTCAGGGCCTGATCGACGGCCTGAAAGCCAGCGGGTTCGACGAGGGCAAAAACCTGGAAGTTCGCCGGGCTGATGCTCAGGGCGAGATGATCAACATTCCCGCCATCCTCCAGAATTACGACAGTTCCGACGTCGACCTTATTATGACCATCACGACCCCCTGCCTGGCCGGGGCCTGCAACAAGGTAAAGCACAAGCCGGTGGTGTTTACCTGCGTGACTGATCCGATCGCGGCGGGAGCGGGCAAGAGCCGCACCGACCACCTGGCCTTTGTTTCCGGCGTCGGCAGTTTTCCGCCGGTCAGCCACAGCCTGGATATGATGCAGAAGCTGATTCCCGGATTGCGCGCCGTAGGAACCATGTATAACCCGGCGGAGGCCAATTCAGCGAAAGAGCTGTCGGTAGCCCGCGGGATATTTCGAGAGCGCGGCGTGAGACTGGAGGAGGTCGCCATCGCGGGCTCGAACGAAGTCCTGCAGGCGGTGCAGATCCTGGCGGGACGGGACATCCAGGCGGTGTGGGTGCCGGGAGACAACACCGCCATCGAGGGCTATGAAGGGGCGGTGAAAGGCGCGAAGGATGCGCGCCTGCCGCTGATCACCGACGAATGTTCCGACCTGCCCCGCGGCGGGCTGGCGTGCCTCGGCATCAGCCTGCAATCCGCTGCCCTGGCGGCCGGAAAGCTGGCAGGCCGGGTCCTGCTCGGCGCAGATCCCAAGGACTTGCCATTGCAGGAAGTGGCCGTCGAGGAAATGGCCGTCAGCCGCAGCAACGCGGCACAACTCGGACTCTCCATCCCTCCCGAGTTCTCGCAGAAAAGTCTACGTCCCTAGCCGCCCTGCCATGGAAATCGTGACCCAACAACTCGGGGATGCGCTTGAAGTCAAAGTGAAGGGACGCCTGGACAACTATTGGACCGAGCACCTGCGGGGCAACCTGGAGGAGGTGATCCGCGGAGGTGCGCACGGCATTCACTTGAATTTATCCGAGATTTCTTTTCTTAGTTCCGCCGGCGTCGGCTTGCTGGTGAATTTTCACACTCAGCTGAAGGGCATTGGCGGCAGTTTTGTCATCACCAGCCCTTCGGAGCGGGTGAAGCAGGTGTTGGACCTGTGCCGGCTCTCGACCATCCTGCTGGCCCAGACGACGCCGGTTGCGCCGCCGGTGCACAAGGTCGAAGTGCACCGGTTTTCCTCTCCCGCGGGGGTTTTCGAAGTCTTCGAATGTGCTCCGGGCAAGCCGCTGGTCTGCCGCCGAATCGGCGACCCGGGCCGGCTGGCGGGTTGCCGCTTCGCCGCGGAAGATTGCGAGACGGTCGCCTTTCCGCCGTCTACTTTCGGCTTCGGATTGGGGGCCTTCGGCCACGGCTTCGAGGATGCGCGGACGCGCTTTGGTGAATTCCTGGCGGTGGGCGGCTCGGCCGCGTATTTGCCTACCGACGGAACCAATGTGCCGGATTTCATGGTTTCCAGCGGCGAACTGGTGCCGCAGATGAGCGTGCTTTACGGGCTGCGATGCGAAGGCGGATTCAGCCACCTGATGCGCTTCGAAACCAGCGCCGTCGAGAGTCCCATCGCGCTCTCGGAGTTGGTGCGCACCGGGTTGGAGGTTTCGGGCGCGCCCGCCATTGGGATGGTGATGGTGGTCGAATCGGCGGGACTGGTGGGAGCGGCCCTCCGCCGTTCTCCGGCGGCGGCCACGGGAGTGAACGATGCCCCGTTCAAATATCCCGAAGTGCGTTCCTGGCTGTCGTTCTCCACGGAACGGCTTTACCCGCGCTCGCTGGCATTGATCTCAGGCGTGGCCGCCGGTTCCGAGTGCGCGCCGCTGGCTCCGCTGCTTCGGCCGCTGCGGGCCGAAGCCGGCCTGCTCGGGCACTTCCATGCCGCCGCATTTTCCTATCGCCCGCTCCAGAAGGGAAGCATCGATCTGAATTCCACGGTCACAGCATTGTTCGAGACGGAAACCCTGCAGGGCGTGCTGCACTTGCTGACCGATGACCGCGAGGCCGGGCCGCAGCAGAGCGAATTTGTCCGGGGCGCATGCTGGATCGGCGCGGCGTCTGACATCCGATGAGACTCGAACCGATATGAACCTGCTGATCGGCACCTTCACCATTGGCTTCATTCTCTCGCTGCTGGCCCTGGGCGTGTTTATCAGTTTCCGGATTTTTGCGTTTCCGGATATCACGGCGGATGGCTCGATCACCCTCGGCGCAGCCGTCGCCGCGACCCTGATGGCGCGCGGCGCCAACCCGCTGCTGGCCTCGCTGGCCGCATTCGTCGCCGGAATGCTCGCGGGCGCATGCACCGGCACGCTCTATACCCGGTTCAAAATCAACTCGCTGCTCTCCGGAATTCTGGTAATGACGGCGCTCTATTCCATCAACCTGCACATCATGGGCAAGAGCAATGTTCCGCTGCTTTCGGTGACCACGCTGGCGACGCAGTCGGAGCAGATCGGAGTGAAGCTCATGCGCGGGGCCACCAGCTTTGGCCTGGCGGGCTGGGACGTCAGCGTGCGCGACGCGTCGGTGCTGGCCGCGGTCGGGCTGGTGGTGGCGCTCACCGGAGCGTTGCTGTATCTGTTCCTGCGCACCAACCTCGGCATGGCCATGCGAGCCACCGGCGACAACGTGCAAATGATCCGGGCGCTGGGCGTCAACGACGCCAGCATGATCGTGTTCGGGGTGGCGATCTCGAACGGATTCGTGGCGCTCTCCGGAGCTCTGCTGGCGCAATACCAGGGCTTTGCGGACGTGGGCATGGGCATCGGGATGGTGGTCTGGGGCCTGGCCAGCGTCATCATCGGGGAGGCGCTGGTGGGGACCAACCAGTTGGGCACGACGATTGTCGGCGCGGTAATGGGTTCTGTGCTGTTCCGCCTGTTGGTGGCCGTGGCCTTGCGCTGGGGGCTTAGCCCCAACGACTTGAAGCTGATCACCGCCATGTTCGTCTTCTGCGCCCTCATCGTGCCTCAGTTCCTGCGCAAGAAGCACCTGCGGAGCGCGCATGCTTGAGATCCAGGGCATCTCGAAGACGTTTAATCCGGATACTCCCAACGAAGTCCGTTCCCTGCGCGGCGTGAGCCTTGAACTGGCGGCTGGTTCCTGGGTGGTCATTATCGGGACCAACGGTTCGGGGAAATCCACGCTGCTGAATGCCGTCGCGGGAACGTTCCTGGTGGATGAAGGCAGCATCCGGCTGGCGGGGCGCGACGTGACGCGCTGGCCCGAGCATGCGCGCGCCGAACTGATCGGGCGCGTGTTTCAGAATCCGTTCAGCGGCACCTCGCCCAGCCTTACCATCGAGGAGAACCTCAGTCTTGCCGCCCGGCGCGGCCGCCGCCGTGGCCTGGGCTGGGGGCTGAAAGCGTCGCTGGTGGGCAGAATGCGCGACGAAGTCAGCCGGCTGAACATGGGACTCGAAAACCGGCTGGAGAACGCGATTGGAAGTCTTTCCGGCGGACAGCGCCAGGCGCTCACGCTGCTCATGGCGACGTGGTTGCGTCCTGAACTGCTTCTGCTGGACGAGCACACCGCGGCCCTTGATCCCAAAAGCGCCGACCTGGTCATCGCCCTGACCGAGCAGGTCATCGAGCGCGACCAACTGACCGCATTGATGGTGACCCACTCCATGCACCAGGCGGCGAGCCTGGGGGACCGGTTGATCATGATGCACCGCGGCCAGATCATCCACGATTTTCAAGGCGCTGAAAAACGGCGGCTGCGTCCCGATGACTTGCTGGCACGCTTCGAAGAGGTGCGACGCGCCGAACAGCTCGACGAAAGCGCCGCCCAGATGCTGTCCGAGCAGTACGTGTAAATGTTTTTGAAATTGCGAAAAATGCGGCCCCGGCGCTACAGTGTGCATGTTTGAAATCTGCCCGCCCCGGGAGTCGCCAAGTTGATCCCCTCTGCTGCGCACCCTGGTTCGTCCGTACCGCGCCAGCCTCTTCTTTTATATTGTCGGCCATGCGGGTGCAGACGGCAATGAGCCTGGCCGCGCCGAGAATTCCCGGCCGCTCGATCTGACCGACGAGGGGTTGCTGGCCGATTTGCAGGACGAGAAAGAAGCGGAAAGCCTCGGACTCAGCGCCGGCCACGGCAAGCACCCGAAGAAAAAGTTGAGAGCCTGAGGCCGGCCCGCTGGTTTCCACATCCCCCGAAGATCCGATACGCTGTTCGGACTGTGTGGCCGCGGGCAACTCGCCCGCGCGGGCTCTTCCCTGGAAAGAACCTGTGGGTCCGTGGTGGCGTCTT
>DASQHA010000112.1:0-4713 GCA_035632335.1 Terriglobales bacterium
CGCCACCGCCGCCACCGTGGAAGCCTCCTCCACCGCCACCGCCGTGACCGCCGCGCTGGGCCAGCGCCGGATTCGGTGTCAGAGCCAGAGTTGTGGAAGCAGCAAACACGATCAGGGATTTAAGCCAACCGCATTTATTCATAAACTTGTCCCCCTTCGAGCGTGGCAGCGCACTATCAATGGCGGAGCCTTCTGCCAATTCCAGCCCTGTCAAATCGGATTCCCGTTCCCGCCCCGAGTTGTGCGGACACAGAAATCGCCATCACAGAAGATGCATCTCAAGGGCCAATGATGGATGGAAAGCCGCAACTCAATTACCCCACTGTTCTCAACAACTCCGATCGCGCACCGCACCCAGTAGGCAAACCCTTGCAGCCCTCCCATGGCCCAATTCCACCAGGGGTGGTGGTTTTCGGCCAGCCACCGCCCTTCCGCGGAATCTTTCGTTACCCGCGGTGCGCACGCCAGGCAACTTTTGTTTGCTCTCGCGGGTTCAATACAGGTAATAGTAATCATGCATGCGTGGAGGAAAAGATTGAAACCCTCGAGCCTTTTTTGTGGACGTAGTGGACGAAAACGATTTGCCCCATCCCTCACATTCCTTCTCGCCCTGGCCTTGATTTCCTCGGCTGCCCTGGCTGTCAGCGCTCAGAGCGTCGCCTTCAGCCCCTATCAGGGCGAGAGTGACGGCGTCAGCGCCGGAGGAAAATGGATGGTGTTCCATTCCGAAGACAAGATGACCGCCGCCAAAAAAGTTCGCTTCGAGCTTCTGGCCGACAACTATCTCAGAGAAGATCCCGACTACAAGCCGCGCATCGAAATCACCTGCACCGACGGCAAGCACACCTACACTGACTTCAATCCCGGCATCCGCCTCGGCCCGCCCAACCGCCCCGGCTTTTGGGGACAGCCCCAGATGCGCGTGATGGTGCGGGTCGACGACGCGCACAGCTATCACGGCTGGAACTGGATTCGCGGCCGTTTTCTCTCCGTCGACAAAGGCACGACTCGCGAATTGATCGGAGCTCATATCTTCAAGGTGGAAATCCGCGGCCGCAACGGCCCCGAAATCGCGGAGTTTTCCCCCGCCGGCCTCGACCTCGACCGAGTGAAACAGGCTTGCGATCTGACCCCGAAGAGACCCAGCAAGGACTGAAATCTCGCTCGCGCTTGCCCCGTCCAAGCTTTGCTTGGGCGGGGATTTATTTTGTCAATCCCCTGCCCGCCCTTTTCCCCTTCAACCCCTTCATTCGCCGGACACAATACTTTGGCCCGCCCTGTCCCATTCACCCTGCGGCAACTGCTATCCTATAACTAGAAAGTAAATATCAGGCGCGGGCGACGAGCTCGCGCCTTTTCTTGTTTGGGCGTGCCGGCCACCGGCAAATGCGGGGACGCGATCACGGGTTTCCCAGTCGCCTTAAAATTGCCCAGGAAAACTCGAAACGGCTGCAGCTCTAAAGGACACGGTTTTCAGGAACCTGTTCCGTGAGCAGTCGAAGGCTGATGCCGGCGTGGTTTGTGACCAGTCCGGCGCATCCGAAATGCGTGCCCTACCCACGCCGTGCGAGCGCACCTGAAATGTGCGCTCTCCGGAAGTAGAAGCGCAGGCCCAGCGCCCGCGCCTCTTGAGTTGGGGCCATGGAAAACAGCGCGGAAGTTCCCGCCGGGCAGCGCGCCGGGCGGGACAGAAAGGGCAAGGCTCAAAAAGGCACTCGCAAACAGCGGGGCGAGTTGGCCGAGATGGGATTCATGTTCAAGGCTGCGGGCCTCGGATTCGGCGTCGCCAAACCCTGCGGAGACAGCGAACGCTACGACTTCATCCTGGATTCGGGGACGCGACTCTGGCGCGTGCAGGTCAAATCCACCTACGTGATGCGCGCCCATAGCTATACGATCAATGCCGTTGGCGGAAGCTCGCATAACAAGAAGTCCTACACGGCCGATCAGATTGACATGTTGGTCGCCTACATCGTCGCGGAAGACGCCTGGTACGTGGTCCCGATCGAGGCCTTCGCGCCGCGCGTGCACCTCAAGTTTTATCCCACCGGGAGCCGCTACGGCGGCCGCTACGAAAAATATCGCGAAGCCTGGGATTTGATGAAAACCGATTTCGAAACTCGAAACCTGACCAGCTCGCAAGCGCTGGGCCGTCTCCTCCCAAGATAAATGCAGGCGCGAGCGCCCACGCTCTTGCGGCAGCGAGGCAAGCGATGCAGGGATTGGGATTTGACGGCCTCAATCAACCAAGGTAAGGTTGTGCCGCCGCGCCCCCGGCCCGCGTGGCAAATCCATCGGAGGCTGCTCAATGAAAAGCCGCTTCGCAAAAGCCGTACTCACCGCTTCCCTGCTTACGTCGGTGCTGTGGGCACAAAACGCCGGCAAGACGCTCACATCCTCCCAGGCTGTCCTGGAATTGTGGAACGACATTGGGCGCAAGCTGATTGCCATGGCGGAGGATTTTCCCGAAGACAAGTACGACTTCAAACCCACCCCGGCGCAGCGCAGCTTTGCCGAGCAACTGCTGCACGCGGCCGGATCAAACGATCTTTTCACCGCAATCGCCAAGGGAGAGAAACCGGTCGACGACGAATCGCGCGCCCACTACAAGACCAAAGCTGCCGTCGTCGCCTATGTGAAGAAGTCGTTCGCCGATGGCGCAGCCATGATCAAAGAGAAGGGTGACGTCGGAATGGCAAAAACGGTCGTCAGTTTCGAATCGCACGAGACCCTGCCTCTGCTGGATCTCGCCTACGAACTGATCGAGCACTCCGCGGAACACTACGGCCAGCTGGTGGTTTACTACCGCGTTGCCGGGTTGGTGCCGCCGGAGTCGAGGCCGCAGAAGTAGGCGGCTATTCCAGGCCCAGGTCTTTCCATTTCTTGTCCACCAGGGCTTTGGTCTTTTCGTCCATCAGGATTTCATCGGGCCAGGGACGGCTAAAGCCCTCGCTGGGCCATTTGCGGGTGGCGTCAATCCCCATCTTCGAGCCGTAATTCGGCAGCCGCGAAGAATGGTCCAAAGAATCGACCGGGCCCAGCGTGAACTGAATATCACGCTCCGGGTCAATGTGGTTTAACACCTTCAGCGTGACCTCGCCCAGGTCCTGCACGTTCACGTCTTCATCCACCACGATGATGCACTTGGTGAACATGGCCTGGCCGAGCGACCATACGGCGTTCATCACCTTGCGCGCCTGTCCCGGATAAGATTTCCGGATCGAAACCAGCATCAGGTTGTGGAAGACGCCTTCGAGCGGAAGATTGATGTCCACCAGTTCCGGAATCGTCAGCCGCATCAGCGGCAGGAAAATGCGCTCGACCGCTTTGCCCATCCACCCGTCCTCCATCGGCGGCTTCCCCACAATCGTCGTCGAGTAGATGGGATTCTTGCGGTGCGTGATGCAGGACACGTGAAACACCGGATATAGATCTTCCAGCGAATAAAAGCCGGTGTGGTCGCCGAAAGGGCCTTCGCTGCGCAGTTCGTCGAGGTGCACGTGGCCTTCGAGCACGATCTCCGCGGTGGCGGGAACTTCGAGATCGACGGTTTCGCACTTCACCAGCTCCACCGGCTGCTGGCGCAGGAAGCCGGCGATCAGGTACTCCTCAACGTCGGGCGGGGCGGGGACGATCGCGGAAAAAGTGATGGCCGGGTCGGTGCCGATGGCCACTGCGACCTCCATCTTGCCGGCGGGACGGTCGCCTTCGATCAGGACTGCGCCGCCGGAGGTTCTGGCCATGACATCGACCGCGGTGCTGGCCCGGGCCGTGGCGCCCGCGCTGCTTTGCGCCGCCCTCCGCAAGGCCTCGCGGAAATGTTCCGCGCCGACCTTCTGGCGCTGCCAGTGCATGCCGGTGGTGCGTTCGTCGTAAACCTGCAAACGGTACATGCCGACGTTGCGCTTCCCGGTCTTGGGATCGCGTGAGACCACGCACGGCAGGGTGATGAAGCGGCCCGCGTCCATGGGCCAGCATTGCAGGATGGGGAAATCGAGCAGCGAACCATGCTCGCGCTCGATCACTTCCTTGCACGGACCGGTAGGCACGGTCTTGGGAAAAAATTTGCCCATCTCGGCCAGCATGGGGAGCATTTTTACTTTGTCCAGAAAGCCTTGCGGAGACTTCACGTCCATGAATGCCCGGATGCGGTCGGCCACCTGGTCGAGGCGGTCCACCTCGAGCGCAAGATTCATGCGGCGCGCCGAACCAAACTGATTGATGAGAACCTGCGATCCGGGATGACCCTTGATGTTCTGGAAGAGCAAAGCCGGGCCGCCGGGAGCTCCTGGAAGCTTGCCTTTGCTTACCCGGTCGGCGATTTCGGTGATTTCGAGGATCGGGTCCACTTCGGCGCGAATGGTCTTTAGTTCACCCGCCCGTTCCAGCGCCGCGATCCACGCTCGCAAGTCGTCGTAAGCCAAAAGCTTCCCCCCGTTTGGAACTGGCAATTATACGGCAGGCATCGCGTTCGACCCTGTCGTGCGGAAGACGAGTCCTGAAAATGAAGAAACCGTTGATCACGAAGGCTGGAACGCCGCCCGCGCCAGCGACCGAATCGCCGCTGACCGCGCCCCACGGCCTGAACCAGATCATCAGTGTCTTCGGAGATATCAACGACTATGTCGGGACGGATGGGCAACTGGAGACGCGCTGGCAACTGGACTATCTGGAGCGGGTGCGCCTGCCGTTTCCGCTCCGAATGTCTTGGGA